>CAMVUB010000013.1 GCA_947170495.1 uncultured Prevotellaceae bacterium
TTGACCCATTGAAACAAAGTACCACTAAACTATCCTGCAATTTGACCTATACGCCGAAATTTCGAGGGCAAAGGTACAAAAAATAATTCAAAAAACTGCATTTGGGGAGGATATTAACACTATTCCCACACTAAAGTGTGCTTTTTGTCAAGAGAAGCGTTATGATTGACAGTAGGGAAAGAGAGCCGACAATGTAGAACAATTTTGTGGAAATCCATACACCCTCTATGCTTCTAAAGATGTACGGAAACCTGTGGACGTTGCTTTTGCGATAACACATTTTCCCCTAATATACAGAGTTGTTTGTGTTCGCATAATTATCAAGAAATAGCATCTACGACAGGCTTGCCTTGAAGTGGAAGGCTCCAATCAAACGAATGTGGTTGGGGTATTAGGCTACCCCTCCCTATTATTGAGTGGACAGAGGCAAGGCACAAAAAGAAAACGTGGACTTCACTTCGTCTACGTTTACCGAGGTTTCGCCAAACACCTGACTATCATATACGAGTAAAAGCCCACGCCGTCGGCGTGAGCATCCGTGCTTTTACTCTTGGTTGTTTCTTTGATTTTGGCGAAATTTCCGAAACAAGAATCTAAGCGGACGCTTCTGTCTGTATGTCTAATCTATTGGTTTATTGCATAAACGGGTTAAGAGTTTAAGGGGTTTAAGAGTTTAATGGGGGCTCCTATATGTTAGGGTTCTTCTTTACTGGGAATACTGAATCCGATGATGGGGCGGCGAGGCTGCCTATGAGTCGATTGTAACGCAGCTAATGACTGATTGATGAGTTCCAGCTGTGCACGAGTATCCTCATTGATGTCATTCTGGTTCGATAGGATGTCCTCTATGTCAAGCTTCAAGTCTTCGAAATCCTGACGCAACTGAGCGAGATCGGCAGCTGTGTTGGTTGGTGGAAGGGTGGCGGCCATTTGACGAATAGCAACGAAGGCTCGCATAATAGCTATATTCATATCTATAGCTATAGTGCTATTTAGGATACCAGAGAGCATTGCGACACCTTGTTCCGTGAAAGCATGAGGTAACTTACGAGTGCCACCCCATCTTGAAATTCCAAAATGGAATATCAAGTTAGCTTTCAACTCTTCAAACTCATCCTTGGTCAGTTGAAACATAAAATCAGGTGGAAAACGTCGGATATTTCTCTTTACGGCCTTATTCAGGTTTCCTGTCGTCACTTGATACAATTCCGCCAAGTCATAATCCAGAATCACGCGTTGGCCACGAATCTCATGAATCTTCTGCTGTATGATTTGAATATCGTTCATCTTTTAGGTAAAAGATAATACGTTACCCATCAGTTGCCCATTTCGGATATGAACTTGATGCGGACGAGGCGGATTTGTTCTTCGTCATAGTCCTCGCCGAGTTCGTCGAGGGCATCGTCGATGTCGTCGGTTTCGCTCTCGCGGAAGTACTCGAAGATGTCCTCCACCTGGTCGGCATCGAGGACGGTGTTGATGTAGTAAGAGATGTCAAGCTTGGTGCCGCTATCAACGATGGCATCGAGTTCGTCGAGGAGTTCGTCGAAGTCCAGGCCCTTGGAACGGGCGATGTCCTTGAGATCGACCTTGCGGTCGATGGACTGGATGATGCTCACCTTGTTCTTGCTCTTATTGGCTACGGTGCGGACGCGCAGGTCCTCGGGGCGCTCGATCTCATTCTCCTCGCAATGGCGGTAGATGAGTTCGCAGAATGCCTTGCCGTAGCGCTTGGCCTTGCCCTCTCCCACCCCGGGAATGGTCTTCAGCTCTTCAATGGTCACTGGATAGACGGTGGCCATGGCCTCAAGACTGGCATCCTGGAAGATGACATAGGGCGGTATGCCCTTGTCGCGAGCTACCTTCTTGCGCAGGTCGCGGAGTATTGCCAGGAGTTCATCGTCCACGGCTGCCGTGCCACCTGTAGGTTCGCCGCCATCGTACTCGAAGTCGTTGTCCTCGGTAATCAGGAAGGAGGTGGGCTTCTTCATGAACTTACGTCCCTCATCCGTCAGCTTCAACAGACCGTAGTTCTCCACTTCCTTGTAGATGAAGCCGCCGAGGATGGCCTGACGGAGGATGGTGTTCCAATGGCGCGCATCCTTCTGGTCGCCACAGCCGAAGCAGTCCAGATCGTCGTGTTTGTGGGCAATGACCTCCTCGGTGGGATTGCCGGTGATGACGTCGATGATATGGTTGACCTTGAAGTTCTCCTTGACGGCGGCGACCACCTCCAAGGCTTTCTTCAGGTCGTCCATGGCCTCGACCTTGGACTTGGGATGCAAGCAGTTGTCACAGTTGTGGCAGTTCTCCTGGTTGTACTCCTCGCCGAAGTAGTGAAGGAGCACGCGACGGCGGCAGACGCTCGTCTCAGCATAGGCGGCCGTCTCCTGCAGGAGCTGGCGCCCGATGTCCTGCTCGGCCACGGGCTTGCCCTCCATGAACTTCTCCAGCTTCTGAAGGTCTTTATAGGTGTAGAAGGCGATGCACTTACCCTCGCCGCCATCACGGCCGGCGCGACCGGTTTCCTGGTAATAGCCCTCGAGGCTCTTGGGAATATCGTAGTGAATGACGAAACGCACGTCGGGTTTGTCGATGCCCATGCCAAAGGCGATGGTCGCCACGATGACGTCGATCTCATCCATGACGAAATCGTCCTGTGTCTGGGTGCGCGTGGGCGTGTCCATGCCGGCGTGGTAGGCACGTGCGTTGATGTCGTTGGCCCGCAGCACCTCAGCAAGCTCCTCCACCTTCTTGCGGGAGAGACAGTAGATGATACCGCTCTTACCGGCGTTCTGGCGGATGAACTTGATGATGTCCTTGTCTATCTCCTTGGTCTTGGGGCGTACCTCGTAGTACAGATTGGGGCGGTTGAAGGAGCTCACGAACTCCGTGGCCTCCATCATCCCCAGGTTCTTCTTGATATCGCTCCGCACTTTATCGGTGGCCGTGGCTGTGAGCGCGATGACGGGAGACTGACCAATCTCGTTGATGATGGGGCGTATGCGGCGGTATTCAGGGCGGAAGTCATGGCCCCATTCCGAGATGCAATGTGCTTCGTCAACGGCATAGAACGAGATGTTCACCTGCCGCAGGAAGTCGATGTTCTCGTCCTTCGTGAGGGATTCGGGAGCCACGTAGAGCAACTTTGTGCGCCCCGATAGGACGTCGGCCTTCACCTGGTCCAAGGCGGAACGGTTGAGGGAGGAATTCATGAAATGGGCGATGCCGTCGTCGGCACTCACCTGACGGATGGCATCCACCTGGTTCTTCATCAATGCAATCAACGGAGAAATCACGATGGCCGTGCCATCCATGATTAACGCCGGCAGCTGGTAGCATAGGGACTTACCACCTCCCGTAGGCATCAACACGAAGGTATCATTTCCGCTCAACACATTACGGATGATCGCTTCCTGATCACCCTTGAAAGTGTCGAAGCCGAAGTAATGCTTCAGTTGCTCTGTCAGATTGATGTTTTTATCCATGATGATTCCTTTGCGTTACAAAGTTATACACTTTCTTATCTATTTTCCAAGTTTTTCTTCACTTTTTCCTACCTTTTACAGCATTTTTCTTATAAAAAAGGTCCCAAAAGCCGTTTAGCACTGCTTTTGGGGCCTTTCGAAAGTCTTTTAACGTTGTTAGCGGCTCTGGAATCATGAGCCGTTCAGGACATCATCCCTGCATGGCGTTGAGATTGGACTTCTCCAGCTGCTGGCGCGCGTAGTCCAGCGTCACCTCGAAGCGCTTCTTCCCTGACGAGGGCAACTCGAACTGGGGCGTCATCATGATCGCCTCCACGATGCTGCGCAAGCCACGTGCACCCAGCTTATAATCCACAGCCTTATCGACCATATACTCCAGTGCATCCTCTGCGAAGACCAGCTCAATGCCATCCATCTGGAAGAGCTTCTGCTGCTGGCGGATGATGGAGTTCTTTGGTTCCGTGAGGATGGCTCTTAGCGCTTTCCGATCCAGTTGGTTCAGATAGGTAAGCACGGGGAGACGACCGATGATCTCAGGTATCAGGCCGAAGCTCTTTAGGTCCTGGGGAAGGATGTACTTCATCAGGTCGTTGCGGTCGATGCGCGCGACGTTCTGCACGGAGTTATAACCCACGACATGCGTGTTGAGGCGCTGGGCAATCTTACGCTCGATGCCGTCGAAGGCGCCGCCGCAGATGAACAGGATGTTTCGGGTATCGACCTGCACATAGTCCTGATCGGGGTGCTTGCGACCGCCCTTGGGAGGTACGTTGACGACAGAGCCCTCCAACAGCTTCAGGAGTCCCTGCTGCACGCCTTCGCCACTCACGTCGCGCGTGATGCTGGGGTTGTCCGTCTTACGCGCAATCTTGTCGATTTCATCGATAAAGACGATACCTCGCTGGGTGGCTTCGACATCGAAGTCAGCCACCTGCAACAGGCGCGACAGGATGCTCTCCACGTCCTCGCCGACATAACCGGCTTCCGTGAACACCGTGGCGTCCACGATGGTGAACGGGACCTTCAACAATTTGGCGATGGTGCGAGCCATGAGCGTCTTGCCGGTTCCCGTGGGACCGACCATGACGACATTGCTCTTCTCTATCTCCACGCCATCGTCTGTCACCGACTGGCAGAGACGCTTGTAGTGGTTATAGACGGCCACGGACAGATAGCGCTTGGCATCCTCCTGCCCTATGACGTACTGGTCAAGGTAGCTCTTGATGGTGGCGGGACGCGGCAGCGTCTTCCAGTCCAGCTTATCAGCCCACGGTGATGACGAGGCAGGCTGCACAGCCCCCTCCTGTTCCTGAACAATCTGATAAGCCTGCATGGCACAGTCGGAACAGATGAAGCCGTTGATACCGCTGATCATCAGGGACACTTCCTTCTCCGAGCGGCCGCAGAAAGAGCATTTCTTTATTGCCATTCTTAATATTGATTAATGTACGCGCGAGCGCGAGGACTTATTGTTTGCGGGTGAGCACCTGATCAATCATCCCATACTCACGGGCCTCTTCAGCCGTCATCCAGTAGTTGCGGTCGGAGTCGGCCCACACCTTGTCATACGGCGTATGGCTGTGGTCGGCGATAATCTGATAGAGCTCTTTCTTGAGCTTCTGAATCTCGCGGGCCTCGATCTCGATGTCGCTGGCCTGACCCTGTACGCCGCCGAGAGGCTGGTGAATCATCACACGGCTGTGAGGCAGCGCGCTGCGCTTGCCCTCCTTGCCCGACACCAGCAGTACTGCAGCCATGGAGGCCGCCATGCCGGTGCAGATCGTGGCCACGTCGGAGGTGATGAACTGCATCGTGTCATAGATGCCCAAGCCGGCGCTCACGCTGCCGCCAGGGGAGTTCAGATAGACGTTGATGTCCTTGCCGGGATCTACGCTGTCGAGGTAGAGCAGCTGGGCCTGCAGGGTGTTGGCCGTGTAGTCGTCGATGGCGGTGCCCAGGAAGATGATGCGGTCCATCATCAGGCGCGAGAACACGTCCATCTGCGTGACATTCAGCTGGCGCTCCTCCAGAATGTAGGGATTCAGATACTGATTCTGGAGGCTGACATAGTCGTCCAGGACCTGTCCGTTGAGGCCGAGATGGCCGGTGGCGAACTTACGGAAATCTGACTGTTGCATGGATTATTTCTCTTGGAACAGCTTGTTGAACTCCTCAAGGGTGACGCTCTTCTTGGTAAGCTTCACGACCTCCTTCAGCGCCACGCCGAGCTTCTCTTCCACGCAGCGTGCCACAAGGCCATCGATCTGCTCCTTCTTTTTGAGCTGTTCGTTGGCATAGTTGGTGATGATCTCATCGGGTACATTACCCATGCCGTACTGGGCGAACTGCATACGTGTCTGGCGCTTGGCGGTCTCGAGGACATCGTCCTGCTCCACCTTGATGCCGGTCTGGTCGGCCAGCTGCTCCTTGATGAGGTGCCATTCCAGTTCCTTGATGCTGCCGGCGTAGTTCTGCTCGACATACTCCTCGCCCTTGTCGGGGTTGTTGGCACGCATGATGCGCTTGAGCAGGGCATCAGGCCATTCGAGGTCGCCGATGCGCTTCTCCAGATACTTGCGCACATCAATCATGAAGCGCAGTTGGGCATCCTCGGCGAACTGGTTCTCGAGCTGCTTCTTGATGGCAGCGCGGAACTCCTCCTCGCCCTTTACCTTGCCTTCGCCGAAGACCTGGTCGAAGAGCTCCTGTGTCAGCTCTGCAGGCACATAGCGGGTGATCTCGGTGATCTGATAGCTGAAGTCGCCCTTCACATTCTCGGCCTCTTCCTTGGTGATGCCGAGGAGGCTGGAGAGCTCGATGGTGCTATTCTCATAGGCTGCAGCGGGGTTGATGGTGATGACGGTGTTCACGCTGATGCCCTGGAACTTTTTCTTCTGGTCGTCGTTCTTGAAATAGTTGGGCAGGATGACAGCATCTTCTTTCTGGATACCGCCCTCCTTGATGTTACCATCGGCGTCGAGTTCTGCGATATGACCCTTTGTCATGTCACCCTCCTGATAACTCTCGACCTTGTCATAGTGGCCGCCACGCTGGGCGTAGGCCTTCACCTGACCATCGACCATCTCATCGGTCACCTTGATGCTATAATAGGGAATCTTATCGGCATCTGTCAACTTGGCATCAAACTGAGGTGCCAGTGCAATGTCAAAGATGAAGTTGAGCTGTTCAGCCTCGAAATCCACAGGCTGCTGCTTCTCGCTGGCAAGAGGATCGCCGAGCATGTCAATCTTATTCTCACGCAGATAGCCATAGAGCTTCTCGCTCAGCAGTTTCTGCACTTCCTCAGCGGTAATCTCGCCGCCGAAACGCTTCTTCATCAAGCTCATAGGCACCTGACCAGGACGGAAGCCGGGCAGGGCTGCCTTCTTACGGTAGTTCTTGAGTGCTTTTTCTACGTTTTCCTGATAATCAGCCTTCTCGAAGGTGATGGTCAGTTCAGCGGCCACACCTGAAGTCTTGTCGAATTGAATGTTCATGAGTTGTAATGCGTATTATAGATAGTAATGAATCAATCTTTACTGCTTTCGGCTTTATCTGCAAAAGACGTGCCAAGCGCGGATTCGTCGGCCTGCTGTCGTTCCCGATCCATACTCTCGAAGTCCTTCGGGCGCAGCACGAAGCTGTTGGTCAGGTACTTGGCCTTCACGATCTCGTTGGCCGCCAGTTCCTCGGGCGTGCCCTTGAAATGGATGCGACCCTCGAAGAGCATGTAAGCACGGTCGGTGATGCAGAGCGTCTCCTCCACGTTATGGTCGGTGATGAGCACGCCGATGTTCATGCGTTTCAGCTTCCACACGATGAGCTGGATGTCTTCCACCGCGATAGGATCGACACCCGCGAATGGCTCATCGAGCATCACAAACTTAGGGTCGATGGCCAGACAGCGGGCAATCTCCGTGCGGCGACGCTCACCGCCGGAAAGGCGGTCGCCCGTGTTCTTGCGGACCTTCTGCAGGCGGAACTCCTTGATAAGGCTCTCCAGCTTCTCGCGCTTGTACTCCTCGGTGCAGTCAGTACGCAGCTCCAAGACGCTGGCGATGTTATCCTCCACCGACATCTTACGGAACACGCTGGCCTCCTGCGCCAGATAGCCGATACCCTTGTGAGCACGTTTATAGACGGGCAGACCCGTGATCTCCTCATGACCGATGAACACTTGGCCTTCATTGGGAATCACGAGACCCGTGGTCATATAGAACGAGGTCGTCTTACCGGCACCATTCGGTCCTAAGAGTCCCACAATCTCACCCTGATCGACATAGAAGTTGACATCATCGACCACCGTGCGCTTGCCATAGATCTTTTTCAGATGCTCGGCACACAAGCGCAAGGGCTCGTCCTGATGAGGAGCCACAAAAGCTGTGCTTTGAGGGTCAATAATGGTCTTTTCTTCGGTCATACGTGCGTAATGAGTGCGCAAAAGTACACAAATCTTACCACTTTCTATCATTTACAACAAAAAAACTGCCCTTACACACCTTTCTTTTAGTCTTTTTTGACTACTTTTGCCCCCAAATTAAGTCATAACGTACATGTATGAAGCCTCCATAGGGGGTAAAACATCATCAAATGAAAGCACTATTAAGTCCTCTCAACACCTTTGGCCGATACCTGCTGCTGATGGGAAAAGTCTTTAGCCGTCCTGAGCGTTTTCGAATGTATTGGAAACAGTACATCAAGGAAATGGGGAAGCTGGGCATCGACAGCATCGGCATCGTGCTGATGATCTCGTTCTTCATCGGCGCTGTCATCTGCATCCAGATGAAGATGAATGTGTCGAGTCCGTGGATGCCACGTTTCTCCACAGGCTACACGACCCGCGAGATCCTGCTTCTGGAGTTCTCCAGCAGTATCATGTGTCTCATCCTCGCCGGTAAGGTGGGCTCCAACATTGCCTCTGAGATTGGCACGATGCGCGTCACCCAGCAGATTGACGCGCTCGAAATCATGGGTGTCAACTCCGCCTCGTTCCTCATCCTTCCCAAGATTGCGGGCCTTGTCACCATGATTCCCGTCCTCGTGACCTTCTCCATGATGGCAGGCTTCGGCGGAGCCTACGCCATCTGCATCTCCGGCATCCTGACCACCGAGGACCTCACCTACGGCCTGCAGCACTCCTTCAACGCCTGGTTCGTGTGGATGGGCTACATCAAGTCCTTCTTCTTCGCCTTCATCATCGCCTCCGTGTCCGCCTTCTATGGCTACACCGTCGAGGGTGGCTCCGTAGAAGTCGGCAAGGCCTCCACGGACAGCGTCGTACACTGCTCCATGCTCATCCTCTTCGCCGACATCTTCCTCACACAGATTCTCTCATGATAGAAATACACACTCTCCATAAGACCTTCGCCGACCGCGAAGTCCTCAAGGGCATCACCGCCAGCTTCCCCGCCGGACAGACCAACCTGATTATCGGACAGTCCGGATCGGGAAAGACCGTACTGATGAAATGTATCGTGGGACTCCTGAATCCCACCGAAGGCGAGATCCTCTACGACGGCCGCAACTTTGTGACCATGAATAAGAAGGAACGCGCGCTCCTGCGCCGCGAGATGGGTATGATCTTCCAGTCTGCTGCGCTCTTCGACAGCATGAGTGTGCTGGAGAATGTCATGTTCCCCCTTGATATGTTCTCCAGCATGACGCTGCGCGAACGCACAAAGCGCGCCCAACAGTGTCTCGACCGCGTCAACCTCATCGACGCGCAGAGTAAATTCCCCGATGAGCTCTCCGGTGGTATGCAGAAGCGCGTGGCCATCGCCCGCGCCATCGCGCTGAACCCCAAGTACCTGTTCTGCGATGAGCCCAACAGCGGCCTCGACCCCAAGACGAGCCTCGTAATCGATGCCCTCATCCACGACATCACCGTGGAGTACCAGATGACCACCATCATGAATACCCACGACATGAACTCCGTGATGGGTATCGGCGACAGTATCATCTTCATCAAAGAGGGCCGTCAGGAATGGACGGGCGACAAGAGCCAGGTTGCCACCGCTGACAACCAAGCGCTCACCGACTTCATCTTCGCATCCGACCTGTTGAAGAAAGCACGTCAGGCTTTCGTATAAACTGTTATCGCAGACATGATATCAGTTGAGCATCTCACCGTAGAATTTGCCGCGAAGCCTCTCTTCACGGACGTGAGTTTCGTCATCAACGACCGTGACCGTGTAGCCCTCACCGGCAAGAATGGTGCCGGCAAATCGACACTCCTCAAGATCATCGCAGCACAGCAGCGGCCCACGGCGGGTACGGTGGCTGTGCCGCGCAGCATCTCGGTGGGCTATCTCCCACAGGTCATGAATCTGTCGAGCGAACGCACCGTCATCGAAGAGACGCTCCTGGCCTTCGAGCACATCCACGAGATGCAAGAGGAGATTGAACAGATGAAAAAGGAGATGGCTGCGCGCACCGACTATGAGAGTGAGGACTATATGGCGCTTGTGGAGCGCTACACCCACGCCGAAGACCATTTCCAAATGATGGGCGGCCTTAACTTCCAAGCTGAAGTGGAACGTACACTCCTAGGATTAGGCTTTGAGCGCGCTGAGTTCAACCGCCCTACCAGTGAGCTCAGCGGAGGCTGGCGCATGCGTATTGAGTTGGCGAAGCTGCTGCTCAGGCAACCCGATGTGCTGTTGCTCGACGAGCCCACCAACCACCTCGACATCAACAGCATCCAATGGCTGGAGCAATATCTGCTGCAGCGGGCGGGCGCCGTAGTGCTCGTCTCCCATGACCGCGCCTTCATCAACAATGTCACGAACCGGACACTCGAGATCTCGTGCGGGCGCGTATGGGATTATAAGGTGAAATACGACGAGTACGTGCAGCTCCGCATGGAACGCCGCGAACAACAGCTGCGGGCCTACGAAAATCAGCAGAAGGAAATCGCCGACCTCAAAGAATTCATCGAGCGCTTCCGCTACAAGCCCACTAAGGCGGTACAGGTGCAGGAGCGCATCAAACAGCTGAACCGCATCGTACCCATCGAGGTGGATGACATCGACAACAGCGCACTTCACCTGAAGTTCCCGCCTTGCCAGCGCAGCGGCGACTTTCCCTTGATGGTGGAAGACCTGCGCAAAGCGTATGGGGAAAAGGAGGTGATTGCCCACGTCAACCTCACCATACGCCGAGGCGAGAAGGTGGCGTTCGTGGGGCGCAACGGCGAAGGTAAATCCACACTCGTAAAATGCATCCTGGGCGAGATTCCCTTTGAAGGCTCGCTGAAGGTAGGGCATAACGTACAAATTGGTTACTTCGCACAGAACCAAGCGCAACTGCTTGATCCCGAGCTGACGGTCTTTGACACCATCGACCGCGTGGCGCGTGGCGATGTGCGTATGAAAATCCGCGACATCCTTGGCGCGTTCATGTTCGGCGGGGAGGCTTCGGACAAGAAAGTCAAGGTGTTGTCGGGCGGTGAGCGCTCGCGACTGGCCATGATCAAGCTCCTGCTGGAACCCGTGAACTTTCTCATCCTCGACGAGCCCACCAACCACCTCGACATGAAATCCAAGGATGTGCTCAAGGAGGCCATCGCGGCCTTCGACGGTACCGTCATCGTTGTCAGCCACGACCGCCAATTCCTGGACGGCTTGGTTGAGCGCGTCTATAGTTTCGGCGGCGGAAAGGTGAGAGAGCATATCGGAGGTATATATGATTGGTTGAATAAAGCCCCCCTTTCATCCCCCGTGGGGGATACTACACCTTCGTCCTCTTCCAGCAAGACAACAGAAGCCCCCTCGGGGGCCGTAGGGGGGGCTGCTGCTTCCTGGGAAGAGCAGAAAGCCGCAGCCCGCCAGCGCAAGAAACTGGAGAAAGCGGTCAGCGAGGCCGAGGAGAAAGTGGCACAGTTGGAAGCCGCCCTCCATCTGCTCGAAGACAAAATGGCCACGCCCGAAGGTGCTACCGACACCACCCTCTATGAGAAATATACCCGCTTCAAGCAACAGCTCGCAGCCGCAGAAGAAGAGTGGATGACCGCCTCCGAAACGCTCGCGGCTATCACCTCATAAATCCCATAGGGCCCATTAGACCCATTAGCCCCATAAGCCTCATTAAAAATCATCCTATATGAAACTTAAACACTTATTTCCCCTTATGGCTCTCTCCCTCATGACCGCTTGCGGAGGGCAGCAGACCCTTCAGACAGGCATCGACATCGCCAATCTTGACACCACGGTAGCTCCCGGCACCGACTTCTATCGCTATGCCACCGGCGGCTGGACAGATGCCCACCCGCTGACAGCCGAGTATGCACGCTTCGGCAGCTTCGACCTGCTGGCAGAGAACAACCGCTTGCAACTGCGCGAGCTCATCGAAGGCGTGGCTGCCCAGACGAATGAGGCTGGCTCCATCGCCGACAAGATTGCTACCATGTACAACAGCGCTATGGACAGCGTAAGCCTCAACAAGCAGGGACTGGAGCCCATCCGCGAGGACCTGCAGAGCATCGCGGCTTGCTACGACGCCAAAGAGCTGTTCCGCCTCTACTCCTCACTGCAGGTGAAGGGCATCAGCGGCATGTTCGGCTACTACATCGATGCCGACATCAAGGACAGCAAAAACAACCTGTTGCAGGTGCGCCAGAGCGGTCTGCACATGGGACAGAAAGATTACTATCTCGACACTGACTCCGCCACCGTGGCCATCCGTGAGGCTTACAAGCAGTACATGACAAACATGTTCACACGATGCAAGGTGACCACAGATGCGGACTGCGCACAGCGCGTCAGCGATGTGCTGGCCGTGGAGACACGTCTGGCCAAAGCCTCGAAGAGCAGAACGGAGCTGCGCGACGACGAAGCCAACTACCACAAGATGACCACCAGCCAGTTCTACAAACAATATCCGGGTCTGCAGCTCCAGCACTATCTCAGCATCCACGGTGCCGCCAAGGCTACCGAGCTAAGCGTGGGACAGCCTGAGTTCATGAAGGAGGTGGAAGCCATCTGGAATGACACTCCGCTGCAGACGCTGAAGGACTACGTCAGCTGGCAGCTCATCGATGCCGCCTCCAGCTATCTCGACGATGCCATGCGCGCAGAGACCTTCGCCTTCTATGGCAAGGTGATGAGCGGCCGCCAGGAGGATCGTCCGCGCTGGAAACGTGCCGTCAGCGCCACAGAAAGTGCACTGGGTGAGGCTGTCGGACAGCTCTATGTCGAGAAATACTTCCCCGCAGCAGCCAAGGAACGCATGACGCAACTCGTGCGCAACCTGCAAGTGGCCCTCGGCGAGCGCATCGACGCACAAGAATGGATGTCTGACTCCACAAAGGCCGTGGCCCACGACAAACTCAACGCCTTCATCGTCAAAGTGGGTTACCCCGATAAATGGAAAGACTACAGCAAACTCGAGATTGGCCGCAACTACTGGACCAACATCAAGAACGTGGCTGCCTGGGAGAACTTCGACGAGGTGGAGCGCAGGCTCAACAAGCCCGTGGATAACACCGTGTGGTACATGACACCACAGACGGTCAACGCCTACTACAATCCCACGACCAATGAGATCTGCTTCCCCGCAGGTATCCTGCAGCCGCCTTTCTTCGACATGAACGCCGACGATGCCTTCAACTACGGTGCCATCGGCGTGGTCATCGGTCATGAGATGACACACGGCTTCGACGACCAGGGTGCCAAGTTCGACAAGGACGGCAACCTGCGCCAATGGTGGACGGCCGAGGATACAAAGAACTTCGAGGAACGTACTCATGTCATGCGCGACTTCTTCAACAACATCGAGGTGCTGCCCGGTCTCCAGGCCAACGGCCAACTCACCCTCGGCGAGAACATGGCTGACCATGGTGGTCTGCAGGTCGCCTTCCAAGCCTTTAAGAACGCCACGAAGGATGCCCCGCTGTCCACACAGGACGGTTTCACGCCAGAACAGCGTTTCTTCCTCGCCTACGCTGGCGTATGGGCCGGCAATATCCGCGATGAGGAAATCCGCAATCTCACCAAGAGCGATCCTCACTCTCTGGGACGCTGGCGCGTGAACGGCGCCCTGCCTCATATCGATGCCTGGTACGAAGCCTTCGGCATCACCGAGTCCGACCCCATGTTTGTTCCCAAGAGCGGACGTGTAACAATCTGGTAATATGCCTCTAACACTCCCTGACAGGCTACCCGCCATCAATCTCCTCAAAGAAGAGAACATCTTCGTGATGGACACCTCACGTGCCACATCACAGGACATCCGTCCCTTGCGCATCGTGGTGCTGAACCTGATGCCCATCAAAATCACCACCGAGACGGACCTCGTGCGTGTGCTTTCCAACACGCCCCTGCAGTTGGACCTCACGCTGATGAAGATCAAGAGTCACACCTCGAAAAACACGCCCGTGGAGCACATGCGTGCCTTCTACAAGGACTTCGAGCTTCTGCGTCACCAGAAGTTCGATGGCATGATTATCACGGGCGCGCCTGTGGAACATCTTGACTACGAGGCCGTGACCTACTGGGACGAGCTCTCCGACATCTTTGCCTGGGCACGCACCCATGTCACCTCCACGCTCTACATCTGCTGGGCGGCGCAGGCTGGCCTCTACTACCACTACGGCGTTCCCAAGCATCCGCTGTCGGCCAAGATGTTCGGCATCTTTCCACAAACGCCCTTGCAGCCCAGCCTCCCCATCTTCCGCGGCTTCGACGATGTCTTCCAAATGCCCCACAGCCGCCACACAGAGATCCGGCGCGAGGACATCGAGGCCGTAGAAGGTCTCACCATCATCGCTGAGAGCGAGGAGTCGGGCGTCTGCATGGTCATGGCACGTGAGGGCCGCGAGTTCTTCATCACCGGTCATGCCGAGTACTCACCCCTGACACTCGACACCGAGTACCGTCGCGATTTGGCGAAGGGGCTGCCCATCGCTATGCCGCGCCACTACTACCGCAACGACGACCCCGACCAAGGGCCCCTCGTCAGCTGGCGCGCACATGCCAACCTCCTCTTCACCAACTGGCTGAACTACTACGTCTATCAAGAGACACCCTACGATATCGAGATGATTCATGGTTAATGGTTCAAGGCCCCATAGATTGTAAATCGTACATTGACAGATCGTAAATCCATAGAGCTTCTCTCGCCAGCCCGCAACCTGGAATGTGGCATCGAGGCCATCCGTCATGGCGCAGATGCCGTGTATATCGGTGCACCGCGCTTCGGAGCCCGGGCAGCGGCAGGCAACAGCATCGAGGACATCGCTACGCTCGTGCGCTTTGCCAAACCCTACGGAGTAAAAATCTATGTGACCGTCAATACCCTTCTCTACGACGAGGAGCTACCTGCCGTGGACGCGATGATAGGAGAGCTGCAGGCTGCGGACGTGGATGCGTTGATTGTTCAAGACGAGCGGCTGATGACGCTGAATCGCGGTCGTCTGCCCTTGCACAGCTCCACGCAGATGGACAACCGCACCATCGCCGATGTCCGTGCGCGCCTCGAAGTTGGTTATGAGCAGACCGTGCTGGCACGCGAGCTCTCGTTGGAGGACATCCGTGCCATCCATGCCGCCGTGCCCGAAATGCCTTTGGAGGCCTTCGTGCATGGTGCCCTCTGCGTCAGCTACAGCGGCCGCTGCTACGCCAGTGAGTACTGCTTTGGTCGCAGCGCCAACCGCGGCGAATGCGCACAGTTCTGCCGCCTGCCCTTCGACCTCATCGATGCCGACGGAAAAATAGTTACCGTTCCTTCGGGCTCTCCCGAAGGCCTTCCCGCTGGCTCTCCCCTTCGCCAGCGCCACCTGCTTTCCTTAAAAGACATGAACCGCTCAGCGGACCTCGAAGCGATGATGGACGCGGGCATCACCTCGTTCAAAATCGAGGGGCGCCTGAAGGATGTCGCCTACGTCAAGAACATCACCGCCTACTACCGCCAACGCATCGATGCCATCCTGACACGCCGGCCGCAAGACTACTGCCGCGCCTCACTCGGCACCTCGACCATCTCCTTCACGCCCAACCCGCTGAAGAGTTTCAACCGCGGCTTCACCGATTACTTTTTGCATGGTCGCACACGCGAGCCCATCCACCAACCACTGACGCCAAAATCGCTGGGCGAACCACTCGGATCGTATGCTACCCTCATGCATAAGGGCGGGGGTGGGGCTCTCCACAACGGCGATGGCCTCTGTTTCTTTACCCCTGACGGCCAGCTGCACGGTTTCCGTGTGAACAGCGTCGATGCACAGGGTCGCATCCATCCCGCCGACCCTTCCGTGTTCAAACTCCTGCGCCCTGACACACCTCTCTATCGCAATTACGATGCCGACTTCGAGCGCCAACTCACTCGCCCCACCGCAGAACGTCGCATCCCTGTCCGCTGGGTTCTCGAAGACCATGAGACGGGCTTCCGTCTGACGCTGACCATCAAAGAAACGGGCACCTCGGTGTCCTCTACTACCTACGTGCAAGAACTCGAACCCGCCCATACCCCGCAGGCCGACAATATCCGCCGCCAGCTGATGCGCCTGGGCGACACACCCTACACCTGCACCGAGGAAGATATCGAGATTCGCTTCTACGACAATTGGTTCATCCCCGCTTCTGTGCTGGGAGAGTGGAGGAGGCAAATGGTAAGCAGACTCTCTTCCAGCGAGCCTTCTCCCCTGCCTCAACCTTGTAGGGAGGAAGTAGAATCTCAAGAAAACAGTAAGCCCTCATCTGCGAAGGTAACCACTCCCTCCCCAAAGTCCCCCTCGCCCTTTGGAGAGGGGGGCTGGGTGAGGCCCAGGAGGGAGGGAGGAGAGTCCGTCGCTCCTCTCATGACCTGCCGCTTCTGCCTCCGCCAGGCCTTGGGCTACTGCACGCGCGACGGCAAGCGTCTTCCCTACCGTGAACCTCTCTCACTACGCCTCTCAGACGGCCGCACCTTCCCCTTGCGCTTCGACTGCAAAGCGTGTGAGATGCAAGTGTTGAGAAATTGAGAAATTGAGAAATTGAAACGTCTATCCAACATATTATCAAAGGTAATTACTCCCCTCCATATAGGGAGGGGCAGGGGGGTGGGTCTGTTATTGCTCTTCCTCGCCTCCTGCTACAACCCGCCCCAGCACATCATCCTTGACACCGCTGAAAGCGCGGCCGACAGCACGGCACAACGCCTCAGCCGCCCCTACGGCGTGGGCTACAACCTCCTCGTAAACACCGACAGTCTTCTGCTGTTGGAGGAGCGCCCCATGCACTGGAGCGAGGGTGCTATGGAAAGCAGCGACAGCGTATGGCTGTGGAAGCACAACCAAATCGTCATCGCCGCCATGACCACCATCCCCGAAGACTCGGTAGATAGTGTGTGGGTGAAGGTGGCACGCGACCAGGACACCATGGGCTGGCTCCATGAGAGCGACCTCCTCAAAGCCTCCACACCCGACGACCCCATCAGCCAGTTCATCCTGTTCTTCTCCAACGGCCACGTCCTGTGGTTCCTGATGATTACGGCCGTAGCGGCAGCCATCGCCCTCGTGCATCTCGTGCGCCGTAAGCGTTTCCGCATGATTCATCTCGATGACATCCCCAGCATCTACCCGACGCTGCTCACAACCGCCCTCACCACCTCCGCATGGCTTTATGCACTCATCCAGCACAGTGCGCCACAGATGTGGGTGACGTTCTACTTCCATCCCACCCTGAACCCGTTCTCGCAGCCCTCGCTGCTTTGCTTCTTCCTATGTTCCGTATGGGCGTTGTTCCTACTGTCTATCGCCGTTCTCGACGACGTCCTGCGCCTGCTGCGTGGCACCGAGGCCATTCTCTATCTATTGGCATTGCTGGCTGTCAGTATGATTATCTATCTGGTCATCTCGCTGACACCCATCGTGGTAGCCGCCATCCTCGCCCTCGCCTACATCGTCTTCGCCTTCTACCGCTACATCGTCTATGCCCGCGCCCGCTACCTCTGTGGCCGCTGCCACCAACGCCTGCAGCAGAAAGGCAAATGTCCCTACTGCGGCGCCATCAACGACTGAGCTATAACCATAAAGAAAGAGGACACTCCCACACGGGAATGTCCTCTTTTCTTTTGGAATCGTGCTTTAGAACAGCGGCGAGGGATAGACACCGTCATCGACGAGCTTCTTGATGCGCTCCACGGTGCCTGGACGGTCTGCAGCGTAGGTGACGCCGAACCACTTGGAGGTGGTGTCGAGGACCTTGCAGGTGGCGGTACCGTCGTTGATGAGCTTATCGACCATGAGGGGGATGAAGAACTCAGCCTTCAGGTTCGTCATGTTCTTCGGGTCGGAGAGGAACTCCTTGAAGTACTCCTCGCTATAAGCGAAGTAGTCGGGTGTGAAGCCCCACATGTTCATGGAAACAGGCACATTGGCACCACCCACGGGCACCCACTTGTCGCCATCCTTGTAGCAGATCTCGCCATTGATGGTGTCAATCTCTGTGCGCTCTACGATGTCCTTGAGGTTGCCGTTGGCGTCGGTGTTGCACACGCCGCGAGCCACACTGCCGTTCTCTGAGAGCGTGTTGCCGACGCGGAAGCCCACCATGGCATACTTGCCCTTGCTGCCTTCGGGGAGGTCGGCCAGGAACTTGCCGATGGCCATGAAGGCGTCGCGGTTGTAGAAGTCGTCGCAGTTGATAACACAGAAGGGCTCCTTGATGATGTCCTTACCCATCAGCACGGCGTGGTTCGTACCCCAGGGCTTTACGCGGCCTTCAGGAACCTTGAAGCCTGCGGGCAGGTCGTCGAGGGCCTGGAAGCAGAGCTCACAGGGCACGTGGCCTTCGTACTTCTTCAGAATCTGGTTGCGGAACTGGTCTTCGAAGTCGCGACGGATGACCCACACGATTTTACCGAAGCCTGCCTGGATGGCATCGTAGATGGAGTAGTCCATGATGGTTTCACCATTGGGGCCGAGCGCGTCAAGCTGCTTCAAACCACCATAACGGCTGCCCATGCCGGCAGCAAGAAGAAAGAGGGTTGGTTTCATTTGTTTAACGTTATTAAGAGTTAGGTTTATAGGGTTTTGCCTGCAAAATTACTAATAATTATCTTACGAACAGCAAAAAAACTAGAAAAACTTTGCCTCTTCACACACATTTCATGCTTTCATGCACCTTTTCTTTCCATATTTTTATTACCTTTGTCCGCAAAATCAACTCATCACATGCTTGCAAAGACCTATTCCGCCAGTGTCAATGGAATTCTTGCCATCCCCGTGACCATCGAGGTGAATGTTGTGCCCGCTTCCAGCGAGGCATCAGAACATAAAATCATCGTAGGGCTCCCCGACAGTAGCGTCAAGGAAAGTTTCAGTCGCATCGAGGCAGCCCTCACCAACATAGGCCTCAAGATGCCGAAGGAGAACATCACCGTCAACCTCGCCCCCGGCGACATCCGCAAGGAGGGCACCGGCTTCGACCTCCCCATCGCTATGGGTATCCTGATGGCCAATGCCATCGTCACCTCCAACAATGCCGACCACTTCATGCTCGTCGGCGAGCTCAGCCTCGATGGCAGCCTGCAACCCATCCGCGGGGCGCTGCCCATCGCCATCAAAGCCCGCGAGATGGGCTACGAAGGCCTTATCGTGCCTGAGCAGAACGTCCATGAAGCCGCCGTCGTGAACCGGCTCAAAGTCTATGGCGCCAGCAGCATACAACAAGTCATCAAGTTCCTCAACGGTTTGTCAGACAAACTGCAGCCCACCGTCATTGACACCCGCGCCGAGTTCTTCGCCCACCACGAAGAACTCCACCTCGACTTCGCCGACGTCAAGGGACAGGAGAATGTGAAGCGCGCCTTCGAGGTGGCAGCAGCCGGCGGGCATAACCTGATTATGGTAGGTCCTCCGGGGGCCGGCAAGAGCATGATGGCTCGACGCTTGCCCAGCATACTGCCACCGCTATCACTAGCCGAGAGTTTGGAGACAACACAGATACACAGCGTGGCCGGCAAGCTCAAGGGCGGCACAGGCCTCATCACCGAACGCCCCTTCCAGGCACCACATCACACCGTCTCGCAGGTAGCCCTTGTGGGAGGCGGTGCTAACCCCATGCCTGGCGAGATCTCGCTGGCACACAATGGTGTCCTCTTCCTCGACGAGTTACCGGAGTTCCCGCGTGCGGCTCTCGAGGTGCTACGCCAGCCGCTCGAAGATCGCAAGATCACCGTATCGCGCGCCAAGTACAGCATCGAATATCCTTGTAACTTCATGTTTGTGGCCTCCATGAACCCCTGTCCCTGCGGCTACTACAACCACCCCACGAAACCCTGCCAGTGCACCCCCGGACAGATACATAAATACATGAACAAGATCAGCGGTCCCCTTCTCGACCGCATCGACATACAGATTGAAATTACACCACTCTCATTCAACGACCTCAGCCGCACGGAACCTGGCGAGCACTCCTCAGTCATTAGGGAACGTGTCATCGCAGCCCGTAAGATCCAGGAGGAGCGCTACCGCGCCTACCCGGGCATCCACTGCAATGCTCAGATGACATCGGCCCTCATGCGCCAGTATGCCACTCCTGCCCCACAGGACATGGCCATGCTCCGCGAGGTCATCAACCGCCTTCAGCTCTCCGCCCGTGCCTACGACCGTATCCTCCGTCTCGCTCGCACCATCGCCGACCTCGAAGGTTCCCCCGACATCCAAACCCATCACCTCTCTGAGGCCGTCAGCTACCGCAACCTCGACCGCGAAACGTGGGGAGAGTGACAATAAACGGTAAATGATAAATCGTCAGATGGTGAATAGACAAACGGAAATTAAATAACTCAACCAATAAGTTACAACTATGAAAAAGGCCTTAATTACACTGATGTTGCTCATCTGCGGCATCGTTTTATCATGGGCCGACGGTCCATTCCGCACAGCACGCTATGACGGTTTCAAGGTGTTGTCTCCCAAGGCGGGCAGCATCCTGATGATCGGTAACAGCATTACCGATATGCATATCTGGCAGGAGGTGTTCCGTGATGCCAACGGCAACTACCTTCCCATCTGCAACCGCGGCAATTCGGGTTCCTACTCTACGGAGCAGAGCGAGAACATTGAGAGCTACATTGCCAACGGACCTTCCAAAGTGTTCCTGATGATTGGCACAAACGACATCGCTACCAGTGGCGGCCTCAACTTCACTCCCGAGCAGGTGCTCAGCTATGTCAAGAGCATGGTGAATCGCATCCACCGGCGTTCGCCAAGCACACACATCTACCTGTACCCGATTCTGAACAACAACACCGGCAATCGTGTGCGGGCAACGTGGCTGCACTACAACGAGATCCTGAAGGACTACATCAACACGTCGAACGATGCCCTCCTCACCTTCGTAGATATCTACGACGCACTGCAGAATCTGGCTAACGGCGGTGCCTGGAGCAATGACAACCTCCACCCCAATGCCGCTGCCTATAAGATATGGTGTCATGCCATCCTACCCTATTTGGGCGAAAATGTCACCAGCGTGTACGATGATGTCAACGGAGACCTCACCACCGTTCAGCGTCAGGACGGTCTCACCAGTATGCACGGAGGACGTGCCACCATGTTCTCGGTGATGCCCATCAGCAACGACGACATCATGATATTCGGCGATGGCGAAATCAAGACAGCCGAATGGTGGGAACTGCTGGGTAACCCCAACGTCAAGAACCGCGGCACGGGCTGGAACAACGGCGGAAACATCGCTACTACAAGCAAGGAAGTGGATGCCACATGGGCTGCAACAGGTGCCGACAAGTCTGGTTGTCCGGGAGCCATCTTTGTTTACACCGGAACCAGCGATGTCACTGGCTCTACCGAGATGGCGACAGTGCAGTCAGACTACACAGCACTCATCACCAAACTGAAGACGAAAGCCCCGACAGCCAAGATCTATGTGATGGCCATCCATCCCCGCTACAACAATGCCTCTCTGAATACAGGCCGCATCACCACCTTCAACAACTGGTTAAAAAACACGCTCGCTGCCGGCGACGCGAATGTCAAGTTTGTAGATACCTACACCCCGTTGCTCAATGGTGATAATGCGAATGCCGCTTACGTCAACAGCAACCAATACCTCCTCGGAAAAGGCAGTGTCGTCTTTGCCAATGCGATGGCTGCCGCCTACAATGCCGATTTTGACACCAACCAGCTGGTTCCCGTATCCGTTGAGACAGGCAACACCAACTATGCCATGTCCACGCGCCGCAACACCATCGGAACAGCCATCACGGATGGTCGCGACATTGTGGCAGGAACGAACGTCGGCGACTACACTGAAGCTGGCGTCAGCGCCTTCAGGACTGCCGAGGACGCCGCATTCAACGTGCTGGCCCAGCAGACCATCATCGATGAGGAGATGACGAATGCCGTCAATGCATTGCGGGCGGGTCTCGAGGTGATTGCTCCCACAAGTGCTAACACAGCAGGCAAGTACTTCCGCCTCTATACTCCCAACCGCGGTTCCCGCTATCTGACGAACAACGGCAGCGGCACCACCATGTCCGGCCTGCCACTAACTGCCTTCGACAGTCAGGTATGGCAGCTGGAAGGTCGCAACGATGGCTCTTTCGACATCAAGAGCGTCTATGACGGTTCATACATGGCCATGACCTCGCCCATTTCCACGACAAAGGCTAAACCCGCCAGCGGATGGTCGTTTGTCGAGAGCAACACCCCTGGGCTATTTATTATCAAAAGCGGCACGAACCAGCTCAATCAGCAGAACAATACCCCCTACAACATTCTGAACTGGGGCAACGGCAGCAATCTGAGTGATGACGGCTGTAAGTACAAGATTGTCGAGGTAGATGCCTCAGAATTCGAACACCTGCATGTGCAGGACGGCAAGTACTACACCATAGCAGGCTTTGTCATTAACCACTCCACACAAACCACCCACTATGTAATGTACGACGGCACCACCCGTTTCATGAGCACAGGCGAGCCCACCGACAATGATGGTATCTGGAAAGCCGTCAAGGTGGATGGCGGCTGGAAGTTCCAGTCTGCCAAGGATGACAGTCAGTACTTGACTTACGACGGAACAGACAACACAGGTGCCGTCTATACCATCGAGTCGGGCGTTGCCGACGGGTGCGTTTCCATGAAAATCAATGGCGTATGGTCGGCCTCATCAGAGAAGGGTGACATGGGCGGCGCCTACAAGTCGTCAAGCCAACGCGTTCAGAATTCATATTCCTGGTCAACCGACTGGATCTTCACAGAGACTGAGCCCGTCTATGTCAAGGACGGCCAGTTATATACCATCGCGGGATATGTTGCCCGCAATGGCGGTACCACCAACTACGTTTACTACGACGGTACAACCCGTTCGATGAGCACAACCGCTCCTACCGAAAGCGACGGCGGCTGGAAGGCTGTGAAGGTGGATGGTGGCTGGAAGTTTGAATCCGCCAAGGCAGAAGGCCGTTACCTGACATACGAGGGTGTGGATGCCACGGGGGCCATTTATACCATCGAGCCCGGTGTTGCCGCCGGTTGTCTGTCCATGCGCATCAATGGTGTGTGGTCAGCATCTTCCGAGAATGGTGATATGGGCGGTATCTACAAGGCATCCGGCGGCAAGGTTCAAGCCGATGCCTACAATTGGGCAACCGACTGGAAGATTACGGAATATGATTTTATCGAAACAGGTGTGACTCGCATCCCAGAAGCCCCCAAAAATGCACAGCCTATCTACCACTTGAGCGGTGTACGCGTCAACAAGATAGACAAGGGTGGCATCTACATTCAGGGCAACAATAAGATTGTAGCCAAATAAGCAGAGGCCACAAATAGCTGATATACCAGCGGAAGCCCACTAATAAAAGATAATCATGTAATAGGTATCATGCATGGTGGCAAAATGGTTAAAGAACTCATGGATTTAGGATTCTTAAGTGAAGAGGATAAAAGGCTATATATTTTAAAAGATAACGATATAAGAACATGGGTGAAGGATGGCGCATACTTTCTGGAGAGCAAGCTGTCGGCTACCGCAACCTCGACCGAGAATCCTGGGGAGAGTGAACGCGACAGATATTCCCACAATATACGAAACAAAACATAGTTATATGAAAAAGACACTTTTGATGGCCGTAGCCGCTATGATGGCTACGATGCAAGTGGCAGCACAGTCCGACTCGGTGCAACCCTACCTGAGTTTAGAGCAGATGCCCAAGCTGATTAAGATTATTCCTGCGCCGCCGGCTTTCGAAAGCCCTGAGTTTGCCAATGATGTGGTGCGCTTCGGTTGGGGCAGGCAGCAGCGCCAGGACAGCATCCGCGTGGCACAGGCCATCGCTGATGCGGAATGGAACGACTTCGTCAAAATCTTCCGCCAGTGGAAGGATGCCTTAGGATTGGAGATCACCCCGACGGGCACGCCCGAGATCTTCAAGCTGTTGCAGACAAGCCTTGCCACCACCGACCCGATGCGCATAGAGCCCAAGGCTTTCTACAAGCGCCAGCGCCCCTTCGAGCGTTTCAACGATGCAATGCCGTCCCACGAAGAGAATGCGTTGCTAGGCGATGGCAGCTACCCCAGCGGCCACAGCCTGCGAGGATGGACAATCTCGCTGATTCTGGCACAAGTGGCTCCTGCACGTGCCAACGAGATTTTCAGCCGCGGGTGGGACTACGGCAACAGCCGCGTCATCGTGGGTGCCCACTGGCAGAGCGATGTGGATGCCAGTCGCACAGCCGCTAGCATCGGCTATTGCGCCCTGCAAAACAGCGAGGCTTTTATGGCGCAGATGAAGAGGGCACAGGCTGAGTACCAGAGGCTGACACAGCACGCCACGCCTCAGCGCGGGCATTGATATTCTGTTGCAGGCACTCGCTGTAGAGCCACGGCTCGCAGCTGTGGATATCGCCCACGTTGATGAAGTTCTTATAGGGAGGATATTCCGAACCGCTGTAGCCGCTGACCACCAGGACGTGGTATTCGGGTGAGAGTGCAACGGTGATGCTGTCGTGGAGCGTGGCGGGTGTCGCGTCGGTGCGCCAGTTCACAGGGTTGATGCCCATGCAGGTGGCCGCAATGACGGGTTGTATGTACTTCACGTCCTTCACGGTGTTATAGCAGATGGTGACACCCGTATCCGTAGCACCTTGTGCAGCCTTGATGTGCTTGCATTGCACGGTGTCCTCAGGCGTAACCTTATAGCCCAGCACATAGGCACCTGCCAGCTGACGGTAGGTCTCGTCACTCATGTGCCTGAGCAGTTCCACCACTGCCATACCGCCCTGACTGAAGCCCGCGATGATGAGCGGACGGGTGGCATCGCGCTGCGCGAGGAAATGGTCGAAAGCTGTGCACACATCATCCATCGCAAGGCGACAACGTTCACGAATCGTGTCCTCGTTGAGCGTCAAGAACGCCTCGATGGTCGCATGGCGGTAGAAGGGCGCGTAGAAGCGATTGCCAGGAGACATATATGCTGCCACGCCGCTGATCTCACGCCCCATACGCTCGCGGTGCTGCGGGCGCCACACATCGGCATAGTGAAACGTGGCAGCACGACCATCCACGATGGTGTCGTAGTCCGCCTCCCATGTAGAAACGACGTAAAATACATCGGCCCCTGTGCCCGCCGAATCACCGTCCACACAGTACCACATCGTCGTGTCAGCATAGTCCGGTGCGTGCGGGATGAGTAAAGCCTGTTCGCAGCGACTGGCACAGCCACCATTCACCTTCAGTAACACTACGGCCGCCGCGAGGATAACCACTACAGCAATGAGCAGCCAGGTCTTTTTGTTTGTTTGTTTCATGATGGCGGGGGATTTTATTCACTCATTTTCTCCATGTTCTCATGAGCGATGCGAAGGTATTCCTGCACATAGGCATCGTTGAGGAACTGGGGTGAGGCGAGGGTGACGAGCTCCTCGATTTGCGGGGTGAGCATGGGCGGCAGGCTGGAGGTGACGACCATGAAGATGCCGGGCGCCAGGACGTTGTCCATATTGTCCTTGATGAAACGCGCCACGAGCTCGTTCTCCTGGGCATTCAGCACGGCAGCCTCCTGGCTTAGCTGGCGCAGGATGTCGTCGTGGTCATAGCCGTCGAGAATCATGCGACTCTCGCGGCGCGGGAGTGCGGCAATCTGCTCATCGAGCAATGTCTTGCGGCGGATGAAAGCGAAAAGCGTGTCGTTGAGTGCAGAACCTTCCACTTTATTTTCATTCTCGTCGAGTGTCATCGTTAGCGGTGTCTCACGCTCCAGCACAAAGGGCATCACGCTCTGCTCATCCAGAAAGAGGAAGACCATGCAGGTGGTGTCCTGCTCCGGGCCGCTGAAGGCAAACTTTCCGTGTGTCACGCTGGCTGAGTCGATGGCCTGCAGGTCGCCGTCGCGATAAACGCGCAGGTATAGCGTGCGGCCTTCCAGCTCGGGGATGGAGCTGGTGCCCTGAATATCGATATGCGGTTTGCATCCCGTCAGCGCAAAAGCCACGACAAGGAACAGGATGTGGAGAAAGAATGTCTGTATGCTGTATTGCTTCATATCATTGTACTTTAATCCTCGGGATTGTAAGTGCCCTCTTCAGGTTCGATGGGCTTGGTCTTAAGACTGCCGTTGATAATGTCATACGCCTGCTGCATCATGACGCGCTCCGTCTCGGTGTTCTGTGCAGCGTCCTCTGAGGGCGCGGGCGGCGTGATGGCGGGGTGAATGGTCATCGTCAGTGGGTGCCAGTTAACCAGGTTGACATAGCCCTTGCTGCGCGGCAGCACCTCGAAGGAACCGTTGATGGTAATGGGCAACAGGGGCAGCTGCAGCTCCGTAGCCAGCTGGAAGGCGCCACGCTTGAACTTGCGCAGGCGGCCGTCCCATGTGCGGGCGCCCTCGGGAAACACCACCAGCGACACGCTGCCCTGCAGCACCTGCCGTGCACGGTCGTGGGTTTCTTTCATCTTTCGGGGACCACCCTTCTGATCCACGAAGATAAAGCCGGCACTCTCGCAGGCTTTGCCGATGAACGGCATCCGGCGCAGTTCCGACTTCAGCATCCATTTGAACGGGCGGTTCAGGAAGCCATAGACGAGGAAGATGTCGAAGGCACCCTGATGGTTGGGAATGAAGATATAGCTCTGCTGCGGGTCCATGTGCTCGCGCCCTTCTACCTTCACGGGCAGGAAGAGCAAACGTATCATAGCCTGCGACCACAGCTTGCCGGGATAGTAGCTCCAGAACGCAGCATTTCCCACGCGGCAGCCCACGATGGTGGCAAGTGCCGTCAGCAACGTCAGCAGCAACAGCAGCGGCGAAATGAGAATCTGGTAGGCGTAATATAAAACCTTCATGTCTTTTGCGTGATGTGTTAAATATTGGCTTTCCCTCCACCCTCTTCTTTCTTCAACTCAGCAGGGATGCGGAAAGCGGTATAGAGTTCCAGAATACAGGCTACGGTGAGGCACACGACCCACTCGTTCCTAATGGCAAAGCCGAAGCGCCCCACCTGCATGATCATGCAACAGGCGGTGCACAGCAGGGCTATGCCACCGAGGATTTGCTGGCGGCGCAGGCGTCGGAGCACGAAGTTCTTGCCCTCATAGCGCTGCAGCATCTGCAGCGGCACGAAGACGAGTGCGCCTATGGTGAACACCACCGTCCCCCACAACGGCAGCAGCATGAAGCCCGCCGCGCCGATGAGCATCAGCACAGCTGCTATCTGCTGCAGCAAGAGTTGTGTTTTCGTCAGCTCATTCATCATAGGAGAAAACATACAAATCTTCGTTGGCGCGCTTCATGAGATAGCGTTCACGCGCCATGCGCTCCACAGCCTTTGGATTGTTCTCCAGCGCGTTAAGCTGCTCGGTCTCAGCGTCGTACTCGGCCTGGTACTTGTCAATCTCACGCTTCAGGTTACCGATTTCCACCTGTCGCTGGTAGCGAACATAGAGGCTGTTCTCATCGAGCACGCCGATGATCAGCAGGAAGATGAAGATGGCGACCCAGTACTTGTAGCGTCGCACATAGTTCCAATAGGTTAAAAACTTGCTCATTATTCCTTATTTTCTTTCATTCTCGCCGCGAAGATAAGCAAAAGTTTAGAGTTGGTGATTGAAATGTTGAAAGTTTTTTTCGTTCGACGTCGTTTTTTCAATCTTTTTATGTAATTTTGCCCGCAAAACCGAGAATAATATGTCCGAATACATCGTATCAGCACGCAAATACCGCCCGATGACCTTCGACTCCGTCGTCGGTCAGGGCGCGATAGCCACGACGCTGAAGAATGCCATCAAGGCCAACAAGCTGGCGCATGCCTATCTCTTCTGCGGTCCGCGCGGCGTGGGCAAGACGACCTGCGCCCGCATCTTCGCCAAGACCATCAACTGCCTCTACCCGCACGACGACGGCGAGGCCTGCAACGAGTGCGAGTCCTGCCAGGCGTTCAACGAGCAGCGCTCGCTGAACATCCACGAGCTGGATGCCGCCTCGAACAACTCCGTCGATGACATCCGCAACCTCATCGAGCAGGTGCGCATCCCGCCCCAGATAGGCAAGTACAAGGTGTTCATCATCGACGAGGTGCACATGCTCTCCACCGCTGCCTTCAATGCCTTCCTGAAGACCCTCGAAGAGCCGCCCGCCCATGCCATCTTCATCCTCGCCACCACCGAGAAGCACAAGATCCTGCCCACCATCCTCAGCCGCTGCCAGATCTATGATTTCCAGCGAATGAGCGTGGAGAACATGGTGAAGCATCTCGCCTACGTGGCAGAGAAGGAAGGCTACACCTGCGAACCCGCAGCGCTGAACGTCATCGCCCAGAAGGCCGACGGCGGCATGCGCGATGCCCTCAGCATCTTCGACCAGGTCGTCAGCTACACGGGCGGCGACATCACCTACCAGCGCGTCATCGAGAACCTCAACGTCCTCGACTACGACTACTACTTCCGCCTCGTGGACTTCATGCTGGAGAAGAAGATCAGCGAGAGCCTGCTGCTCTACAACGAGATCCTCGGCAAAGGCTTCGAGGGCGGCCCGTTCATCAGCGGTCTCGCCAGCCACCTGCGTGATGTCCTTGTATGCCACGATCCGCAGACCGCCTCGCTTCTGGAGGTCAGCGATGACATCCGCCAACGCTATGTCGACCAGGCCAAGCGCTGCAAGGCCCAATGGCTCTATCGCGCCATCCGCCTCTGCAACGACTGTGACCAGGCCTACCGCACCAGCCGCAACAAGCGCCTGCAGGTGGAGCTCACACTCATCGAGTGTGCCCAGGCTACCGACGATGAGCCTGGTGCGGGGCGCCGCCCCGTACGTATCTTAAAACCCATCTTCAGCCTCCTGGCAGCAGCTGCCAAGGAGACTGCAGGCCTCACCCCTAATCCCTCCCCAATAGGGAGGGGAACTGAGAGTGCCGCCTCTACTCCCACACAATCCGCGCAACCCACGCCCCCGTCCAACGTGCCCAATCCGTTGGACCGGAAGATCCCCCTCCCCTCCGCGACGACGCCCAAACGTCCCACCCTGAAAATGGGCAAGCTGGCGCCCTCCATCCACCGCACGGCGGCCAGCACGGCCACCACATCTGCACCCGTCGTCACCCCGACCACCGTCGAGGAGGCACCCGTCGCCGCTCCCCAGGAGAACCGCGACCTCGTATCTACGGAAGTGCTGCTGCAATGGCAGGCCTTCATCAACACGATGCCCCAGGAAGAGACCGCGCTGGCACAACGCATGAAGATCATGCAACCCACCATCACGGATGCCCACGAGGGCCGCATCGAGGTGCTCGTGGAGAACCAGGAGATTGCTGATATGCTGAGCAAGATTGCGCAGCGCATCACCGCTTTCATGCAGGCTCCGCTGCAGCACAGCGGCATCACCATCACCTTCCGCATCCCCGAGCAGGGAGAGCAGGTCATCAAGCCCCGCAACAAGCGCGAGCAGTTGCGCCATTTCTGCGACCTCAACTCGTCGCTCATTTCCCTCGGTAAGAGCTTTAAGCTGGAGCTGTCATAATCATGGTCGCCCTCCCCGCCTACGTTCACCCCTTCGAGCAGCAGGACGACACGCTGCCCACCGCCTTCACCTTTCCGTTTCGCTATACGCCCCACCCTCTATGTGTGAGGGCTGCCGCCATCGTACAGCAACAGCTGCGCGAGATGGGCGTCACGGAAGGGAAGATGTTCGGAGTTATGGTGGTGAGAGTGAAGAATGAAGGAGTGAATAGTGAAAATTTATTTTTTCTTGCGGCTTACTCCGGTCAGCTGATGCGCAGCTATTCGCATCCGTGGTTTGTTCCGCCCGTCGTGGACTACCTGGCTCCCGACAGCTACTTCCAGCGCGAGCAGGCCGCCATCATGGTCCTCAGCCACCGTATGGAGGAGCTGCACGCGAACGAAGCGATTCGCCAAGCCCGCCAGCGCCTGACAGCACTCCTGCAGGAGCGCGATGCCGCCATCTCCCAAGCGAAAGCGGAATCCGATGCCCACAAGCTTCCTAAAGAGGAACAGGAGGATGCGCCCGCCTACATTCGCCAGCGCCAGTTCCTGAAAGCCAACATCCACCGTGCCAAGCAGTTGCACAGGGAAGAGATTACAGCGATCGAACAACAGATGACGGCCCACAACGCCCTCTCCCGCGAGCTCTTCGAGGAGCGCAAGCGCCGCAGCGAAGCCCTCCAGCAATGGCTCTTCGAGCAGTTCGAGATGCTGAACGCTGAAGGCGAATCCAAGAACCTCCTCGACATCTGGCAGGGTGCCTTCATCCCCTCCGGTGCCGGCGAGTGCTGTGCACCGAAACTGCTACAGACGGCCTATCTGCTGGGTTTGCAACCGCTGGCGATGGCCGAGTTCTGGTGGGGGCCTTCCAACCCCAAGCACTACCGTCAGCCTGGCGCTTTCTTCCCCGCCTGCCACAGTAAATGCCGCCCCATCCTGGGACACATGCTGCGCGGCCTGAACGTGGAGGCCGACCCCGCCTGTCACTACGAGCAAGCCTTGCGCCCCGTGCGCGTGCTATGGGAGGACGAGCAGCTGGCGGTCATCGAGAAACCCGAGGGCTGGTGCAGCATCCCGGGGCGCTCCGATCAGGCCAACCTCTTCGATGAGGCCCTGCGCCTGTGGCCCGGCATCGAGGGCAGCGTCATCGTGCATCGCCTGGATCAGGACACGTCGGGGGTGATGGTCCTCGCCAAGACAGCGCGCACCCATCGGGCGCTGTGTCAGCAGTTTGAACATCGTGAAGTGAAAAAGAAATATATAGCCTTGCTCGAAGGACCTATCGCACAGGGCGAGGGCATCCTATCGCTGCCCATCGGCCCCGACCTCGACGATATGCCACATCAGCACGTGGATCACGAGCAAGGCAAGGAAGCCGTCACACACTACGTGGTGCTTGGCACAGAGGATCACAAGGGACAAAGGGTAACACGCGTGGTCTTCTACCCCCAGACGGGTCGCACCCACCAGCTGCGCGTCCACGCTTCTTCACATGAGGGGCTCCACACCCCCATCCTTGGCGACCGCCTCTACGGTCACGTCGCCGACCGCCTCTACCTGCATGCCGAGACCCTGGAGTTCACCCATCCCACAACAGGCGAGCGCCTGCGATTTGAGGTGCCAGCTCCTTTTTAAGAGTTTAAAAAGTTTAAGGGTTTAAGAAGTTCAAGGGTTCAAGGAATGTCCTCCGAAGATGTGGAAACGGTAGGTGAAAGTGAGGAGGACATAGGAGAGTACGCGCTCGCTGTCGCCGTCCGTACGCGCTGTCGCCGTGACGCTGCGGTTCACCATATCGCGCTGTCGCAGGATGTCGTTCCAGCGAAGAGTGAACATCGCATTCCTCCGCTTCAGGAAGGAGTAGGTGACTTGCGCATTCCATATCCATTGGTTGGTATTCATCACCTCATCGGCATAGCCGCGACGACATTGCAGGTTCAGGTCCGTGGAGATGTTCAGTCCGAAATAGAAGTTCAGGATGCCGCTGAAGCCTGCCGAGTAGTTGTAGGTGTCGAGGTCTGAGGCCGACGTGGCCGTCGCGCGCGAGGCATTGTAGCTACCGCCCACGTTGAGGTTCAGCTCCAGCGAGTTCTTGAGCCACGATATAGGCTCGTCGCCGTCGAGGGCATCGTCGGCATAGACGGGCACCACATCGAAATCCTGGCGGTAGGTGAAGCGTGCGCTCTGGTGGACATTGTTGCTGTTCACGACATTCTTCACCGTCGCCTTCTCCGCCGAACGATAGACATAGCCGTTGGCGGTGGTGTGATTATAGGAGGTGTTGGTGTTGATGCGGAAGCGTCGGTCACGCAGGGCGGTATTGAAGTTGAAGTTCGTGCTGGCGTTCCAGTTGCCGTTGATGTTCACGGGCATGCTCACGCGGCCACCCGTCTGGTCGTTGTATTCGGTGCGGTTGGCGGTGGCGTTCTGCGTGGCGCGGGCGCTGGCATTGAGGTTGAAGGTGCGCTGCAGGTCGGGGATGTTGAGCCGCCACTCCGCCCGCGCATTATGCGTGAAACTGGGCTTCAGCGTGGGGTTACCAATGCGTATGTTCAGCGGGTTGGCATTGGAGAGCGTGTCAGGGATGAGGTCGGTGATGGAGGGTTGTCCGCTCTGCCCGCCGTAGCGCGCCTCTATCTGGTGCTGGCGCGAGAAGCGGTAGCGGAAGTTGATGGTCGGCGACCAGTTCACGACGGTGCGCGACACATCGTAGTGCTTGAAGCCTTTCGTGTAGTCCACCTCGTTGACCTGCGGCTGCACGTTGATGCCCGCGTTGAGGCGCACCTTGGACGTGATGAAGCGGTACTGCACGCGTGCGTCGTGGTTCTGGTAGTGGTTCTTGGTGTAGCTGCATTGCGCCGTGTCGGGTGTGGCGAGGCCTAGGTGTCCCTCGTAGTTCTCTACATCCAACCCGTAGGCCGTCACGAAGGGGTCGAAGATGCTGGCCACATCGCGGCGGCGGTCCGTGAAGCGGTAGGAGTAGTTATAGGAGAACTGCAGGAAATGCCCCGTCGCCAGCGGCTCGGTGTAGGAGACGCGTGCCGAGATGTTGCGCCCTGCGCTGTAGGCGTCGTCGTACTGTATCTTGTGATAGATGGAGTCGCCGCCCATGCGCGCCAGCAGCTGATAGTAGTCAATCAGCGAGTAGTTGCTGGTGTTTCCGTCGTTCTGGTTCAGGCCTCCGTTGAGGTTGAAGGTGATGTTACGCCCGGCCTTGCGCAGGCGGCGGTTCACCTGTATGGAGAGGTTGCCCGAGATGGCGCGGTTGTCGTTCTGGTTGGCTGTCAGATTGTGGTTCACGCCGATGCCGCGCAGCTGCTCCAGCTGCCTCAGCGGGTCGGTGGCGTAGTCATAGGGGTTCTCGCTGAACGTGGCACTCTCGTTGCGCGAACGGCTGTCGGTCTTGTTGAACGTGAACTCCGGGCGCATCAGGATGTTGGTCATCGTGTCCGGCTTCCATTCGATGCGCCAGCGCGACTCAAAGGAGGCGCCGTGGCCCGCATTGCTGCTCTCGCGGTTGCTGTAGGCTGCCGTGCGGTTCTCGAAGTTCTGCGAGTTGCTCCACGAGGAGCCCCGCGACTGGTTGAAGCGCCCTGTGGCGCCGCCGTTCAGCTCCAGCTTCTTCCACTCCAGGTTGAGGCTCGCCGCCACATCCTGGTTGTCGCGCATACCGTTGCCGTCGGTGTTGTTGGCATTGCCCACGACGCCCACCTTCTGCTTGTCCAGGAAGCGATAGACGTCGGCGTGGCCCGTGTAGCGCCGCTCCGTGCCGTAGCCGCCCGTCGCGCGCCCGAACCATCCGCGCCGCTTGTCCTTCTTGATTTCGAGGTCCAGCACCGTCTGCTCCTCGCCGTCGTCGATGCCGGTGATGCGTGCCAGGTCGCTCTGCTTATCATAGGCCTTCACCTTATCCACGATGTCGGCGGGGATGTTCTTGAGCACCGTCTGTTGGTTGCGCCCGAAGAACTCCTTGCCATCCACGAGAATCTGCCGCACCTCCTTGCCGTTGTGCGTGATCTTGCCATCCTCGTCGATGACGATGCCCGGCAGCTTCTTGATGAGCTCCTCCACCATCGAGCCCGGCGGCACCGTGAAGGCGGCGGCGTTGTACATCACCGTGTCGTCCACCACCGTCATCTCCGGCAGCTTACCCTCCACCACAGCCTCCGCCATCATCGTGGCATCTTCGCGCAGGAGAATGTCCTGCACCCGCTTGTTGCCGCTCTTGCCGCTGAGGTTGAGTTGGAATGTCTGTGCCTTGAAGCCCATGAACGACACCTTCACCGTATATTTTCCCGCTGGTACACCGGGGATGAGGAACAAGCCGTTCTCCTGCGTCTGCCTACCCGCCACCATTTTGCCCGTGGAGTCGTTGACGGCCACATTGGCGCCGGGCAACGGCTTTAGCGTAGAACTCTCATAGACAGTTCCACGGACATTGAACCATTGTGCTTGTGCGGGTTCGGGGCATAAAAAGATGGCGGCGACCACGAGTGCCACCGCCATCCAAAATCTAATCAAATTCATGTGCCCTCTTTTGCGGGTTGGCATAAGTATTGACACCCATTTCGCGCAATAGTTTAATCGCCGACACCATATTTTAGCATATTTTTTTGCTTTTTCAGCAGAAACCCGTACTTTTGCCCGCAAAACAAACACACAAACCGCCCCGTGAAACAGCTTCTATCCCTCCTCGCCATCCTTGTAACCTTCGCTACAGTCCCCGTCGCCTTCACCTCCTGTGCCGATGACGAGACCACTCCCGGCTCCGCCACACCCAAACCGCCGCAACCCGAGGAGCCCGAGGAAGAGGATCCACTGGCGCCCACGCTCACAGCTACCGTGCGCAACGACAAGGCCAAGCTCACCGCCTACCATTTCAACTACCACTCCACCGACCCCTACGGCAACCCCGCCATCCTCTCGGCGGCCATCACCGTCGGCGACGAGGTCGTCAAACAGCTGCAGAAGAAAGCGCGCGGACTCGTCATCTACAACCGCGTCTCGGCCTTCCAGGAGGATGACTCGCCCACCGGCGGCGAGCAGACGGCAGAAAATATCCTTGCGGGCAGCGGCCTCATCACCATCAGCGCCGACCACTATGGCTTCGGCGCCACCGCCGACAAGCACCAAGCCTACGGCATCGGCATCCCCAACGCACAAAGCAGCGTGGATGCCCTCCTCGCCGCCAAGAAGCTGCTGCCGACGCTGGGATTCAAATGGGACGACAAAATACTCTTCAATGTGGGCTACTCACAAGGCGGACAGACCACCCTGGCCGTCGTGAGGGTCATCACCGAACAACACCCCGAGCTGCAGATCACGCACACCGTAGCCGGCGGCGGCACCTATGACCTCTGCGAGACCTATCGCCAGTTCATCATCAACAACTACAGCGACCACCCCGCCACGATCGTCGCCGTCGTCCTAGCCTTCAACGAATACTTCCAGCTCGGCATCCCGCACGCGAACATCTTTAAAGAACCGCTGCTCAGCCATATCGAAGACTGGTTCTACAGCAAGAAGTACAGCTTAGGACAACTCGACCATCTCATTGGCTACATCCCCGTCTCGGACTACCTCACCGAGGAGATGCGGGACCTGTCGTCGCCCACCGCACAGCAGTTCATGGCAGCCTTCCAGCAGGACGACCTCTGCACAGGCTGGACACCGCGCAAGAAAGAGAACATCACGCTCGTGCACAACAAATCCGACCTCACGGTGCCCGTCGCCAACGCAGAACACTTCTACGCCTTCGCCCACGACGAGCAAGGCCTCTCCAACTTAAAAATGGAAGTGAAAGACTGGGGCAGCCAGTTCGGGCAGTCAGCCCACGAAACGGGCGGCATCTGGTTCGCCCTCGACTGTATCAACAAGATCAGCAGCACACTGGGCATCCTCCCGTGGGTGGATGTCTTCTCACTCGATATCTTCTGACAGCTTACTCCAGCGGTATCTCCGGGTGCTGCACAGCCAGCGGCATGCCCTCCTGTGCGAGGTAGAACATGTAGAGAATCACGTCCTTCGTGCCGCGGTTCTCGCCGTGGTGGATGGTGTTGACCATCTCCACGACAGCCTCGCCCTCATGCACCACCTTCGTCTTGCCGTCCTGACCTATGATGGTCAGCTCGCCCTGCACCAGCACGCCGTAGTTCATCACCGGATGATGGTGCCAGCCCAGCTTCTTACCGGCAGGGAACACATACTTCACGGCCACGAGTTCGGGGCGGCCCTGCAGGTAGTCGGGCAGCTCCACGCCGTCCCAGCTCTGCGAGGTACGGATGAGCTCTGTGCTCTGCACCTCCTGTGCAGCCTCGTCCTGTGTGCAGGCCTCTTTGTTGGGGTGCCATATCACGCACGCTACGATGACGATGAGTGCGAGGAAGACTACTACTGGAAGAATTCTCTTGTTTTTCATAATCATAATGCTTTTCAGTTCATTTTGCGTGCAAAAGTACGCCTTTTTCCTGAGAAAACGCGTCGATGCAACGTTTTTTATCAAAATGTTCTTTAATTTTTGCCCTCCCCGCACCGCCCTCTTTCAGATTATGACTACTTTTGTGCCCGCAGGCCATCCCTTAAACCCCTTAAACTCCTTAAACCCCTTAAACTCCATAATAATGAAAAGATTCCTCCTCCTCCCCCTCTGTGCCTTGTGCCTGGCCGCCGGAGCCTACGCCCAGAAGGCCCAGAGCCTGAAAGACGCCTACAAAGACTATTTCATGATTGGCGTAGCCGTGAACCAACGCAACATCTCCGACTCACTGCAGAGCGCTCTCGTGAAGCGCGAGTTCAACAGCATGACCGCTGAGAACGACATGAAGCCCGCCTCCGTGCACCCCCGCCCAGACACCTGGACATGGGAGCGCGCCGACCGCATCGCCGACTTCTGCCGCCAGAACGGCATCAAGCTGCGCGGCCACACGCTGATGTGGCATAACCAGATGTGCGACTGGATGTTCTACGACGCTGACCACCACTTCGTCAGCAAGGACACCCTCTTCCAGCGCATGCGCGACCACATACACACCGTCGTCAACCGCTACAAGGACGTCGTCTATTGCTGGGATGTCTTCAACGAGTGCATCGCCGACGGCCCGCGACGCCTCGACGCCGACGGCAACGACCAGCCCCTGCGCGAATCCAAGTTCTACCAGATCTGCGGCAACGACGAGTTCATCCGCAAGGCCTTCGAGTACGCCCGCGAGGCCGACCCGCACGCGCTCCTCTTCTATAACGACTACAACGAGTGCGACCCCGTGAAATGCGACCGCATCTACACCATGATCAAGACCATGAAAGCCGCTGGCGTGCCCATCGACGGCATCGGCATGCAGGGCCACTACAACATCTACGGCCCCTCTGAAGACGCCATCGAGGCTGCCGTCAGCCGCTACGCCGACATCGTCGATCACATCCACATGACGGAGCTCGACATACGCGTCAACCGCGAGATGGGCGGACAGCTGCAGCACAGCGACAATGCCGGCGCCACCCTCACCGACACCCTCATGCGCCTGCAGCAAGCGCAGTACGCCGCCGTCTTCCGCGTCATGCGCCGCCACGCCGACAAAGTCGATTGCGTCACCTTCTGGAACCTCAGCGACCGCGACTCATGGCTCGGTGCCGACAACTATCCCCTCCCCTTCGACCGCAACTACCAACCCAAACCCATCTACCGCACCATCCGCGACTTCGAGTAGAGAATTATTTTTGTCGAAAACACTACGAACATTGCGCAAGCACGTAAACACGATGGCTGCCGCGACCTCGGGCGGCGATGCCTGTTAGTAGTATTCAAGCATCGTTTCTTATCATTTTAGGGTTGATTTTGGCGTTCTTGCTTGCGCCTAATGGTATAGTTGTTATCTCCGCTGCAAATTTACTTCATCTTCACGGAGCATACATATTAAACAGCTTAATCTTTGTTAAATTCTGCATTGCGATGTAAACAAACCGCATTGCGGTTTCTATAAAGCACAATGTGATGTGTACAAAGCACAACGCAATAGCATGTAAAGAACATGGCAGCTACGGTTATAGATAGCGTTCTTGAAGCGTTTACACCGGGGCTCAACAACCGCAGCCACCGCATCTACGTGCTTGCGTAACCCTCATAAGGTTTCTCGCAAAACTTTTTCTGAAACAGCAGCAGGCTGCATCGGATGATGCAGCCTGCTGGATTCTATACAACTAAGGTGGTGACGCTCTACCATTTGAATTCGAAAGTGTTTTCCTTAGTGAGAGCTTCGTAGTAGGCCACAAAAAACAAAACCACTGCCCTGAATTGGGGCAGTGGTTTGAGGGTTGATTAGAGGTTCTTGCCGTGGCAGGCTTTGAACTTCTTGCCGCTGCCGCAGGGGCAGGGGTCGTTGCGGCCGGGGAGCTTCTCGGCGGTAAAGGGGGTGCGGGGCTGCTGGCCACGGGTGTCCTGAGCGGCTGCTGCCTGCTGGGCAGGGTCGTTGAGGTCGGCGGGAGCGCCCTGGGCGTAGTCGGGACGGCCGTAGTTGGGGGCCTGCGTGGTGGGGGCACCGCCGCGACCGGCCTGGTACTGGGCGCGCTGCTGGGCAGCAGCACGGGCACGGCGCTGGGCCTCGTAGGCGGCGCGCTGCTGTGCGGCATCGTCGGGGGCCTCCAGCTGCTGCTCGGGCACCTGTCCGCGCATGAGGATGGAGATGGTCTGGTTGTTGATGCGGTTGACCATCTTGTCGAAGAGCTTCACGCTCTCGAGCTTGAAGATGAGGAGGGGGTCTTTCTGCTCATAGCTGGCGTTCTGCACGCTGTGCTTGAGCTCGTCGAGCTCGCGGAGGTTCTCCTTCCAGGCTTCGTCGATGACGTGGAGCATGATGGCTTTCTCGAAGGCGGTGACGATGGCGCGACCTTCGCTCTCGCAGGTCTTCTTGAGCGAGACACCGCCGATGTTATAGACGCGGCGGCCGTCCATGATGGGCACCATGACGGGGCGCTCGGCCCACTCCTGGCCGTTGGGGCCGTCGTAGATGGGTTTGAAGACGCGGAATGACTCGGCGGCGATGATGTCGGTCTTCTGGCGGAAGCGCGCGAGGACGGCCTGGTAGGCCTGCTCCTCGAGGTCGGGCATCTTCACCTGCACGAGGTCGCTCTCGGTGAAGGGGATGTCCATGGCGAAGATGCTGATGAACTCTTCCTTCATCTGTTCGTGGGTGGCGCAGTTCTCGATAATGCTGCACACGCGGTCGTAGAGCATGTCGGCGATGTCCATGCCGAGGCGCTCACCCATGAGGGCGTGGCGGCGCTTCTCGTAGATGACGGTGCGCTGCTTGTTCATGACGTCGTCGTACTCGAGGAGGCGCTTACGGATGCCGAAGTTGTTTTCTTCGACTTTCTTCTGGGCGCGCTCGATGCTGTTGTTGATCATGGGGTGCTCGATCATCTCGCCTTCCTCGAAGCCGAGGCGGTCCATGACCTTGGCGATGCGCTCGCTGGCGAAGAGGCGCATGAGCTTGTCCTCAAGGCTGACGAAGAAAACGCTGGAGCCGGGGTCGCCCTGGCGGCCGGAGCGTCCGCGCAGCTGGCGATCAACGCGGCGGCTCTCATGGCGCTCGGTGCCGATGATGGCGAGACCGCCGGCGGCCTTCACCTCGGGCGAGAGCTTGATATCGGTACCACGACCGGCCATGTTGGTGGCGATGGTGACGGCGCCGAGGCCGTTGGTGCTCTGACCGGCGAGGGCCACGATGTCGGCTTCCTTCTGGTGGAGCTTGGCGTTGAGGACCTGATGGGGTATCTTGCGCAGGGAGAGCATGCGCGAGAGGAGCTCGGAGATTTCCACGGAGGTGGTGCCCACGAGGGTGGGGCGACCGCTGTTGCGCATCTTCTCGACTTCGGCGATGACGGCGTTGTACTTCTCGCGCTGGGTCTTATAGACGCGGTCGTTCATGTCCTGACGGATGACGGGGCGGTTGGTGGGGATCTCGACGACGTCGAGCTTGTAGATATCCCAGAACTCACCGGCCTCGGTGACAGCCGTACCGGTCATGCCGGCGAGCTTATGATACATGCGGAAGTAGTTCTGCAGGGTGATGGTGGCGAAGGTCTGCGTGGCGGCCTGCACCTTCACGTGCTCCTTGGCCTCGACAGCCTGGTGGAGGCCGTCGCTCCAGCGGCGTCCTTCCATGACGCGGCCCGTCTGCTCATCGACAATCTTAATCTCGCCATCGACGATGATGTAGTCGTCGTTGAGGGTGAACATGGCGTAGGCCTTCAGCAGCTGCTGGATGGTGTGCACGCGCTCGCTCTTGATGGCGTAGTCGGTGTAAAGCTGGTCCTTGCGCTGCACGCGCTCCTCGTCGCTGAGGCCAGCCTCGCCCTCGAGGGCTGAGAGCTGTGCGGCGATGTCGGGGAGGATGAAGAGGTCGTCGTCGTTGACCTGCTTAGCGAGCCAGTCGTTGCCCTTGTCGGTGAGGTCGGCGCTGTTGAGCTTCTCGTCGATGACGAAGAAGAGGGGCTCCACGGCCTCGGGCATACGCTTGTTGTTGTTCTCCATGTAGATCTCCTCGGTGGCGAGCATGCCGCTCTTGATGCCGGGTTCGGAGAGGTATTTGATGAGGGGCTTGTTCTTGGGCAGTGCCTTGTAGGAGCGGAAGAGGGAGAGGAAGCCTGCCTCGGTCTTCGCCTTGTCGTTCTCGGCCTGGCCCTCGGTGATGAGCTTCTTGGCATCGGCCAGGTACTGCGTGGCCAGCTGGCGCTGCACACCGACGAGTTTCTCCACGAGGGGCTGGTACTCCTCGAACTGCTGCTCCTCGCCCTTGGGCACGGGGCCGCTGATGATCAACGGCGTACGGGCGTCGTCGATGAGCACGGAGTCCACCTCATCGACGATGGCGTAGTTGTGCATGCGCTGCACGAGGTCCTCGGGGGAGATGGCCATGTTGTCGCGCAGGTAGTCGAAGCCGAACTCGTTGTTGGTGCCGAAGGTGATGTCGGCCTGGTAGGCCTTGCGGCGCGCCTCGCTGTTGGGCTGGTGCTTGTCGATGCAATCAACGCTGAGGCCGTGGAACATATAGAGCGGGCCCATCCACTCGGAGTCACGCTTGGCCAGGTAGTCGTTGACGGTGACGACGTGTACGCCATTGCCGGTGAGGGCGTTGAGGAACACGGGGAGCGTAGCCACGAGGGTCTTTCCCTCACCCGTTGCCATCTCGGCAATCTTACCCTGATGGAGCACGGTGCCGCCGAAGAGCTGCACATCGTAGTGGATCATGTTCCACACGGTCTCGTTGCCGCCGGCCACCCAGTGGTTGTGGTAGATAGCCTTGTCGCCCTCGATATCCACGAAGTCGTGGCGCGCAGCCAGCTCGCGGTCGAAGTCGGTGGCGGTGACCTCTACGTTCTCATTGTTGGTGAAGCGCTCGGCGGTGCTTTTCACGATGGCGAAGGCCACGGGGCGGATCTCGTCGAGGACTTTCTCGAAGACTTCCAGCTGTTCCTTCTCCAACTTGTCGATCTTGTCAAAGATAGGTTTGCGTTCCTCGATGGCCGTAGCCTCGATCTTGGCCTTGAGTTCGTTGATCTGGTTGCGCAGGGGCACACCGGCCTCGCGTATGCGTGCTTGTAATTCTTTGGTACACGCGCGCAGGTCGTCGTGGCTGAGCGCCTGTATCTCGGGGTAGATCTTCAGCACCTCCTCGACGAGGGGCTGAATCTGTTTCATATCGCGGTCGCTCTTGTTACCGAAGAGCTTGCGAAGAAGTTTGATGAAATCCATAATATAAGACCCACCCCCAACCTAGCCCGCCTCCGCAGAAGAGTTCTGCTTCGGCCACTCAGGACAGTTTGACATTCAGTCAACCTGTTATATCCCTCGTTACCCGTGAGGGAGGGGAGCGGCTAGCGCTTGGAAGTCTATAGGGTCATTCTTTATTTAAATGATTAAAATTACAATTTTGTTTTATCTTCTCTATCACCCCGCAGGCACTCCCCTCCTTTACGGGAGGGGTCGGGGGTGGGTCTCTTACTGCAACACCAGGGGTGGCTCTGTGCTGCCATTGGGGGCGCGGATGCGGAGGCTGCGGGCCAGCGTCGGCGCGATGGCAGTGGTGAGGATGGGCGTAGTGATGCGCTCGGCAGCCACCTGCGGGCCCAGCACGAAGAGCGGATAGGAATAGTAGGCGGTGCCGGGGTGCACATAGGTGGAGCCGTCGGTGGCTGTCACCTGCCAGCCGGGGCTGACGTCGATGACGAGGTCGCCCGAACGCTCGCGGTTCCAGCCGGCGCTGATGCGCGACATCTTCTTGTCCCAAGCACCCAGCGCCAGGTTGTGGGCTGTATAGACGGCACGCACGCCCGACATCTGGCTCATGAAGTCCTCGCAGCGCGCCAGCACCTCGTCGAGGCGCAGCTGCCGCTGTTCCAGGAGCTTATGGTTGAGATAGATATGGTTGCCGCAAGTGCCCTCGATGTACTGTGCCTGCCCGTAGGCAGCGCTGAGGTACATATTCAGCAGCATGGACGCGCGGTCCATGGAGAAATTGCCCGTGGCGATGCGGTAGTTCTTTTGGTCGGTCTCGCCGCCGTTCACGTCGCTATAGCCGGTGGAGGAGAGCACCACGAAGGCGCCGTCCTTGCCGAAGACCTGATCGAGGACGGCCAGGAGCTGGTAGATGACGCGGTCGAGGCGAACATAGGTGTCCTGCAACTCCGAGGGCGCCAGGCGGGCGCTGCGGTGTTCGTAGTTGCCGGCATAGAGGCCGATGGAGAGGAGGTCGGGGACGCGGTCGCGACCGAGATAGGAGCCTTCGACGCAGCGCGTGACGAACTGCAGCACCTCCTCGTTGACCAGCGCCGACGTCTTGAACTGGCGCACACGGCTGGCATCGCTGAAGGAGTGGCTGAAGTTGGTTTCCTGGCCGAAAGCGATATTTTCGAAGTAATGGAACGCGGCCTTGCCGGTGTCGTAGATGGGCTTCCACGTCATGGAGCCGATGCGGGCGGAGAGGGGTTCCATGCGCTCATAGACCGCAGCCCACTTGGGGTAGTCGCCGTAGTAGCTGGTGCCACACCACGAGCCGGTGTGGTCGCTGATCCAGAAGGCACCGTCGGAGACGTGACCCGCCATGAGGACGGCCATATCGCGGTCAGGGGCGATGGCGTAGCTCACCGCAAACTGCCCGGTGGTGACCTCCAGCTCATCGGTGATGGTGGTGGTCATCAGATGCACGGGCGAGGAGGCATCGGTGGTCTGCAGACCCTTGTATTTGGCATCATCCACGCAATAGACGGGCTGCAGCGTCTCGCGCGACAGCCATTTCAGCGAGGGGATGCCGTGGTCGGAGGGCGTCGTGCCCGTCATCACCGTAGCCGTGGCGGAAGCCCTATCGACGGGGCTGAAGGGCTGCTGCGCATCGGTGTAGTAGCGCCCCTCGGACATCAGACGCTTGAAGCCGCCATCCACATACAGCGGGGTGAAGGCCTCCAAATAGTCTGTGCGAAGCTGATCTACCAGAATATGAACCACCAGTCGCGGCTGCTCTGCCGAGGCCTGGGCTTCGAGGCTCACGAGGGCCATGAGGATGGCTATGGAGGAGAGCCAGCGGTTTTTGGAAGATGCGTTGTGTGAGAGTGGGCTCATGCGTTAACGAGATAAACGGTATATGCACAGATGCACTACGGCGCGGCTTAGCAAAAGTAGTGCCAAAGGCATTGTGATGGAACTGAAATGTTGTGGAATGACGAAAGAAAGGAGCAGGAAGGCCACCAGCACGGCGGCTGCAGCGGCGTGATAGACGCAGCGCTCGCCACGGATGTCGGCGCGCGCCACGGGAATGACGAAGAAGAGCGGCAGCGGGTTCAGGAGCCATGCCTGCCAGTTGGTATCTACGGCGGGATGCTCGGAAAAAAGGGACATGAAGACGATGAGGATGCCGGCGACACCCTGCAGCGTCAGCAACACGGCATCAATGCCCCAGACGGCGCGCCGACGGCGCACCTCCCAGCATCCCAGCAGCAACGCCATGCACAACAGCCCCCAGAAGAGCTGGGCGGGGGTGAGGAAGAAGGTGGGCTCGGCAGCCATGGCCTTCTGCCGCTGGACGGCATCGGCCTCCAACGCCATGCGGCGCTCCCTCACAAGAGGGGTGCAGCCCCACGGACCACGATCGATCATCGCGCTGTCGGCATACCACATCATATAGATAGGCGCGAACATCTCGTCGCGCTCACAAAGCAACGTATCGACATCGGCACCCAGCAGCAGGTCGTTGCCGACCTCGTCCCAAGGGCTGGCGGCGGTGAACTGATGCAGGAGCTGGCGGAAAGTGTAGCGGGGAGCACGTGCAGGGTAGCGGACGACGCCACGCACATAGGCCTCAATCATGTCGCGCGCCTTGGTGGTGCAGTTGTTGCGGAAGATATTGTAGCGATAGACGCTGTTCTCCGGCTGGCAGTTGGTGAACAAGGCGGAGGTCAGCTCGGCAGCCTCGACGGGCAGCAGGTTGAGGACCTGCTCGGTGACGGAGGAACCACGCATGCGGTACTCGTGCTCGAAGACATAGTACTCGGACACCGCACAGCGATAGTCGCACTCACCCAGCACGAAGCGCCAGACGAAATGATCCTGTGCGAAGTCGAAGACACCGTAGTTGAAGACCACATCGTAGTTGTTCAGCGTGCTCTGCACGCGCAGGGCGGTGTGGCCATAGAGCTCATAGGACGCGAAACCTGGGGAGCAGGTGAGCAGGCTGACCTGCAGGGTGGAATCCACGACCACAGCATCTGCTGCCTGCACATCCTCCGCCGACAGGCGCAAGGGGAGGCACAGACCACATACGAGCAGCAGGAAATGGACAAAGCGTCTCATAAACGGGCGCAAAATTAGTCATAATTTATGACTTAAGGCCTACAAAAGGCAAAATTCTTCTATCTGGAGGCTTAAATTTACTAAAAATACGCCTCTGAATAAAGATAAATCGTAAATCGTAAATCGTAAATCGCAAATAAGTGCTACCTTTGCAGCCGCAATGAATTTGGTCATCGACATTGGCAACACCACCAGCAAGTATTTTTGCTTCGAGGGTGACGAGTTGATCAGCAACGACCGAGAAGAGGGACACGACCTGTCCTTCCTCTCTGCTTTTTGCCAACAACGCGCCGACGCAGCCATCGTCTCCACCGTGGTGGACCTGCCTGCCGAGGCTGAGGAACGCCTGCGCGCCCTCCCCTGCCCCGTGCTGCGCTTCACGGCCACAACGCCGATTCCGCTGCGCAACCGCTACCGCACGCCGGCCACCCTCGGCACCGACCGTTTGGCTGCGGCCGTGGGGGCTTGGGCACAGCATGCAGGGCACCCGCTGCTCGTCATCGACGCGGGCAGCTGCATCACCTTCGACTTCGTGACGGCCGGGGGGGACTACATGGGCGGCAACATCGCACCTGGGCTGCACGCCCGTCTGCAAGCCATCGGCGACTACTTCCCGCGGCTGCCCCTCGTGGCGGCCGAGGGCGACACGCCCGAGTTGGGCTACGACACCGAGACGGCCATCCGCGCCGGCGTCATCCAAGGCATGCGCCACGAGATACAGGGCTATATCGCCACCTTCAGCAAGCGCTACGACGATCTGGTGGTGATGCTCACGGGCGGCGATGACATCGTCTTCGACCAAGCCGTGAAGCGCCTGATGGTCACTGACCACTTCATGGTGCCACGCGGCCTCAACCGCATTCTTTGCTACAACCTGCGACTGACGAATCACACATTATGAAACTTAGATATACACTTCTCATCTGCTGCTTCTTAGGCATCGGGTTTGCGCAACACACCAACGCCCAATCGACGGGATGCAACTCATCGTACTCCCGTTTCGGCTTGGGATTGCTCAGGGACCTGTCCAACAGCAACAACCGTGCGATGGGCGGCGTGGCACAGGCGCTGCGCTCTGGCAACCGCGTGAACTACCTGAATCCCGCCAGCAACTCGGCGGTCGATTCCCTCACCTTCCTCTTCGATGTAGGCATGAGCCTGCAGCGCACACGCATGGTGCAGGACGGCAGTCACTTAGGCGTGAACAACACGTCCTTTGACTTCGCAATGGCCACCTTCCGTCTGCGCAGGCATCTGGGTATGACCCTGGGATTCACGCAATACTCCGACGTGGGCTACACCTTCACGAAAGAAAGCATTGTGGGCAACGACCTCACCACGGGCGAGCTCATCACCAGCCCTGCGGCCTATGCCGGTCAAGGCGGTCTGCACCTGGCCTTCATGGGTGTCGGCTGGGAGCCCTTCAAGGGTTTCTCCATCGGCGCGAACATCGGTCTGCTATGGGGCACCATCAACCACGAGATTGCCACCACGTATCTGCAGAATAACACCACGACTACCAACGACGGCGACCTCACCACGGTCTATGACGCCTCGCTGCTGACATGGAAGGCCGACGTGGGCGTGCAGTACCAGACGCTGCTCAACGCCACCAACCGCCTCACCCTCGGCGCCACCGTAGGCATCGGACATAAAATCAATCGCGAAGCCACCTACTATAGCAGCTACTCGGCAGAAACGGTCGATGACCTCACCATTCAGTCGGTGCCGAAAGCCTACGAGCTGCCGATGACCTACAGCTTCGGTGTGGCATGGGAACACGCAGAGCGTCTGCTCATCGCAGCCGACGGCCACTTCGAGCAGTGGGGCTCCTGCACAGCGCCGTACTTCGACAAGTACGCCGGCGTCTATGCCACCTCCACGGGCTACTACATGAACCGCCTGCGCTTCAACGTGGGTGCCGAGTATGTCCCGGGTCGCTACGACCGCCCCTACCAGCGACGTATGAACTACCGCTTCGGCGCCTTCTACTCCTCGCCTTACCAGAAGGTCAACGGCTACGACGGCCCCCGAGAGTTCGGCCTCACCGCCGGCTTGGGACTCCCCATCACCAACACAATCAACAACCGCTCGTACATCAACGTAGGTCTGCAGTGGACACACCGCTCTGCCAGCGCTGCCGAACTCATCACCGAGAACGTGATGAGCATCAACATCGGCCTCACCTTCAACGAGCGATGGTTCATGAAGTGGAAGTTCAAGTAAGCACGGAAAGACGCGGAAAGTATCGGAAAGACGCGGAAAAGAAAAGTGAAAAATAAGGATTCCCATAAGCCCCATAAGCCTCATAAGGCCCATAAGCCCTATGAGCCCCATAGAGCCCATTTTTCATTCTTCATTCTTTCATTTTTCATTTTCCTTTCCTGCAGCGGGCACCACGAGCATATCGCGCCAGCCGTCAACGAACAGGATTCCCTGCCGTTCATGACTTCCCACGGCATCTCCAACCTCATCTCCGACTCGGGCATCATCAGCTACAAGATTGTTGCCGAGGACTGGAACATCTACACCACCGAACCACAGAAATGGACATTCCTGAAAGGGCTGTTCCTCGAAAAATTCGACACCACCTTCCATGTGGAGTGGCACGTGCAGAGCGATACGGCCTACTGCCACGCCAACCGCACGTGGGAGCTGCGAGGACGCGTAGTGGTGCTGAACCGCGACGGCGACCTGTTTGAGACCGAGGAGCTCTTCTGGGACATGGACGAGCACCAGCTGTGGAACCACATGTTCATGACCATTACCAAGCCTGGCTCCGAGCAGCAGCTGACCGGCTATAACTTCCGCTCCAACGAGGAGATGACGGACTATCACATCGACAACTCCGCCGGCTACACGCCCGCCAAAGACAGCGACGAACCCAACAGCGAAATCAAAGAAGAACGCGCCTCGCAGGCTGACAGCCGACGCGCACTACAAGGACAATGACAACAACGACACTCATTATTTATATTATCTGCACCCTGGCCTTCTCCGCCTTCTTCTCCGGCATGGAGATCGCCTTCGTGTCCAGCAGCAAGCTGCGCTTTGAGATGGACCGCTCGCAAAGCGGATTCAGCACACGTCTGGCGGCCACCTTCTACGAGCACCCCAACAATTTCATCTCCACGCTCCTCGTGGGCAACAACATCGCCCTGGTGGTCTATGGCGTCCTCATCGCACAACTACTGGACACCACGATGATGACACCCCTCGGCATCACCGACGAATGGCTGACGCTACTCATAGAGACCATCATCTCCACCATCATCGTGCTCTTCACGGGCGAGTTCCTGCCGAAGCTGCTGTTCAAGTTGAATCCCAACAAGACGCTCATCTTTTTCGCGCCCATCGCCTATCTCTTCTACATCCTCCTCTACCCCATCGCCAAGTTCACCAGCGGGCTGGCAAAGCTCATCCTGCGCATCTTCGGGCTGAAGGTGACGAACAACGACACCGACACCGCCTTCACCAAGGTGGATCTCGACTACCTCATCCAATCCACCATCGACCAGACGGACAACGAGGAGGAGATCAACGACGAGGTGAAGATCTTCCAGAACGCCCTCGATTTCAGCAACTGCAAGGTCCGCGACTGCATCGTCCCACGCACGGAAATCGTGGCCGTGGATCTCAACGAGAGTCTGGCAGACCTCAAGACACTCTTCATCGAGAGTGGGTGCTCGAAAATCATTGTCTATGAAGAAGATATAGACAACATCGTGGGCTTCATACATTCCTCTGAGATGTTCCGCCTCAAAGGTGATGACAACTGGAAGGAACACATCCGCGAGGTGCCCATCGTGCCCGAAAGCATGGGCGCTCAGAAACTCATGGAAACGCTCATGCAGCAGAAGATATCGTTGGCAGTGGTCGTGGATGAATTCGGCGGCACCAGCGGCATCTGCACCCTCGAAGACCTCGTGGAGGAAATCTTCGGCGACATCGAGGATGAGCACGACCAGCAGCAGTACACCGCTAAGCAGCTGCCCTCGGGCGAGTACGAGATCTCCGCACGTCTGGAGGTGGAGAAGGCCAACGAGCTCCTCGACCTGGAGTTGCCGGAGAGCGACGAATACCTCACCGTGGGCGGTCTCATCCTTCATCGCGTGCAACGTTTTCCGAAGCTCAACGAGGTCATCACCTTCGACAACTTCGAATTCAAGATTATCAAGAATACAAACACCAAAATTGAGCTCGTTCGCCTGCGAATTTTGGAACATTAGGCCCTCCTGCGCGTAACTTTAAGGTAAAAAATGCAATTTTCAAGGCAAATGCGCGGTCATTTGCCAAAAACTTCGTACCTTCGTGCGCTTTTTGAGCAATAATAAACAAAAACATATATAAAATCTATGGCAACATTACAGAAAATCAGAAGCAAAGGTGCACTCCTCATCCTCTTCGTAGGTCTCGCACTGTTTGCTTTCATCGCCGAAGAAGGCGTACGTTCGCTGTCATCATCCCGTGCTGAAAGCCATCAGCGTATTGGCGAGGTGTATGGCAAATCCATCAACATTCAGGAGTTCAACGACCTCGTGGATGAATACTTGGATGTCGTCAAGTTCAGTTCCGGCAACGAGAACCTCACCGAAGAGCAGATGCAACAGGTGCGCGACCAGGTGTGGAACACCTTCGTACAGACAAGCCTCTTGGAGCACGAGTGTGCAGAACTCGGCATCACCGTCACCGACGCTGAGATGCAGGAGATCATCAAGACCGGCCAGAACCCCATGCTGGCACAGACGCCCTTCCGCAACCAACAGACAGGCGCGTTCGACGTGGAGGCCCTCAACCAGTTCCTCACACAATACAAGTCCATCAAGGAACAGCCCGGTCAGCCCGCTGAAGCTGTAGAGTACTACACACAGCTCTATAACTACTGGAAGTTCATCGAGAAGAACGTGCGCCAGCAGACGCTCGCCAACAAGTACCAGGCGCTGCTCAGCAAGCTCTTCATCGCTAACCCCACCAGCGTGCAGAACCTCTTCGACGCTCGCAACAACGAGAAGGAGGCCCTCCTCGTGTCTCTCCCCTACACCGCCGTCAAGGACGAGGTGAAGGCCGACGAGAAAGAGCTCAAGGCAAAGTACGATGAGCTGAAGGATGCCTTCCGCCTGGATGAGCCCACCCGCGACATCAAGTACATCGACGTGGCTATCACCGCCAGCAAGGCAGACCGCGACGAGATCAACAACGAGCTCCTCGAAGTGGCATCGCAGATGCAGGCCGAGGATGCCGACTACGCCAACATCATCCGCAAGAGCGGCAGCACCATCTCCTACAAGGCGCTCCCCGTGCGTCGCGCTGCCCTCCCCGGCGACATCGCCGCACAGGTGGACTCCATGAGCGTTGGCGCCCAGAAGGGTCCCTTCCTCAGCGCTGCTGACAACACCCAGAACATCGTGCGCCTCATCGCCAAGACCATGCTGCCCGACTCCGTGCAGATTCGCCAGATCGGTCTCGGCGGTATGGACGAAGCCGCTACGCAGAAGACCGCTGATAGCATCATGAACGTCCTCAACGCAGGCGTACCCTTCGACAGCATCGCCAAGAAGTACAACCAGACCGGCGAGGCTCAGTGGATCACCTCTGCACAGTATGAGAACGCCCTGCTCGACGATAACAACCTCAAATTCATCAACGCCATCACCACGCAGGCCGCAGGCACCACGCAGCAGATCAAGCTCAGCACGGGCATGGCTATCGTGAACGTCCTCGACCGCCGCAACATGGTTGAGAAGTACCAGGTGGCCATCGTCAAGCGTCCGCTCGACTTCTCCAACGACACCTTCAACAAGACCTACAACGACTTCTCACAGTTCGTAGCCTCCAACAAGACCCCCGAGGAAATCGAGGCCAACGCCATGAAGGCCGGCTATATGGTGCAGCAGCGCCAGGACATCTACAGCAGCGAGCACAACATCGCAGGCCTCAGCGCCACACGCGAAGCTTTCCGCTGGGTCTTCAACAGCGACACCAAGGTGGGTGAGATTTCCGAGATTTATACCTGCGGTAACAACGACCACCTCCTCGTCGTCATCCTCACCGGTAAGAACGATACCAAGTACCGCACGCTGGAGAGCGTGAAGGACTTCATCGAGGGCGAGGTCATCCGCGACAAGAAAGCCGGCATCCTGCAGGAGCAGATGGAAGGCTGCGCCGACCTCAACGCTGTGGCTAAGCTGGCAGGTGCACAGACCGACACCGTGCGCCACATCACCTTCAACGCTCCCGTCTTCGTGCCCTCCACCGGTGGCAGCGAGCCCGCACTCGCAGGCGCTGTGGCCAAGACCGCAAAGGGTGGCTTCGCCAAGGGCGTGAAAGGTAACGCCGGCGTCTATGCCTTCCAGGTCATCGCCGAGAACAAAACCGCAGCCAAGCTCGACGATGCTACCAAGCAGAACATCGCCCAGCAGCTGACCAGCAACAGCCTCCGTGCAGCTTCCCGCTATATGCAGGAGCTCTTCCAGAAGGCCAACGTCAAGGACAACCGCTACCTCTTCTACTAAGCATTTCGCACACGCGCAATATTATATATAGGTACGCGCGCATAAACGCCATAAAGGGGATGTGTCACCACCGACACTTCCCCTTTTTCGTCGCCTTTTCGGGCTTTTTCACCCCGTTTTGCCCGATTTGACGTTAAATAATGCAAATCTTTTCTCGAAAAGTTTCATCGAAGCGAAGAAAAGCCTACCTTTGCATTTGCAAAGTCAAGATAGCAAACCCGAATGCAATGAAAACCCAAGTCATTCTTAAGCGACCTGTACACTTAGGCCTTGAAGCACGCCGCGAAAAAGAAGCGGTCAGACGCATGTTAACCTTCGAGCGTTTCGCACGCGATAACCAGCTGTGGGACGAGATGATGACATGCTATACACCTGACGCCACCATCAAAGCGTCGTGGTTCGACGGCGATGCCAAAGCATTTGCCGATGCGCTGGCCGCACGCACCGATCATATCCCCTATCACATCCACGCGTGTATCGTATGGACACATGGCAACCGCGCCGTAGCCATCGTGGAGACCACCTTCCCCGTGAAGACGGAGATTGCCGGTGTCACCTTCAACCAGACGGGTGAATCGCAGTACATCTACAAGCTCGTGCGCTACAATGGCGAGTGGTACATCAAATGCTGCACCACCATCCTTGAGGAGCTCCCCGGAAAGAGCCGCCCCGACTACCTCAAAGACCTCTACGAGGAAGCCGACAACTGGCTGCTGAACGGCTAACCCCCTATAAAAAGAAATAACGGGTGCAACGATTGTTGCACCCGCTTTTCTTTTACAGCCCTCTGGCTTTGTAGATGAGGTCTCTGGCCTCGTTAATCTCGCGCATCTTTTTCTCGGCCGACGCGCGGATGTCCTCGCCCAGCGAGGCAACGCGGTCAGGGTGATGCTTGACGACCAGACGCTTGTAGGCGGCACGCACCTCGTCATCGCTTGCGCTCTCGTCGATCTCCAACACTGCGTAGGCATCCTTCAGGCTCGTGCTGCCCAGTCCGAGCATGGAGTTGAGTTCCGCCTCGGAAAGACCCAGGGCTGCCGTCACCTCGCGCAACGCCGTAATCTCCTCAGGCGCTACGTGGCCGTCGGCCTTCGCCAGCATGGCCAGCAGCGAGAGCAGCTGCAGACGCTGCGACTCGCTGAGCACGCCGCGCATCTGGGCGCAGCAGTCGTTGATGGTCTGCCGGAAAGCACCCGGCTGTGTGGCATCCATCTGTTTCTGCTGCTCGAAGAGGCGCAGCAGGATGGCATTGCCCTCCTCCACTGCCGCCTCGCCGAAGTTCGCGCGCAGGAACTGGCGGATAGCCTCCATCTCGCTGTGCATCACCTTGCCGTCGGCACGGATGATATAACTTGCCAGCGTCAGCAGCGAGAACAGGAAACCGTTGCGCGTGCCTTGCGCCGTGCGGTCATAGCCGCTGCCGCCGCCCTCGCCATCACCGATCAATCCATTGTCACTCGACATCGTGTCAAACAGCGCGCCAAGCACGAAGCCCGCCAGCGCCCCGATGGGTCCGCCTGAGAGGAGCCCCAAGAAGCCCCCAATCCATTTTCCTGCTGCCATATTCTTAGTTTAAAGTTGAAGGTTTAAAGTTTAAGGAGTTGCGGGGCAAAGGTAGCGATAATTTGGGAGATGAAAGCGGTTAAGTGCAGAAAAGTTGTCAAAAATTTGGAGGAATCAACAAAAACCTCTACTTTTGCCCCCAGAAATCATTCGCAACAATCCATGCAGGCCACGCCAAGTGGCACTTACGGGATTGTTGCGTATTTTTGTATGCACGATCACGATAAGTTAAAGCGTTCACAATGAACGCATTCGTTCTTTCACTTATTGTAATCGTAACTATGATGAACAGAAAAAGTTTCAGGAGGCAGAAAGTCAACTGCCTCTGCCGTTGCACGCCCCAGACGGGCATCGAGACACTCTCCACATCGCTGGTACGCCTCACCCGGCAACAAGCCTTCGACGTCGTCGCCACCTCCCGCTCCACGAGCGTCATCGCCGCCACAGCCCTGCGCGCCGGGCGCCTCTTCGAGCAACTCCACATGCCGTACGTGGCCCTCACCCTCTATCGCACAGCCATCTACCGCATCCAGCGCATCGACTATGACCGCGCCGAGGACTACTACACCTACGGGCCCCTGCCGCCCAACCCCTACTACCGTCCCTGGAGCGCCCGCATCAACGATGCCGATGCCCTCGAAATCGCCCAGCAGCTTGACGCCCTCTACCACCATCTGAACCTGCCCGGCTACGCTCACCAGTGCCGCCTTGTCAACACCTACTACGAACGCATGTTCCGCAGCGTCTATAGCGCTTGCATGTAGGCCCTTCAACTGAATAGGGAATCTCCCACGGAGTTTAGGCGTTTTCCCTTTCACGGTTAACGAAAAGGCTGTACTTTTGCAACATCAAAACCACTTAAAAGCATACGACTATGAAAAAATGGTACTTCAATATCGCCCTCGTGAGCCTCGTGCTGTTCATTGGCTTCAGCTTCACCAGCTGCGAAATGGATCCCGACGATAACATCGGCTACGACCTGAGAGGTCATTGGTTCGGAGACCTCGATATGTACTACGACGGCATCCCCGCTCGCGGTTCCGACATCACCTTCTACCCCGAAGGCTACGGCTACCATCGCGGCACCGGCACACAAATCGACTACTACGGTCGCTATGGTCGTGAACGCATCATTCATGACTTCAGCTACCAAATCAACCGAGGTGTCATCTACCTCACCTTCTACGATGAGCCCGAACTGGACTGCACCATCAGCGACTACGGCCTCAACGCCTACAAATTCTGGGGACGCATCGACGGCCGCTACTCCAGTACCAACTTCAGCCTGCGCAACTACGACAGCGACTGGGATCGCTACGGCTACGACGGCTATGACTACGACTACGACCGCCGCTACTACGGAGGTTACTACACGAAACAAGAGATCGACTTGGAAGACCTCTCGACGAGCCCTTCCGAACCCGAAAGCACCCTCTCCAAGCCTAAAGCCACACGCGGCGTGAACCAATCACTATAAATGCAAACGAGGCTGCATTAAGAAGCAGCCTCGTTTGCTTTTGCACCCTTACGCCCTACACCCGTACTCCAACACCCATCGCTCCGCACAACATCAGCCTCCGCACCAAGGTGCGTTGAGTGTCTCACCATGGTGATCCACCCCGAAGAGCTAGGTCTTACGGCCGTAAGACCTAGCTCTTCTTTTAAAGACACTACTACTCCCTCGCCTGACCCTCTATAGTCCCTACGCGCAGACACTATAGAGGGTCGGAAGAGAGACTATAGAGGGAACACACTTACACAGCAGGCTGCATCACGCGATGCAGCCTACTAGATGAAATTTTGTGCTCTGTGTGCTTGGAGTTGAGAAAAATCGGTTTCTTTTGTGCGTGGTTAGGGATTAATGCGTACATTTGCAGGCAGAAATAAAAAGATACAGATATGAGCAGACGGAAGGAAGAGGCCCTAGCGGCGGGTGTGCAGGTGAATGAAACCAAGCACAGCATGAAGCGACGTAAGCCTTGGCATGATTATCGCTGCAAAGGGACTTATATGCTGACACTAGTGGTCGCTGAAAGGCGGCCGCTGCTGGGGCGGTTGGTGGCTTCGGAAGTTGGGGTACCCGCAGCAGGGGTACCCGCAGT
>CAMVUB010000014.1 GCA_947170495.1 uncultured Prevotellaceae bacterium
CTATATCAAGCAGGCCGAGGTCCACGGCATGAGCCAGCGTGGCGGCGACGTGCAGTCCAACCTGCGCATCTCCAGCGCCCCCATCGCCAGCGATCTGATCCCCAAGGGTGGGGCAGATGTCATCATCTCCATGGAGCCCATGGAAGCCCTGCGCTACCTTCCGTATCTCAACAAAGAAGGGTGGGTGATTACTTCAAGCGCTCCTTTCGTCAACATTCCGAATTATCCTGGGATAGAGGCTGTTAATGCAGAGCTTGCAAAGCTGCCTCACGTCGTTAGTATCGACATCGAGCAGCTCGCCAAGGACAACCAAGTGCCCCGTTCTGCCAACGTCATCCTGCTGGGTGCTGCCCAGCAAGCCCTCGGCATCGACTACGATAAACTCGAGGCCGCCATCCGTCGTGTCTTCGCCCGCAAGGGTGACGCCATTGTGGATGCCAACATCAAAGCCCTGGCCATCGGTCGCTCTGCTTCGCGATAACTCCCACTTTAACTTCCACTTTAACTCCCCATTTAACTCCCGAAACATAAACTGCGCAAGACAACAATGAAGAAGATTCTGCTTATGATGGCTTTCGCCGTCATCTCACTCACCGCTTATTCACAGGACATCTTTGGCACATGGATCACCGAATCCGGCGACGGCAACGTGGAAATCTACGAGAACAACGGTAAGGTCTTCGGCAAGATTGTGTGGCTGAAGAAAGGTCCCGACACCAAGGACACCCACAACCCCGACGCCAAGCTCAAGGAGCGCAAGCTCATCGGCGTCAACCTCCTCAGCGGCCTCACCAAGAAAGGCGACAAGTACGAGGGCGGCAAGATCTACGACCCCAAGAGCGGCAAGACCTACAAATGCGCCATCTGGCTCGACGGTAAGGAGCTGAAGGTCCGCGGCATCCTCGGTATCTTCCACAGCACCCAGACCTGGAAGCGCAAGTAACCCTATTCTTCACTTATGAAAATCATCTATTTTCACGGCTTTGGTTCCTCCGGGGCCAGCGGCACGGTGGAACACCTGCGCAACCTCCTGCCCGAGGATGAGGTGATAGCGCCCGACATCCCCGTTGACCCGGTGGATGCCTTGCCCTATCTGAAGCAGCTCTGCGCCGATGAGCAGCCTGACATCGTCATCGGCACCAGCATGGGAGGCATGTATGCCCAGCAGATGCGCGGATTCGTGCGCATCTGCATCAATCCAGCCCTGAACATGTCCACCATGAGCGGCGCCCTGCGCACGGGTGAGCATAAGTTCTTCAACGGACGCAAGGACGGGCAGAAGACGTTTCGCATCACGCGTGACATCATCCAGCATCACAACCAGATGGAGCGCCAGCAGTGGAAGGACATCACCGACTGGGACCGCGAGCACTGCTACGGCCTCTTTGGCATTCATGACACCGTCGTGAACACCTACGACCTCTTCCATAAGCACTATCCCCACGCCACCCGCTTCGATGGCGAGCACCGTCTCAATGAGAAAGTGCTACGCAAGGTCGTCATCCCATTGATAAAGGAGCTGCGCGGCAAAACCGAATAACCGTTGTGCCCGCATAGCACATCCTCAAATATCCGTGAAACAGAAAACCTAAAACTATGAATTTCAAATCAAGAATTCTTCTCTTTCAGGCACTTTTTTTCGTTGGCCTGAATTTGTTTGCACAGACATCGGGGTTCAAGGAACTCGATGAGTGGACCGAAAAATGGAAAACGGGACAGCAGACCTATTTCGGCTATCCCGTCAACCAGCAGTCAGCGATGCGCGATTTCTATGAGTGGTATCTCTCGGCTGGCATGGAAGTGGTGAACCTGAACAATGCCGGTGACCCCATGACCAACAAGCCGTGGCCCATGTCTTCGCATGCCTTCGAGCGCGAGGTCATCGAATACTTCACACCCCTCTATGGCTTTGATAAGGATGACGTTTGGGGCATTGTGACCCATAGTGGCACCGACGGTAACAACCACGGCATCTACTTCGGTGCCAACTACCTGAAGAACAAGACGAAGCTGCAACCGGTGGTCTATGTCAGCGATGAGGCTCACTACTCGAACATGCGTCTGGCCCACCTGCAGAACCTGGAGATGCGACTCATCAAGAGTGATGCCATGGGCCGCATGATTCCCGAGGAGCTGGAGAAGGCGCTCGATGTCACGCGCCCTGTGCTCATCGTCTATGCTATGGGTTCCACCTTCAAGGGCGCCATCGATGACATGGAGACCCTCAATGCCATCCTCGACCGCCACGCGGAGATTCCTGCCATCTATCGCCATGTCGATGCGGCCCTCTTCGGAGGCTACCTGCCCTTCACCGAGCACCGACGTATGGTGAGCCGCAAGGCCATGCACTTCGAGTCCATTGCCATCAGCGGCCACAAGTTCTTCGGTATCGACTCTCCGTCCGGACTCTTCCTCTGCACCCGCGATGTGTACGATAACCAGGAAGACTTCAACGTGACCTATCTGAACGGCAACATGCGCATGATCAACTGCTCACGCGATGCCGTGCAACCCCTGAAGTTCTGGTGGCTCATCCAAAAGGTTGGCATTGAAGGCTGGACCAAGCAGGCAGCGAACATCATGGAGTGCACCGCTTACCTCAAGCAGCGACTCGATGCCATCGGTTGGCCCGCCTGGAATAACAAGTACAGCAATACCGTGTTCTTCCGTCGGCCATCCGAAGACATTGTCAACACCTACATCCTCGCCCAGGGTAACGATGAGAACTTCGGCGGCAAGCTGGCTCACATCGTTGTGATGCAGCATGTCACGAAGGAGAAGATTGACCAATTCATCAGCGCACTCCAGGCTGAAGCCGGCCCCGCGAAATAGTCAGGTGCCTATCTTATAACGTTTTTATTCCGTTCTTATTTCCGTGTCTTCGTAGATTTGTGAGTCCGTAAATCCGTAATCCTTTCAGCCATCTTCAGCGGATCAAAGAACCGTCCCGTGATTCTCTAACCTGTTGAACTGCTAATTCGAAGATTGTCAAGAAAGCTGTCAATGCTCATTCTGGGCGCAAAGTTACTCCATTTCTTTGAATCGCCCAAAACTTTAACTATTATTTAAGGGCTCATTACTCTTTTCTTCGTTTGAGAATTTAACAATCATCTGTTTCTAATTATTGATTTACAACATCTTATATAGCGTAAATGGCAAGTTCTTGTTGATGAGAGCGAGGAAGTGCCAGCGCTTGGTGACGTACGCCTTGGTCTTCTTCCTGCGAATGGCAGCGATGATTTGGCTGGCGACTATTTCGACGGGCATCACCCAAAAGAGTCCTTCGCCTTTCGCCATCGCTGTATCTACAAGACCGGGGCGGATGTCCGTGACGCAGATATGGTTGCCACTCTTGTATGCCTTCTTGCGCAGAGCTTCCATGTAGTTGATTTGGTAGGCTTTCGATGCGCTGTAGGCGGGAGCCATCGGCTCACCGCGCAGTCCGCCAGCCGAGGTGATGGCAACGAGGTGGCCGTGGCCTTGCTGCTCGAAGATATGGTAGAGCGTGTCGATGACAAATGTCCAGCCCATGACGTTGGTTTCGATGGTCGGACGCTCTACGGCGTAGTCCAGCGAGGCGTTGATGTCGCCCGTCCCCGAGCAGACGATGGCGAGGTCAATGTCTTTCAGTTCATCGCGGAGTGCATCGATGGCTCGCGCAATTTCGTCCAGCTTGGTAATGTCTGCTGTGGCGGTGAAGGTCGTGTCAGGATGCTCTTGCCGCAATTCGTCAAGTAGATGTGTCCGTCTGCCAACGATACCAATGCGGTTGCCGTCAGCAGCATATCTCTCGAAGAGTGACTTGCCAATGCCTGAGGTCGCTCCAATGATAATGATGTTTTTCTTGTTCATGTCTTTTAACGAAGGTGTGAGTTTACAATTCTTCTTGAACCAACTGTTCCTTAATTCTTTCAGTTAAAGGAAACATGCCCGAATACTTCTTATAATCTTCTTGCAGCATTTCTGACGAAGATAATTCTTTCGTGTCTGTATATTCATATTCGACGATGTAGAATATATCTTCAACATCAATGTCCCTTACAATATCTTCCTTTTTGTGGGTCAATGTCAGATGTCGATAACTATTGGAAGACTTTAAATTAAAGACGGAAGGAGCTTCAAAATCATTATATCGATATAGCTCCGTCTTGTTGTATTTCGATAACACTTGCGTGTACCCGAAAAGATTTGTCACAAGAGTGCTTCTGGGAAACAAGGCATCCATAGACAAAAGCATCTCGTTTTTATCAAGACGAATCTCGCAACTACCTATTGAGATAGAATCCGCATAGACAAAACCTGATTCAATATTTCTCTTTTTATCACGCATTGTTTCCTCATATAAAGTGTTCTTGTTGAGAAACGGAAGAGCCATGTATCTGTCGCCAATCATCATGCTTCGTTTCTTCTGCGCAATGTCTTTTCTCTTTGACATAAAGTAATTCGTTTCGGTATTACCGCAGTGAACCTTTTTGCTTTTGGTGTCGATAAAGAATTCTCGTATTCCGTCCATATAATATTTCAGACGTGAATCTACATGTTCTATACTCCTAAAGTACACTTTGCAATGGTAATACTTCTTTTTCTTTGCTGTAATATTGACTTCCGATAGTTTATAAGAGGATGGAGAAAGGAAAATGATGCTGTCCTCATTATAAACGAGAGTCTTGGGCTCATAGTTTATATGAGAAATGTGGTATTCGAAGCCTTTCTGAAGGTTAATATTCCCGGCCATGTTTGAGCGTCCAACTACAGTTCCATTAGCATCGTAGATAGTAGCATAGCTAATAGGATTCTTGGTTATGCTGTCTGTCAACATAACTTGCTGAGCAAATCCCACTAAACTAGTAAGGAAAAGAAGTTGAGCTAAGATAAGATATTTCATGCTGCAATTTCGATTCGTGGAATTCATGTTATTTTGCCACAAAATTACATAAAGTCCCACGAAAAAGCCCTCGGCAAAACCCGGAAATCGGATGCCGAGAGCGTAAATATGAAACTAGTTTCAGAGTTTGTCTGACTTTTGCTGAGGCTGACAGCCTCAAGCAACAATAAAAGAGAAGATCGCCACCGGCATCACGCCGACAGCGACCTGAAATTAAGAGAGTTATTATAAATTAGCGTGGATGAATCCTATGCTGCTGCTCTTTTCTTCGTGAGCTTGTACACGACGATGAAGGAGGTGAGAAGGCCTATACCCATGTATGCGGCGATGATAAGCCAGAAGTAGATGTTGTTTTTGGGCTATGACAGAAGGGATTAGAACAAATATGCTACCTAACAGAAAAACAGCTTTTTCATCGGGACAAATGACTACCTATAATGTTTATCAATTGAAGATTCATGAATTTCTCTCTATAAATATCATTCTTCGGGATGGCTATCTTTGGCAGATTTCTCTTGCTTTCCTTTAAAAGAAACCGTTTGTCCAAAGGGCAGTTTACAGTATCGGACTTGGCTATTTTTTCTTGACAAAGTGAATCTTTTGGAATAGAGCAACTATCTTTAGGCGTTTGTGCCTGCCCCGCCACTGCAACGATGGCAAACAGAATGGTGATGATTGTTTTCTTGTACATAGTTCGTTTCTTTAAATAACTTTGCGACCGCAAAGTTACAAAAACTACATGAAAAAGCCCTCAGCAAAATCCTGAAATCGGGTGTCGAGGGCGAAAATATGAAACTAGTTTCAGAATTTTTACTGCTGGGCGTCGAAAGTGATGCCTTTGCGGATTTTGGACAACATCTGAGGTGTGATGCTGAGGAAAGAGGAGATGGCGTTTAGCGATAAATGGTCAACGATTCCGGGACAACGGCGCAACAACAGCTCGTAACGCTCGCGGGCCGTGGCACGGTGCAGCTCCAAATAGGTTCGGCGTGCTTGACTGAGCAGGTGCTCAGCGATGATGCTGCGCAATTCCATCGTCTCCATGTCCTGGCTTAACAATTGTATCAACTGATTGCCCGTGACCCTGAGCACGCGGCTGGGTATCATTGCCTCGATGGTGGTCTGCGCCGGGCGTCCATCGAGACAACTGGGATAGTCGCCTGCGTATTCGCCCTCGAATGAGAACCAGGTGATATGCTCCCTGTCGCTGCCAATTTCATGCGTCACGTACTTGAAGCAACCCTCCGTAACGAAGCCGAACCATCGCGACGGGTCGCCCTCCCGCTCCATCTGGTCGCCCTTGCGGTAAAAGACAGCCTCGCCTTCCCGCTCGCAAAACTCCCGCAGCACCTTTAGGTCTATACTGTTATTGCTGAATTTCTGTTCCATTCGTCGGTCTTTGATTGAGAAAGCGAATAGTATACAGATTGCTAATGTGCAATCATCATAGCCCCTCTACGCCCCTCATGCGACATGATTGTTTAGAACAAATCAGAATGTGTGCCGGTTCCTGTGAACAAAAGTATTAGCTCTGTATCGTTCTGTTCCCATATCAAGAGCCAGTCGGGTTTGAGGTGACACTCCCAGCAACCGCCGTACTGTCCAGACAATTTGTGTGGAAGATAGCTCATGGGAAGCTGGCCATCTGCCTCCAGCAAACGGATGGCGGTCTTGAGCAGTTCCATGTCATAGCCGCGCTTACGACAACGTTCCGTGTCCTTGCGGAACGTCTTGGTCATTCTTACCTCGTACATAACGGGTCAGATACCTAATGACTTGAACATTTCCTCGGATGAAGAGAAACTCTCAATACGTCCAGCCAGCTTGTCCTCCTGTGAGCGGACATAGCTGCTCTTTGCTTTGGGCGTGACCTTGGAAATGAGCACTCCCAGGGCTTGTAAGTACTCCACTAGGGCCTTTCCGCTGGAAGTGCGCTCGTTCAATGTGATAGTATAAGTAGCCATATCTCTACATTATTTTTGTTTCCGAGTGCAAAGATAGAGATAATAAGTAAAAAGTGAAGAAGAGAAAGGGAAAAAATGAAGGAAATGCACAAAAAATGTGCGAAACCGTGGAATTATTGAACAACGGAGCCGTCAATCAATGGGCACAATAATACGAAATGACCCTATTTTTGTTACGACGCATCGCAACGGCCTTCACGACGCATCGCAACGGCCTTCACGACGCGTCGTAATCGCCTTTGCGACGCGTCGTATAATAATTGGGCTTATTTTTTGTGATAGATACTATTTTTCCGCTTTTATTTTTCCGTTTTTAATAAATAGCTGTATCTTTGCGGCGAATAAAGCCCCCTGTGGTCCCCCAAGGGGGACGATGGGATTTGAATAAATAAATAGTTATGATGAATACAAATGAAAAGGGTAGGGAGCAGGATGGTCTGTCGGCCCTGGGAAAGAAGACGGATTATGTGTTTGACTATGCGCCGGAGGTGCTGGAGACGTTTGTGAACAAGCATCCGGACAATGACTATTGGGTGCGCTTCAACTGCCCTGAGTTCACGAGCCTGTGCCCCATCACGGGCCAGCCGGACTTCGCGGAGATACGTATCAACTATATGCCGGACGAGCGGATGGTGGAGTCGAAATCGCTGAAGCTGTACTTGTTCAGCTTCCGTAACCACGGCGACTTCCACGAGGACTGCGTGAACAAGATCATGAAGGACCTGATCAAGTTGATGGACCCTAAGTACATCGAGGTGACGGGTATCTTCACGCCGCGTGGGGGCATCAGCATCTATCCTTATGCGAACTACGGCCGTCCGGGTACGAAGTACGAGGAGATGGCGGAGTACAGGCTGAGGAATCATGACCTATAATAAATGAAGCACAACGAACACGACATGAATCGGCGACAGTTCCTGCGACGGCTGGGACTGAGCTCGGCCTCGGCCTTCTCGATGATGGCGCTGGGACCCCTGCAGGCCATGGCATCGCGGCCTGCACCACGTCCTGAGCCTCAGGGCGACAACAAAATGACTTACCGCGTGCAGAACGGCAGCGGCGAGCACATCTCGCTGCTGGGTTTTGGTATGATGCGTTTGCCGCGTGAACAGGAGGAGGTGGACCGCCTCGTGGACTACGCCATCGCGCACGGCGTGAACTACTTCGACACGGCGCCCATGTACGGCGGCGGCCGCAACGAGGGTGTCACGGGTGCCACGCTGAGCCGCTATCCGCGTGAGCGCTACTTCGTGGCTACGAAGATGTCCAACCAGAACCAGGCGCTGTGGTCGTTCGAGAAATCGAAGGAGATGTACGAGAACTCGTTCCGTCAGCTGCGCGTGGACTATATCGACTACTACCTGCTGCACAGCATCGGCGGTGGCGGTATGGACACGCTGCGCGGACGCTTCATAGACAACGGCATCCTGGACTTCCTGGTGAAGGAGCGCGAGGCGGGTCGCATCCGTCATTTGGGCTTCAGCTACCACGGCGACGTGCGGGTGTTCGACTATCTGCTGGATTTGCACGACAAGTACCACTGGGACTTCGTGCAGATACAGATGAACTACGTGGACTGGCGCCATGCGGGGCGTGGGCGTCGCAGGGCTGACGCGGATGCGGAGTACCTCTACGGGCGGCTGGAGAAGCTGGGCATACAGGCGGTGGTGATGGAACCTATCCGCGGCGGTGCGCTGGCGAACGTGGCCGACGAGATCCGCGAGCAGCTGCAGGCTGTACGCCCGGACGACAGCCCTGCCATGTGGGGCTTCCGCTGGGTGGGCTCGCACTCGAACATCCTCACGACGCTCAGCGGCATGAACCGCATGGAGCACCTGGAGGAGAATGTGCGCACGTTCTCACCCCTGCAGCCGTGCACGGAGGCCGAGAACGCGCTGCTGGCACGCATCGCCGACCAGATGGCGGGTTTCCCCACGATCGGCTGCACGACGTGCTCCTACTGTATGCCGTGCCCCTACGGGGTGGATATACCGGGCAACTTCGCGTTCTACAACGAGGCTGTCACCAAGAAGATGCTGCCGCTGCCTGAGCCTACGGCCAAGGACTACGACGAGCGTCAGGAGGCGTTCCTCAAGGCTTATCGCGAGGCGATAGGAGCTGAGGAGCGTGCGACGACGTGTGTGGACTGTGGCGAATGCCTCAGCAAGTGTCCGCAGCAGATACGTATTCCGAACCAGATGAGCCGCATTGTGGAATTGATGCATAAAAGAAATTGAATATGAAATTTGTATCATGGAATGTGAACGGGCTGCGGGCCTGTGACGGTAAGGGCTTTCGCGAGGTCTTCAAGGCGCTGGACGCCGACTTCTTCTGTCTGCAGGAGACGAAGATGCAGGAGGGCCAGTTGGACATCGCCTTCGAGGGCTATGAGAGTTATTGGAACTACGCCGAGAAGAAGGGTTACAGCGGCACGGCGATCTTCACGAAGCACCGGCCGCAGAGCGTGGCCTACGGGCTCGGCATCGAGGAGCACGACCACGAGGGGCGTGTGATCACGCTGGAGTACGAGCATTTCTTTGTGGTGACGGTCTATACGCCCAACGCGCAGGACGGGCTGAAGCGCCTGGACTACCGCATGGCGTGGGACGACGCGTTCCGCGCGTATGTCTGCCGCCTGGATGCGCAGAAGCCTGTGCTCATCTGCGGCGACATGAACGTGGCCCACGAGGAGATCGACCTGAAGAACCCGAAGAGCAACCGCATGAACGCGGGCTTCACGGACGAGGAGCGCGGTCAGTTCACGCAGCTGCTGGCGCAGGGCTTCACGGACACATGGCGTGCGCGCAACGCGGACGTGCGCGATGTATATTCATGGTGGAGCTACCGCTTCCAGGCGCGCCAGAAGAATGCGGGCTGGCGCATCGACTACTGGCTGGTCTCGAACCGTCTGTTCCCGCAGGTGACCGACGCGCGCATTCACACGGAGATCTTCGGCAGCGACCACTGCCCGGTGGAGGTTGTGGTGGAAATTGAAAATTGAGAATTGATAATTGAAAATTGAGAATTGAGAATTGACAAAATGAAACACGAGATAATGTTAGCCATGGTGCTCGTGGTGGGGGCGATGGGTGTGAGGGCTGAGGGCGAGATGGCTGACAGCGTTATGCGCGATGTGATTGTCACGGGTACGCGCACGGCAACGCCGGAACGTGAGATACTGCCTGTGGTGACGGTGGTGACGCAGGACCAGCTGACGCAGCTGGAGCGCGTGAGTGTGCTGCCCACCATCAGCGAGCTGGTGCCGAATGTGTTCATCACGCAACGTGGTATGATGGGTTACGGCGTCAGCGGCGGCTCGGCAGGCGCCATCACGATGCGTGGCCTCAGCTCCGGTGTGGGGCGCGCGATGGTGCTCATCGACGGCCACCCGCAGTACCAGGGCATCTTCGGGCATTCGATTGCCGACGCCTACCAGACGATGACGGTGGAGCGCGTGGAGGTGCTGCGTGGCCCTGCCTCGCTGCTTTACGGCTCGAACGCGATGGGCGGCGTCATCAATATCATCACGCGTCAGGAGGCAGCCGATGGTGTGCGCACGGATTTCAACCTGGGCGGCGGCTCCTATGGCGCCGTGGAGGCTGAGCTGCACAACCGTGTGCGCGCAGGACGCTTCTTCAGCGATGTGGCTGCCAACTACCAGGGGGCCGAGAACCACCGCCCAAATATGGATTTCTACCAGTACGGCGGCTTCGTAAAGCTCGGCTACGATTTCTCCTCGCATTGGCGCGCGTGGGCTTCGGCCAACATCACGCATTTCGCGGCCTCGAACCCGGGGCCTGAGCACGCTCCGCTGCTGGACGCCCGTCAGTGGGTGAACCGCGGTGTTGTGGAGGCCTGCGTGGAGAACCACTATGCACGCACGAGCGGCGGCGTGAGCGTCTATCACAACTTCGGGCGCCATAAAATCAACGACGGCCACGTAGCAACGGCAGCGCCTCGCGACTTCCTCTTCCGTTCGCAGGATGCCCTCACGGGTGTCAGCGCCCACCAGGGCTTCGGACTGTGGAAGGGCGGCTGGGTGACCGTGGGCTTCGACTACCAGAACATACACGGCGAGGCGTGGAACCGCAAGCTCGACAGCGACGAGCGCCTCAACCGCAAGATGGAACAGAACATGCACTACCCGCTGGACAAGAATCTCACGGAGCTGGCGGGCTATGTAGATGTGCGTCAAGATATTACGCGATGGTGGACGGTGGAGGCCGGCGTGCGCTACGACTACCACAGCGAGGCGGGCGGCGAATGGGTGCCGCAGGGCGGCTTCGTGTTCCGTCCCGCCAAGAACGGCGAGCTGAAGTTGATGGTTGGCAAGGGCTTCCGTGTGCCCAACCTCAAGGAGATGTACCTCTACGGTATCGCGAACCCCGACCTGCAGTCGGAGCGACTGTGGAACTTCGAGGTGGCGTGGAAGCAGCGCCTGCTGCAGAACCGCCTCACCTACGGCGTCAACCTGTTCTACCTGACGGCTGACAACCTGATTGCTACGGCGATGGTGCCTGAGCTGGGTCGCATGGCGAATTACAACACGGGTGAGACGCAGCACTACGGCGGCGAGGTAGAGGTCACCTACCGGGTGAACCGCCACTGGAACCTCACCACCAACCACAGCTACCTGCACATGCCCGCCGACAAGCGCATCCCCGCAGCCCCCACCTACAAAGGCTATCTGGGCGCCAAGTACAGCGTCTGCAAGCTGGAGCTGACGGCTGGCGTGCAGTGCGTCAGCGGGCTGTGGAAGGACACCGACGACAACGGCTTCGGCGATGTGGAGGAGGACACCTTCGTGCTACTCAGCGCAGGCATCGCCTACCACCTCTTCCCGCAGGTGAAGCTGTGGGCGAGGGGAGAGAACCTGCTGGCGCAGGCCTACGAAATCAACTACGGTTTCCCCATGCCCAAGGCTACGGTGATGGCCGGCATTCATGTGAACTTCTGAAAGTTTTTTCGGGCGTAAAATGGAAATATTCGGTGCAGAAGCATCGGATATGAGGAGTTTTTTGTACTTTTGCGCCGAAAATAACCAATATAGAAGTCTATCATGAACTTAAAGTTTCGTTTGACACTGCTCAATTTCATTGAGTTTGCCGTGTGGGGCGCCTACCTCACGTCGATGGGCAGCTATCTCGCTCATCATGGTCTGGGTCACCACATCGGCTCGTTCTATTCCATTCAGGGCGTCGTGAGCATCTTCATGCCGGCGCTGATGGGTATGCTGGCCGACCGCAAGATGGAGGGTCAGCGAGTGCTGAGCATGTGCCACGCGCTGGCCGGTCTGTTTATGATTGCAGCCTCGGCGTATGCCTACAATGCAGAGGACGTGCATTTCGGCACGCTCTTCACCCTTTACACGCTGTCGGTGGCATTCTTTATGCCGACCATCGCGCTGACCTATTCGGTGGCGTATGCGGCGTTGGAGAAGGCGGGCTACGATACGGTGAAGGCCTTCCCCCCCATCCGTGTGTGGGGCACCGTGGGCTTCATCGTGACGATGTGGATCATCGACCTCACCGGCTTGCAGAAGACGCCCGGGCAGTGGATGGTCAGCGGCGCTTTGAGTCTCGTGATGGCTGCCTACTCGCTGACAATGCCGCGAATGCCTATCAAGAAAGGCGAGCATAAGTCGCTGGCCGAGGCGCTGGGACTGAACGCCTTCAAGCTGTTCCTGAATCCGCGTATGGCCACGTTCTTCGTGTTCGCGATGCTGCTGGGCTTCTGCCTGCAGATCTCCAACGGCTATGCCAACCCCTTCATCACCAGCTTCGGCGCTATCGAGGAGTACCAGAACACCTTCGGCGTGCAGCACGCCAACATCCTCATCTCGCTGTCGCAGATGAGCGAGACGCTGTGCATCCTGTTGATTCCCTTCTTCCTGTCGCGCTTCGGCATCAAGAAGGTGGTGCTGATTGCGCTGCTGGGATGGGTGCTGCGCTTTGCCTTCTTCGGTCTGGGTAACCCGGGCGGAGGGGTATGGCTCTTCATCCTCTCGATGATCGTCTATGGTGTGGCTTTTGACTTCTTCAACATCAGCGGCTCGCTGTTCGTGAATCAGGAGACCGACGAGAGCATGCGCAGCTCGGCACAGGGCTTGTTCATGATGATGACCAACGGTCTAGGCGCGTTCATCGGCACGCTGGTGGCACAGGCTGTCATCAACAACTACGTGTTCCATCCGCAGGCCAACGGCGCCATGGGGGACGAGGTGATTGCCGGCTGGCAGACCTCATGGTTCATCTTCGCCGCCTACGCCCTCATCGTTGCTGTATGCTTTGCTATCCTTTTCAAGGATAAAAAAAGCCCCTCCTCCGACCCCTCCCCAAAGGGCGAGGGGAGTATAAACTCTTGAACTATTGAACTCTTGAACTCTTGAACTCTTGAACTCTTGAACTTTTGAACTCTTGAACTTTTGAACTTTTGAACTCTTGAACTTTGAAAGTAGAACTTGTAATTCATGCCGTTGCAGGCAGCGCAGCAGATAGCGATCGCTCGATGCTGCTGCTGAAGGAGAAGAATGGTGAGCGCATCCTGCCCATCATGATGTCCACGCGCAGGGCGCTGACGCTGATGATGCGTTCGCGCGTGCCACTGCCCATGCCTGTAGCCACTTCCGTGCCCGATGCTTCGCTGCTGTTGTTGCGTAAGTTCGGGATTGAGCTCAAGCGCATGGAGCTGACCGCCATCAAGGACGGCGTCTTCTTCAGCAAGCTGGTGGCCGAACGCGATGGCGAGGAGAAGGCCTTGGACTTCTGTCCGGCCAACGATGGCCTCGTGCTGGCCACGATGGCCTTGTGTCCGATCATGATTGAGGATGAGCTCCTGGAGGCTCAGTATCTGCATAAGACGGGGGCTAACACCTTCGCCATCAATATCAACACACTCACGCGCAAGATGCTGGAGGACGCTCTCAAGCACGCGGTGGAGAGTGAGAACTACGAGGCCGCCTCGCAGCTGCGCGATGAGCTGGCCAAGCGCACCCCGCAGGACGACCAAAAGCCTGAAGCTCAGGAGCCCATGCAATGAAAGAGGTCCGTTTCTTCTATACGCCCGACCCGCAGACAGGGGCCTTACCTACAGAGGAGGCCCAGCACGCTGTGCGTGTGCTGCGCCTGCAGATGGGCGATGAAATCAACCTCATGGACGGCTGCGGCACCTTCTATCGCGCCATCATCACGGAGGCCACGAACCACCACTGCCGCTACCGCATCGAGGAGCGCGAGGCGCAGCAGCCCGAGTGGGCCGCCACCATACACCTGGCCGTAGCACCCACGAAGAACATGGACCGCATGGAGTGGCTGGCGGAGAAGGCTACGGAGATCGGCATGGACCGGCTGTCGCTGCTCGACTGCCGCTTCTCGGAACGCCGTGTGGTGAAGACCGACCGCCTGGACAAGATCCTCGTGGCGGCGATGAAGCAGAGCCATAAGGCGTGGAAACCGCAGCTCGAGGAGATGCAGCCCTTCCAGCGCTTCATCACGCGCAACGACCTCCCCTCCCAGCGCTTCATTGCGCATTGTTACCAGCCTGAGGACATTGCCGTTACGGTTCCTTCGGGTTCTCCCGAAGGTCCTAAACCCTTCCTCCTCGATGTCCTCCAGCCGCGGACACCGGCGTTGGTGCTTGTGGGGCCGGAGGGCGATTTCAGCATCGACGAGGTGCGCGCCGCCGAGGCCGCAGGCTTCCAGTCCGTGTCCCTCGGCACCAGCCGCCTGCGCACCGAGACCGCAGCCCTCGTGGCCGTGCATTTGATGAGATTGAAGAATTAAGTTTAAGGTTTAAAGTTTAAAGTTTAAGGAGGGCGGCCAATCATTTGTCGTAATAACGTAATAATGATATAACGATATATCGAGGCCGCCTGCAAATAAATAATAAAAAGATGAATAAAAAATACATCCTTTATTCCATTCCCGTAATCATCGCAGCCATCGTGGCGGGCTATTTTATTTTTGGCCGCAGCAACGACGCCTACGTCAGTATGCTGCCCAAGAACGCCACCGCCCTGGCGCATTTTGATGTCAAGGAACTTGTTGACGATGCCGACCTCACCGCCACGGAGCTCTACCAGCTCGTGACGAACACCAACGACAACCCCCAGACGGCTCCCTTGGGCATCGATTTTCAGCGTCCCATCTACGGCTTCGTCAGCGAGACGGGGAATCTGGGTCTGGCCGCTGCCGTCAGCGATATCGACGACCTGCAGGACCGTCTCGATGAGATGCACGCTCGCGGCAAAGCCTCGGAGCGCACCGTGCAGCGCGGCTATGAATGGGTAGTCCTCGACGGACAGTGGCTCATGGCTTTCAACAACCAGAAGGCCTTAGCGATGGGCCCGGCCGTGGGCGCTGCACAGGATGCCCTGCGCACGGAGATGGCCACGCTCCTGGAGCAGCACCGCAGTGAGAGCGCTGCAGAGACGCCGCTCTTCAAAATGCTACAGGAGTGCGATGATCCCCTGGCCGCCGTTGTGGCACCCGAGGTGCTGCCCTCTCAGGGGCGTAAGCTGCTGTACCAGCTGGGTGTACACTCGCAGAAAGATGCGCTGCTGAAGCTCACGCTGGGCTCCGATGACAACGAGCTGGAACTCAACGCCCATGTCGTGGCCCTGACGTCCGAGGTGAAAGAGCACCTGAAGAAGCTGGACAACGCGATGCGTCCGCTGAAGGGAACCAACCTCGACCTCACACACGCGAATAACACAGCGCTGCTGGCGGTGAACATCAACGGCAACAGCCTCGTGGAACTGCTGCGCAGTCACACCTCTACGCGCACGGCGCTCGTGGCTCTCAACCTGATTCTCGACCTTGACCAGATGCTGAAGGCCATCGATGGCGACGTGGCGCTGGAGCTGCTGTCGCCAGCAAGCATCCTCTCGGGCTTCAAACTCTCCGACATCAGTGACTTCTGTCTCACGGCGGAGTTGAGCAACACGGATTTCATGGAGCGCGCATCCACCTGGGGCAATGACTTCATTCAGGTCAACGCCCTCACGGACAACGAATACAGTCTCCAGCTCGGACGCGAGCAGCTGTTCTTCGGCACCTCCGGCAAGCGCCTGTATTTCAGCTCCTCACAGGGCCTGACGGGCGAGGGTAACGAGTATATCCATTCCAAGCGCGACGCGTTGACCGAATGTCGTTTCTACGCCACCTTCTTCGCTCCGGCGCTCTTCTCGGCGCTCCTCTCGCAGGCCGCAGAAAACGGCATCGCCATCCCGCTGCCACCCGTGCTGCAGCAGTTCCAGCGCTTCAACATCACGATGGAGGACGCAGGCGACATCAAATTCTCCCTCATCGCCCCCGAAGGGGTGAATATTGCGAAGGAGCTGGTGAAGAGGAATTGAAAATTGAAAATTGAAAATTGAGAATTGAAAATTAATAATCTGGTCGTCACTTCGTTCCTCAAAATTTGAAACAAAAATTTGAAACAAAAATTTTTACTTTAATTTTACATATAATTTTTGCTTTAATTTTGAGCGTAGCGACCCCTGAAACTTGAAACCTGAAACTCTTAAACGAGAATAGAGAAATGAATTCTATTTCGCTTCACCATACCCTGCCGCGGGTGTTCCGCGATCGCACAGATATCCATTCGGACATCTGGCAGCAGGACGTCACGTTTGAACGCGGACACCTCTATCTCATCGAGGCCGCTTCGGGCACGGGTAAGTCCTCGCTCTGCAGCTATCTCATCGGCTATCGCGATGACTATCTCGGCACGATGACTTTCGACGGCCACGATATTCGCGAGTTCTGCACCTATGACTGGACACAGCTGCGCCAGCGCTCGCTGAGCATCGTCTTCCAGGAGCTGCGCGTCTTCCCCGAGCTGACGGCCTGGGAGAATGTGCAGGTCAAGAACCAGCTCACGCAGTTCAAGAGCGATGCAGAGATTGCGCAATGGTTTGAGGTGCTGGGCATCGCCGACAAACGCACTACGAAGCTCGGACACCTCAGCTACGGCCAGCAGCAGCGCGTGGCACTCATGCGCGCCCTGTGCCAACCCTTCGACTTCCTGCTGGCCGACGAACCCGTCAGCCACCTCGACAGCGACAACAGCCGCGTAATGGCTGAGGTCATGATGGCCGAGGCGCAGCGTCAGGGGGCTGGCGTTATCATCACCAGCATCGGTCACCACATGGATTTACCCTACGAAAAGATCTTAAAATTATAAAGCCCCGTTATGAGTATCAACATATCTTCGCGCCAGCCTCACCCCTCCATCACGGGAGGGGTCGGGGGTGGGTCTTCCTCTTTGGTATGGCGCCTCTTACGCCGACATATCAGCATCGGACAGCTCGTGGGCTTCTTCTTCGCCAACCTGCTGGGAATGCTCATCGTGCTGCTGTCGATGCAGTTCTATGAAGATGTGGTGCCTGCCTTCTCGGGCGATGATGGCATCATTAAAAATACCTATCTCATCGTCTCCAAGCGTATCTCGGCCGTCACCACGTTACGTGGTGAAGCACAGCCGTTTACGCAGGAGGACATCGCTGACTTCGAGGCCCAGCGCTTCACACGGCAGGTGGGAACCTTCACGGCCTCGCAGTTCAAGGTCTATGCCTCGCTGTCGATGGGCGGCATTGGCGTGGGCACGGACATGTTCTTCGAGAGTGTCCCTGATGCCTTCGTCGATGGCCAGTGGCCCGAGGGCCAGCGCTTCGACGGCGACGCCTTCCCCACGGAGGTGCCCATTATCTTGCCCCGTTCCTACTTGACCATCTACAACTTCGGCTTTGCGCAGAGTCAGTCGCTGCCCAAGGTGTCCGAGGGTGTTGTGTCGATGGTGCAGATGGATATCCGTCTGCGTGGCGAGGGTGGGGCAGAGCGCTTGCTGAAAGGGCGTGTCGTGGGTTTCAGCAACCGCCTGAACACCGTCCTCGTACCTGCCGCCTTTATGCAGCGTGCCAATGCCGAGCTGGCACCCAACGCCTCGGCGGCTCCCACGCGACTGATCGTCGAGGTGAAGAACCCCACTGACGATGCCATCGCGGCGTACATCCAGAGCAAAGGCTATGAGCTGGAGAATGACACGCTGGAAGCCGGTCGCGTCACGTATTTCCTGAAGGTCGTCGCTGCCATCATCATGGCAGTGGGACTGCTCATCAGCGCGCTGTCCTTCTACATCTTGATGCTGAGCATCTTCCTCCTCGTGCAGAAGAATGCCGAAAAGCTGCAGAACCTGTTGCTCATCGGCTACTCGCCCTCACGTGTGTCGCGACCCTATCAGCTGCTTACCGTCGGCATGAACGCCCTCGTGCTGCTGTTGGCCTTCGCCCTGCTGTCCTGGATTCGCGGCCTCTACCTCGACCGCCTGTGGCAAATGTTCCCTGCACTCAGCGAGGGCTCGATCTCGATGACCATCCTCTTGGGCGTGGCCCTCTTCGTGGTCGTCTCGTTCTTTAATATCGTGGCCATCCGCAGGAAGATCAATAGCCTCACGCCCCGTCGCAAGAGTCTGAAAGGAGGACTTTATCACCGCATCAATGGATAACAGCATCATCGAACTCTATCACCACTTCACAGGCGCAGAGCCCTGTGAGGTGAAGACGTTGACAGGCTCAGGCAGCAATCGTCAGTACTATCGCCTGACCTCGACGGAGGGGCGCAGCCTCATAGGTGTCGTGGGAACCTCGTTGGAGGAGAACCACGCTTTCATCACCCTCGCGCGCCATTTTGCGGCGAAGGGTTTGCCCGTGCCGCAGGTGCTGGCCGTCTCGGCAGACGAGCGTTGCTATCTGCAGGAGGACTTGGGCTCACGTGCCCTCTTCGACGCCTTGAAAAGCGGACGTGAGGCTGGCGGTCAGTACAGCGAAGAGGAGAAAGAGCTCCTGCGTCGCACCATCGCCCAGCTGCCGCGACTTCAGATCCTCGGCGGTCAGGGCCTTGATTTCTCTGTCTGCTATCCCCAGCCTGAGATGGACGAGACGAACGTCATGTTCGACCTCAACTACTTCAAATACTGCTTCCTCAAAGCCACTGGCATCGATTTCCACGAGCTCCGCCTTGAAAAGGATTTCCGCCAGTTGGCGAAAGACCTTCTCTCAACCCTCGACCCTCAACTTTCCACCTTCCTCTACCGCGATTTCCAAGCACGTAATGTCATGCTGGTAAACACAAAAGCCTCCCCTCGGGGAGGTTTGGAGGGGGCCCCCTATTTTATCGATTTCCAAGGCGGTCGCCGTGGTCCTATCTACTATGACCTCGCCAGCTTCCTCTGGCAGGCTTCAGCCCGCTACCCGCAAGCGCTGCGCGAGGAGTTGATAGAGGTCTATCGCAAGAGCTTGGAAGAAGTCTTGAAGGAGGTTTCAGGTTCAAGGGTTCAAGAGTTCAAGGGTTCAAAAGTTCAAGGGTTCAATCCTTCAATTTTTCAATTTTTCAATCTTTCAATCTTACGCAAGTTTGTCCTCTTCCGCCTCCTGCAAGTCCTCGGCGCATACGGCTTCCGCGGCTATTTCGAGCGTAAGAAACACTTCCTCGACAGTATTCCCCCCGCCCTCGACAACCTTCGCGAGCTGTTGAAGGAAGAAGGCTCCTGCCCATATCCCGAATTGAGAAGAGTTTTGGAGGCCTTAGACTCACCCCCCAACCCCCTCTCTTGTAAAGAGGGGGAGCACACAAGTGACCAAATTCCCCTCTCTACAAGAGAGGGGTGCCCGAAGGGCGGGGTGAGTCTTGTCGTCCGAATCTTCTCTTTCTCCTTCAAGCGCGGCATTCCCGAGGACACCTCGGGCAATGGTGGCGGTTATGTCTTCGACTGCCGTTCGACGCACAACCCCGGTCGCTACGAGCCGTACAAGCAGCTGACAGGCTTGGACGCTCCCGTCATCAAGTTCTTGGAGGACGACGGCGAGATTCTCACTTTCTTGGACAGCGTCTATCGCCTGGCCGACGCCCATGTGGAGCGCTACCTGCAGCGTGGCTTCACAGACCTGATGTTCTCGTTTGGCTGCACCGGCGGTCAGCATCGCTCCGTCTATTGCGCCCAGCATCTGGCCGAGCACCTGCACGGGAAATACGGCATCCGCGTCGTGTTGAACCATCGCGAACAGGGCATCCACAAAGTGTTGGAATAGCACAATATCTGGCGCCCTTTTGCGTTATTGTATTAGTGAAACGCATCTTTTTGCATACAATCCTCCTGCTCTTCCTGTGCTCCACAATGGTGATGGCGCAGGAAGAGGGTGGTGTTGCTGATTCCACACAGCAGGCTCCTAAGGCCTGCCACCTCAGCGGCCGCGTCATTGATGAGGACCAGAAGCCGTTGCCCTTCGTGACGGTGAAGGTCGAGGGTCAGATGGCGGGCAGCGTGACGGGTTTCGACGGCAAATACTCCTTCGACTTTGACACCGCCGACTCCGTCGTCATCAACTACACGCTCATCGGCTACGAGAAGAAGACCAAGGTGCTCATGCGCCCGCAGGGCAAGCTCACCTGGAATGTCACCATGCGCAACAGCGGCACGGAGATGGGTGAGGTCGTCGTCAGCGAGGTGCGTCGTCAGATGGGTTTCACGCAGGAGGTCACCACCAAGGACCTGAAGCGTATGCCCTCCACCACTGGCAATGCCGTTGAGGAGCTGATCGCCACGCAGGCCGGTGTCTCCACGCACAACGAGCTCTCCTCGCAGTACAACGTCCGCGGTGGCTCCTTCGATGAGAACTGCGTCTATATCAACGGCGTGGAGATCTACCGTCCGATGCTCATCAGCAGCGGCCAGCAGGAAGGCCTCTCCGTCATCAACTCCGATATGGTGGAGCGCGTGCAGTTCTCCGCCGGCGGCTTCGAGGCCAAGTATGGCGACCGCATGGCCTCCGTCCTCGATATCACCTACAAACGTCCGGAGCGCCACGAGGGCAGCGTCGCCGCCAGTCTGCTGGGCGCCAGCGTCTATGACGGCTTCCGCGTGGGTAAGGTGGCCTTCTCTCAGGGTTTCCGCTACAAGACGAACCGCTATCTGCTGGGCTCGCTGCAGACCAACGGCGAGTACGATCCCAACTTCATTGACTACCAGGCCTACCTCTCCTGGCAGCCTACGGACAAGTGGACATTAGATGTCATCGGCTATATCTCGAACAACAAATACCGTTTCAAGCCCAAGGACCGCGAGACCAACTTCGGCACGATGGAGGATGTGAAGAGCTTCCGCGTTTATTTCGACGGCGAGGAGCAGGACCTCTTCCGAACCATGTTCGGTGCCCTCTCGCTCACGCGTAAGCTGGGCAGCCGCAGCACCCTGACCTTCGGCGCCTCCGCCTTCACGACCAAGGAGCGCGAGACTTATGATATACAGGGTCAGTACTGGCTCGACGACACCAACACCAGCGAGCAGTTGGGTGTAGGCACCTACATGGAACACGCTCGCAACCTGCTCAAGTCGAACACCATCGCCGCCCGTGCCGTCTATGAGTTCAAGCCTCGCGGACATGACATTCGGGCTGGTCTGCTCTTCAAGCACGAGTCCATCAGCGAGAACACCCGCGAGTGGGAATTTCGTGATTCAGCCGGCTATTCCATGCCTCACTACGGAGACCGCCTGGAGCTCATCTACAACCTCAAGAGCGTGCAGGATATCAAGTCCAATCGCCTTGAAGTATATCTGCAAGATACATGGCGTAAAGAGTTGGGAATAGGTATAATATCGCTTAACTACGGCGCGCGCCTCAGCTACTGGTCTTGGAACAAGGAGACGCTCGTTTCGCCTCGCGTCAGCATCGGTTTCGTACCCAAGAAGAACGAGAACCTGACGTTCCGCTTGGCCACCGGTCTCTACTACCAGGCACCCTTCTACAAGGAGTTGCGCGACACCACCACCGTCGATGGCGCCACCATCGTCACCCTCAACAAAAACATCCAGAGCCAGCGCTCCTTCCAGATTGTAGCAGGCGGCGAGTATAAGTTCCGTGTCGCGAACCGACCCTTCAAGTTCACCACCGAGCTCTATTGGAAGCTGCAGGACCGCTTGAACCCCTACAATGTCGATAACCTGAAGGTCGTCTATTACGGTCGCAACGAGGCCTCGGGCTATGTCGTCGGTGCCGACTTCAAGGTCTATGGCGAGTTCGTGCCCGGCACCGATTCGTGGGTGTCGTTCTCGCTGATGAAGGCGTCGATGACCTTGAACGGCAAGGCCATCCCGCAGCCTACGGACCACCGCTGGAGCGTCAACTTCTTCTTCTCCGACTACTTCCCCCGTACCGACCGTTGGAAGATGACCCTCAAGATGGCCTTTGCCGGCGGTCTGCCCTTCGGCCCTCCGCACTCCGGTCTGGAGCGTATGGTGTTCCGTGCGCCTGCTTACCGTCGTGCGGACATTGGCATGAGCTACCGTCTGTTGAAGAACGAGGACAAGCACAACCGCAAGCCCTTCCTGCGCAGTCTGCGCAATGTGTGGCTCGGCGTGGATTGCTTCAACGTCCTCGGCCTGAACAATGTCGCCTCCTATCTCTGGATCACCGACATCACCAACCAGCAGTACGCTATCCCCAACTACCTCACCGGCCGCCAGATCAATGGCCGCATCCTCGTTGAGTTCTAAGCGACCTTCCTGCGACAAAAATCAACAAAATACGCGCATTGGCTTATAATTGTTAAGCGAATGCGCTTCTTTTTGCATAAAATGATCTATCTTTGCGGCTGAATTTATCATTCATGACATCAAGAACTATATGCAAACAAACGAAATGACAAAGGATATCGCCCCCACGCCCATCCCCAAGGCGTTGGTCGATGGGCTCATTGCCAAGCTGGGCATTCAGGATTTCGCCAAGGCTACCATCCGCGAGGTGAAGCAGGTGGCCGCCATGGCTGAGAAGGAGAGTGGGGTAGAGTTCATCAAGATGGAGATGGGCATCCCCGGGCTCCCTGCTGCACAGGTGGGTGTCGATGCCCAGATCAAAGCCTTGCAGGACGGCATCGCCCACAGCTATCCCGACATTCAGGGCTATCCCGAACTCAAGAAGCAGGCCTCGCGTTTCGTGAAGGCTTTCATCGGCGTGGATATCGCCGCTGAGGGCTGTGTGCCCGTGACGGGTTCCATGCAGGGCACCTTCGCCTCGTTCCTCACCTGCTCGCAGGCTTCGAAGCAGAAGGACACCGTGCTGTTCATCGACCCGGGCTTCCCCGTGCAGAAGATGCAGCTGCAGGTGCAGGGCGTGAAGTATGAGACCTTCGATGTCTATGACTTCCGCGGCCCCAAGCTGCGCGGCAAGCTGGAGAGCTACCTCCAGAAGGGCAATATCTGCGCCATCGTCTATTCCAACCCCAACAACCCCTCGTGGGTATGCCTCACGGAGAGCGAGCTGCAGACCATCGGCGAGTTGGCGACGCAGTACGACACCATCGTGATGGAAGACCTCGCCTACTTCGCCATGGACTTCCGCGAGGATCTCAGTGTGCCGTTCCAGCCGCCCTACCAGCCCACGGTGGCGCGCTATACCGATAACTATATGCTGCTCATCAGCGGCTCCAAGGCCTTCTCGTATGCTGGCGAGCGCATCGGTGTTGTCTGCATCAGCGACGCGCTGTTTCATCGTCACTTCCCCGACCTCAGCGCACGCTATGAGGGTCTGCCCTTCGGTCTCGTCTTCTCCACACGTATGCTCTATGCCCTCAGCAGCGGCACCAGCCATTCAGCGCAGTATGCGTTGGCGGCCATGTTCCGTGCGGCCTGCGACGGCGAGTATCGCTTCCGCGATGAGGTGAAGGTCTATGGCGACCGCGCCCGCAAGCTGAAGGAGATCTTCCTGCGCCACGGCTTCCATGTGGTCTATGACCGCGACCTGGATCAGCCCGTGGCCGACGGCTTCTACTTCACCATCGGCTACAAGCAGATGACCAGTGGCCAGCTGGCGCGCGAGTTGATGTATTATGGCGTCTCCGCCATCTGCCTCATCACCACGGGTTCGCACCAGGAAGGCCTGCGCGTCTGCACCTCGTTCATCGAGGACCACCAGTATGATGTTCTCGAAAATCGCATGGCGATTTTCGAGCAAAATAATTGACAAAATGAAACACAAGACAATGAAGACCCTTTTGGCCGCGCTGTTCCTCTCGGGCAGTACGGCTGTCATGGCTGAGCAGGACACGGTCGCCGTCGTGGCTCCTGATGCTCCCCAGGCGGAGCACACGCTGCTGCGTAAGGCTGTGGGCGAGAAGGCGCCCGACTGGCTCAAGGATGTCAGCGACCGCATTCAGCTGCACGGCTACGCCCAAGGTGGCTATGCCTACAACCACAAGGACGGCACCAACACCAACACTTTCGAAATCAAGCGCGTCCTCTTCTGGGCCAACGCCCGCATCACCGACCGCTGGTCGTTCCTCTTCATGCACGACTTCTCCAGCGTCGTACAGGAGTACTACACCGAATACCGCATCACGCGCAACAAGGCGCTGACCGTTCGCCTGGGTCAGTTCAAGAACGGCTTCTCTTATGAGAACCCCCTGTCCCCCACGGCGATGGAGGCGATCGACGTCTATAGCGAGGGCGTCACCTTCCTCTCCGGTTGCGGCAGCGACCCGCTTTTCGGCGTGCAGTACGGTCGTGACCTGGGTCTCTCCCTCTACGGCGAGACCAACAACGGCAAGCTGCGCTATGAGCTAGATGTCATGAATGGCCAGGGTATCAACAAGAAGGACGGCAACAACTTCAAGGACTTCATCGGGCGCATCGAATACCGTCCCGTGGAGGGTCTGACCCTCGTGGCCACCGGACAGATAGGCCGTGGCCATGCCGTAGCCACCTCGCTCTACAACCCCGACATCAAGGCAGGCGACGATTACAAGCGCAACCGCTGGTCGGCAGGCTTCGATTATAAATCCAAGTGGGTCAAGGCCCATGGTGAATACCTGGAAGGCTATGACGCTAGCGCCGTCAGTTGCGGCGGCTACATCACCTGCGCCGTGCCCCTCGGCACGCCCAAGGTGGAGTTCGTGGGCTCCTATGACTTCTTCAATTTCAATACGAGTCTCGACATGGACCAGCACAAGGCCATCGCCGGCTTCCAGTATTGGTTTTTCAAGAAATGCCGTGTGCAGGTGCAGTATGTCTATATGAGCGCCTACCGCCTCGGCAACGAGTTCATCAAGTCCCCCAGCCACAGCGTCCTCTGCCAACTGCAAGTAAGGTTTAATTAATATGTTCATCAAAGTTCTTCTGACCATTATCTTCTTGGCCGTGATGGTCGGCGTGGGTGTCTATTCCCACAAGCAGGCCAAGTCCGTCGATGGCTTCGTCCTCGGCGGCCGTTCCGTAGGTCCCTGGCTCACCGCCTTCGCCTATGGCACCTCGTATTTCTCCGCTGTCGTCTTCGTCGGCTATGCCGGTCAGTTCGGCTGGAAGTACGGCCTTAGCTCCACTTGGATCGGTGTCGGCAATGCCGTCATCGGTTCGCTGTTGGCGTGGCTTCTTCTGGGCCGTCGTACCAAGCTGATGACGCAGCATATCGAGAGCCGCACGATGCCCGATTTCTTCGGTACCCGTTATGGGAGCCAGAGCCTGCGTGTCGTGGCCTCCGTCATCGCCTTCGTCTTCCTCATCCCTTACACCGCAGGTGTCTATAAAGGTATCTCCACGCTCTTCGAGATGGGCTTTGGCATCCCCTATGAATACTGTGTGATAGCGATGGCCGCCTTCACCGCCGTCTATGTCATCTTCGGCGGCTACAAAGCCACCGCTATGAATGACTTCATTCAGGGTATCATCATGTTGTTCGGCATCATCGCCGTCATCGTGGCGGTGCTGAATGTGCAGGGCGGACTTACCGCCGCTGTCGAGAAGCTGGCGACGCTGCCCTCCGATGCCGACCCCACTGTCAACGGCGGCTTTGCCTCGTGGTTCGGTCCCGATCCGTGGGGCCTGCTGGGTGTCGTCATCCTCACCTCCCTCGGCACGATGGGCCTCCCGCAGATGGTCGGTAAGTTCTACAGCATCACCGATGAGAGCGCCATCCGTCGTGGCACCATCATCTCCACCATCTTCGCCTTCATCGTGGCCGGTGGCTGCTACTTCCTCGGCGGCTTCGGACGTCTCTATGACCCCGTCATCGCTGAGAACGGCAAGATTGCCTTCGACTCCATCATCCCCGCCATGCTCGTGACGCTCCCCGATGCCCTCATCGCCCTCGTCGTGCTGTTGGTGCTGAGCGCCTCCATGAGCACGCTGGCCTCGCTGGTGCTGACCTCGTCGAGCACCATGACCCTCGACCTCATCTATCGCGACAAGAAGTCATTGCCCGGTGAGGTGGAGGAGGGTAGTATCGACGATGTCGTGGCCGAGAAAGTCGAGCGCCGCAAGGTCGTCGTCATGCGTGTCCTCATCGTCTTCTTCATCGTCATCTCCCTGATGATAGCCTTGAACCCGCCCACCTTCATCGCGCAGCTCATGGGCATCTCGTGGGGCGCATTGGCCGGTGCTTTCCTCGCACCCTTCATGCTTGGCCTCTACTGGCGTGGCGTCACCCCCTCCGGTGTCTGGGCGTGCTTCACATGGGGCGTGGGGCTCACCGTGGTGAACATGCTCCTGGGCAATCCCATCAACCCCATCAACTGCGGCGCCATCGCCATGCTCGGCGGCTTCCCCGTCGTCTGGCTCGTCAGCCTCTTCACCCCCAAACTCCCCCAGTCCGACGTCGATAAGATGTTCGCCTGCTACAAGAAATAGGGGGCGTTTTTACACCCTTTCTTCACCTTATTTATAGTGATATGCGGAAAAATATCATTTTTCTCCGCATATCATTATATTTTTTTGTATTTTTGCGCCGCATGATTGAGCTACAACTAACTCAACTTATATAAACAATGAAAAAACTTTTACTTTTATTTTGTGCCTTACTATGCCTTGGCGGCAGTGAGGGATGGGCCGGAAGTATTGTTGTTAATAGTTCAAATGGTACCTTCAAGAAAAAACATGGTGATGCAGCAGCTGATACTTGGAACAACTATTGGGCTTCCACGTCAACTACACCACAGATTAGAATGATCACAAATTATGGGGGGGACAGTGGATTGGGTAACATCTTTGGTCCAGCAAATCAGACCAATAATGCGATAACTTATACTGCGGATATCCGCAATGGATATGGATACTCATTTTTTATTTCATCCACTCATATTATAACGAAGGTCACAATACAGGCCTGGGCACAAGGCGGTGCGAATAAGATTACTGATAATACTTCAGGAAAACAGTATTCGTTTACCTCAGGCGAGGCAAAAACTGTGGAAATAGCCTGCAATGCTCAAGAAATAATCGATGCTTTCAATATACAGAATAATACTGCTTTCTATGCAAATGTCACTGTATACTATGAGGAGATAAGTCCTGTATCTACGCCCTTCTGTACCTATGGACCTACAACAGGAACTTTCTACAGTGGTTCTGCAGACAAAACAAAGCAAGATAGTTATGCAGATAAATGGGTGTCTACCCAGACAAGTCCACAGGTCACCATTTCCGTCATTGGCAATAACCTCACATGTCCTGGACGTACCACCTCGGAAGGTGCTTCGTGTTTCTTTGCAAATGGAGGAAAGATTTACACTATCTCAGTTCCCAATAGCGCCAAGATAACGGGTTATACCATTGTTGGACGTTCATACACTAGTGCTGGAGCCGCTGGTAACGACATTTCAGCTACGACATCTGAGAGTGTAAACCAGACTTTCAAAGGCTCAGAAGATAAAAAATTAGAAGTTAGCGGTAAGGATCTTCGTAGTACTACCTTTACGCTTACAGGCACCAATGCTTTTCTCCGTCCAACATGGTTCTTGATTTATGCTGAGAACGATCCGACTTTTGCGGCTGATAAAGCAAGCCTAAGCAATGCTAAAAGCTATATGGTTCATGGTGCACGCGGCGATTGGCAATATACATCTTCTGATGCGACATCACTGACTTCCACTACGACTTTCAACCGCACAGATAATACTCGTCAGATTGCTTTTATCAAATCTGCAACCACAGGAAACTATTATGCTTATAGTGTAATAACAGGCAAGTTTATTACCAGCAGTAATACGCTTAGTGACACACCAGAGCCTATCTTCATTTTTGAAACGGGAAATGCTGATTATCCGTTCTTCTTCTCCTTCACGTCTGACAAATCAGACAAAAACATCAATTTAACATCAGATCCTGCTTTCGCATTTAATACAACCAGTACTTATGACGCAGGTAACCAATGGTGCTTATACGCTGCAAAAGACTTTGCAATCCCATCAACTGCATCTGATGCTATTACTGCATTCGAGACCGCAAATGTCACAGCGACATACAAACTGGTCTTTAACGAGGAGGTGCTAGCAGAGCGTGTTGTCACTGAGGCGGTAGGTTCCGCACCGACCATCCAGTGGGATGTGCCAGCCTATTGTACCTATGACTCAGATGTGGCCACCCTTACAGGAGAAACAACAGAGGTTAATTTCACACTCAATTGGGCTGGTGATTTTGCCTTCTCTTCTGACTATGCCAATGCATCATGGTATTACTTGACTCTTGACGGTAAATACCTTGTTTATTCTGAAACGGGCCCATATGCATTAGTTGAAAAGGCGGAGATATCATCTTTACAGAGCGCGTTGTGGGCCTTTGAAGGGAACCCATATGATGGTGTGTTAGTAATGAATAAGGCTGCTGGAAAAAATCTGTATTTAAAATTCTATCTACCTCCTACAATAGGAAGTGATACCTATTATCCATGGGCTATTGGAGAAAACACAAATGGGTTCACATTGAATATCAGCGGCTATTATCTCCAGAATACAGAGGACAAATTACAATTAGCAAACGAGTGTTCTTCAACAGACACTGACTCGAAATATGCATTTGATGCAGAAGAAGTAGATTATTATGACTTGGTTGAAGAGGATGTTCTGCCATATATGTTCGCAGATCCCGGCACAAACACTGTTCTTTCTACAACAATTAACCAACCATTTGGACTGGATTATGAAACGGGTGTAATGGGAATTTATACAAAGTATAGTACCAACATTACAAACAAATCATTTACAAAGGCTCAGTACCTTGATTCCAAGTCTATTTTAACGTCGAACATCGTATTCCCGCAAAGTGGAAAGTATTATCTCATAAAGAATACCTACAATGGGAAGTATATGCGTGTAACAGCAAGCGCTACGCGCGGTAGTGTTATATGTGACTTGACTGCAGAGCAAGCAGCAAAAGATGCCTCGGCTCATTTCTACATTACAGAGATTGATTCCAAGCCATATATAATGACTCAAGGAGAGTATCTTAACTGGGTGAATGGTACTGGGACAACAGGATGGACAAGTAAAAATAAAGATAAATATGCCCATTTTGTTTCGACAGGTTCAGGTGAAGGTGCCTTCTCTTTGGCATATGGCAATGGCGAGGGTGGCTATGCAGGTTATTTAGGAGTTGGCTATTATGCTTTGACAGGCACTGAAAGCACAACAGTTGGAGGTAGCACAATTGATGAAAGAAGTAAATTGGCACATTGGACATTTGAGACGGTGAATAATATGACGATAGCTCTTAATACAGTCAGAAGTAAGTCCTATGCTACTTTCTCAGCACCGTTTGATGTTACGATAGGTGCTGAAGCAACAGCTTATCAGGTTGATTTGGATGAAGAGCGGAATAGGGCCGTTTACACCGAAATAGCTGATAATAAGGTTCCTGCAGGTGCAGGTGTATTACTGATAAGTGAAACTGCTGCGACGTCAGTAACAGCAGCTATTCGGACAGCAGGTGATGCATATGACGCATTAGTAGGCAATGAGCTTGTTGGATATTATTTTGCAAGAACTTTTAGCTATCCCGATGAGACAACAAATTGGAACCTTGTTCTTGGCAATGGCACTTCGGGCATTGGCTTCTACCAGATGAACGGAACGGCTTCTGCCAACAAGGCTTATCTACCTTATCCTCATGTGGCAAGTACCCCTGTTAAGGGCCTTTTTCTTGTGCCGGGCGACGAGCTGATGGATGGCGTCAACGACCTTTCCCCCAACCCCTCTCCTGTTAGCGAGGGGAGCATTTACAACTTGGCAGGTCAGCGTCTGAGCAAGCTGCAGAAGGGCGTGAACATCGTGAATGGTAAGAAAGTATTAGTAAAATAAAAGACCCATCCCTCACCCTCCCGTGGGGAGGGGGATGTTAGTAATATAAATAGAAACATACGACTATGAATAAGAAAACATATATCATTCCTACGCTTCTCATTGTGAACGTTAATGCGTCTCAGATGATTGCGGAATCTCTAGGTGTAAATCCTGAGGAACAAGTCAACTCCAACTTCACCAAAGACGAAGGCGACTGGGATGAAGTTTGGGACGATTGACCCTCAAAATACCCTTCTTGAAGGCCGGGCATAGCTCGGCCTTCGCTAGAAGGGGACCAACGAAAAAACAAACTAACTTTAACTCTTACATAACAATGAAAAAACTTTTACTCTTTTTTATTCTGCTCCTCACCGGAGTCAGTGGGGCGTGGGGAACGGAGACTGTCACGATTAAGATAGGCCCTGATTATGGTACATATCATAAAGGTTGGAGTTCAGCTGCTTTGGGTACAGGTGACTGGGGCGCTTATTGGCGTTCAACTCGTAAGCATATTGACGGATCCGACCTATTAAGATTCAATGGCGTATCAGGAATGAATACTACAAATGGTAATATATATGGTGGTCAGGACTATACCTTGACAGCTGCGGACGGATGTACGATTAAAAGCTATTCATTTAATGGAACTGCCACAGACGGAGATATAACAATAACGCCCGCTGGAGGAAGTGGCACCGTAATAACAACAGGAAATAGATTGCTAACGAATCTGTCAGTAAACGTAAATGCCAATACCACTACGTTTAACTTATCTCCCAAGGACACTCACTTTGAGAATTTGGACTTGACTGTAACCATTGAAGTCAATGCAGTGATTGCCCAATTTGATGCTACTCCTAAATATCGAATTTTCACAAAAAATGATGGCACATCGGAAGGTGAAACGAAGTATTATCTCAAGACAGATGGAACATTGACGGCCACTAAAGGAGAGGCCGGATCGTTTAGTTTTATCGCAACAACGAATAATTATTTCGCTTCTGCGGGATATGCTTTTAAGATAACCGCGGGTAACAATTCATATTTCACCAATCCCAATAAAACAGATCGTAATGCAAAGATTAGGACCACAACATCTCAGTCGCGTGAAGATTGGGAAGGTCAAGTATTCATTTTCAATGGCTCTAAATATGCTATTCGCTCGACCAATGCGACAGGGAGTGGCGAATGGCAGCAAGATGCTTACTGGACGGTGAATCCTGATGGTACGAATGTGGACGGCAGTGCGACCGATGACGTGCCAGAGGCGGATTATACTGATTCTCCACATTCCGCTCAATATGTTTGGGGCGTTGAGACGGATTATTATGGAGATAAAATAGGAAAAGAATTTAGCAGTTCTTTATTTGACGATGAGGCTACAGTGGGTAATGATTATTTTATGTTGAAGGAGGGTAGCGATAAGAGTATGCTAAGAGGAATTTATGGTATGCGCTATGATGTTTTACTTGAGTCGGACTATAACTTAATAAGAACTGCTATTGTTGGTTCTATTAACTATCCCGCAAGCGGCTGCTATCGCATAAAAAGTAGTGGACAACGCAATATCGGTTATAGTTACATTTGTTATGGTAGTTCTATGTATGGTACAGGTTTGCGTACTGTTGCTGTTGATAACGCTGGTTCAGATATTTCATCAATCATTAGACTTACGGGAAGTAAAGGCGTTTATAAACTGAGTACTCAAGGCCTGAATGTACAACGTCAGACGGCTAGCAATAAAGCTTTTACCGTAACGGATGCAGACGGAGTTGATTTTCATTTTAATATTTCATCTCCGGGGGTTGTCACAATATGTAATGAAGATTCAGAAAGTGGAGATCGTAAAGGATGTCTTCATGAAGGACAGGATGGAACGCCTTACAAAGGCGTCATAAACTGGAATCCAGGTTCCATTCAATCTCGGTGGACTGTAGAAGATGCTAGCACGGTTACCATTCCGTTGACCTATGTCTCTTCCGTGCGTGCAAGTTTCTCAACCCTCTATCTCCCCTTCGGCGCTACTGTCACCGGTGCCAAAGCATACATCCTTACAGTAAGCGGTGAGTGGGCTATTCCGAGTGAGATTACAGAAATTCCTGCAAATACTGGTGTACTGCTACGCGCTGATGGAGAGGTCGCTTCTGCGACAGTTACCATCAACGACGCAGCCTCTGAAGAAACAACAGGCAATATGTTGACCGGAACCAACGTTGACATCACAGCAGATCGCTCACCTGGTGAATATATCCTTGGTAATGGCGAAGACGGCCTCGGCTTCTACCAGCGCAAGTCCGGTAGAAAGATTGGTGCCAACAAGGCTTATCTACAGCTTGACGCAGATCTTGCTGCCAGCGTGAAGGGCCTTCTCCTGAACTTCGATATTGCAACGGGTATAGACGGACTCACCCCCGACCCCTCTCTTTCAAAGAAGGGAGAAGAGATCTTTAATCTCGCAGGTCAGAAGATGAGCAAGCTGCAGAAAGGCGTGAACATCGTAAACGGCAAAAAAGTGTTAGTTAAGTAAAGTCTCTAATTCTCAAATTCTTGATTATTATGAAAAAGATATATTTGACACCTCATGCAACAGTGATTCATATTCAAGCATCACACATGATAGCTGAGTCCTACAAGATTTATAATAGTGAAATCGATGCCGATGCGATGACCAAGGACGAAGGTGACTGGGATGAAGTCTGGGATGATTAATTTGTTTGGCTCTATAGCACACAATATAGAGTAGTAATAGTTTTTTTCGCGAGAGGCTGGACTGGGAAGTCCGGCCTCTCTCTTTGTCTTTGGTCGCTCCGCTCAAAATCTCCAAATAATCTTACTTGAAAATCTTAAGAAAATCTTTATTAATATCTATCTATAGCTTGTTTGATGATTTTTTAGATTGATTTTTTGGAGATTTTGAGGCCGTAGGCCGACCCAAAAGAAGGTTTGCCAGAGGACAAGTTCTTTGCGACCTTTGCCTAGAACAAAGGCTTGTGCGAAGCACTTTTTGTTCGGCTCTGCGGGCTCGCGAAGCGCAATAGCCCAAGCGACCTGAGGACTGGCAACCTTAAAAACTTTGCGCCTTTGCGGTGAAAATGGAACGTAATGGGGAACAGAAATGTGCATATAATAGGGAACATAAATCTTACAGAAATCTGGACATAAATCTGTGGATGGGAAATAAATGTGCATAATACTCATAATTGGGTTCATTAATCCAAATAATAATTTTGCTTATTTGTGGCTTAAATTATGCTCATTATGGTCATTTGTTTCCGATACAGAACAGCTGGAACTTAAATCAGCCTTAAATCTGGACATAAATCTTCTCTCTTTCACTCAGGAAACACAGGATTTATATCGAACATGAATCGCTCGAATTTACACGAATAACCATTATCGCCCTAGTAGATTTAAGTTCCGATTGAAGCTTGATTTAAGTTCACTTCGTTATTCGTCGGATTCGTGTGATTCGTGTTGAGTCATCTTTGGTCGCTCCGCTCAAAATCTCTAAAAAATCTACCAAAAATCATTAAACATTTCCCTTGAGAGATTATCAATGAAATTTTTGTTTCAATTTTGAGGAACCGAGTAAGCAGTGAGAGCCATAATGCTCGCATCAATGGCCGAGTCGCGTTCGAGGTCGACGATAGTCAACGAAGTGACGACCAGATAATTTACGTTCATGGGTTAAAGGTTAATGGTTAAGTACAAGATATTTTAGCTTTTCTCGATGCGGATGCGGGCATCGACGGCGGTGATGTCGTCGGCATCGGCGAGGAGGGGGTTGATGTCTATCTCCTTGATCTCGGTGGCGAAGCGGAGGAGGGTGGAGAGGCGCACGATGATGTCGGCGAACTTACGCTGGTTGATGCCTTGCTGGCCGCGCGTGCCCTTGAGCATCTTGTAGGCGCGCAGGCTGTGGATCATGGAATCGGCTTCGGCGTAGGAGAGGGGCGCGAGGCCGCTGGAAACGTCGCGCAGGACTTCCACGAAGATGCCTCCGAGGCCGCAGAGGACGACATGGCCGAAGTGGAGCTCGTACTTGGCCCCGATGAAGAGCTCGGTGCCCTTGAGCATCTTCTGCACCATCACGGCGGTGGCGCCCTCGATGGTCATCAGACGGTCGAACTCAGCTGCCAGCACTTCCTTGCTGCGAATGTTGAGGGTCACGCCGCCCACGTCGCTCTTGTGCACGGGGCCTACGACCTTGGCGACCACGGGGTAGCCGCAGCGGTCGGCGAAGGCGATGAGCTCTTCCTTGTCGGCTGACACGCTCTCGGGTACCATGGGAATGCCGGCGCAGGAGAGGATAGCGCGTACGGTTTGCGGCGAGACGTAGCCGTCGTGCTCGATGCCGCTGATGATCTTGTGGAGGCGGGGTATGTCGATGCCGTAGAGCTGCACCTCGGGAGGTGCGGGCTGGGGCGTGTGCATGATCTGTGAGAGGGCTGTGGCCAGCGTCACCTCGTCGGAGAAGTTGACATGTCCTTTCTGCAGGAACTCAGCCACCTCGGGGCCTGCGGTGTGGAGGCTGGGGAGGATGGGGAAGATGGGTTTGCGGCAGGTGAGGATCTTCTGGTGCAGTGTCTCGTAGGCCTCGTAGAGGGTAGTGAGGCCGGGGGTGCCGTAGATGACAGCGATGGCGTCGATATTGTCGAACTGGTGTTCGCAGAAGTCGATGGCGGTGCCGAGCTGCTCGGCGGTGCCTGTGGCGAGGATGTCGATGGGGTTGGCGACGGAGGAGCCGGGGAAGAGGCGCTTCTTCAGTTCCTCGGCCATGGGACCCTCGATCTTCGGCACGTTGAGGCCGCCCTTGGAGAGAGCATCGGTGAGCATCACGCCCGGGCCACCGGCGTGGGTGACAATGGCGATGTTGAGTAAAGGGTTTATGGTTGAGGGTTTATGGTTGAGGGAAGGCGCAAGAGCTGTCTGAACCATAAAGATACAGCCGGCGGTGGTGAGTTCTTCGCGGCTGAAGCAGCGGACGATGCCGGCTTTGCGGAAGAGGGCTTCGACGGCGGCGTCGCTGCTGGCGATGGCACCGGTGTGGCTGCTGGCGGCACGGCTGCCGCTCTCGCTGGAGCCCGCCTTGATGGCTGCGATGCGGCAGCCTTTCTTGATGAGCGAGCTGGCATGGTAGAGCAGTTTGTCGGGGTTGGAGATGTTCTCGATGTAGAGGAGCTTCACGAGTGGGTCGCGCTCGGCATCGAAGTGCTCGTCCATATATTGCAACACGTCCTCGATGCCGATCTGCTTGCCGTTGCCGATGCTCCACACGCTGTTGAACTGGAGGCCTTTGATGACAGCGCTCTCGAGGATGAAGACGGCCGTGGCGCCCGAGCCGCTGATGAAATCGACACCCTTGGGGGTGAGGCGTGGTATGGGCTTGGTGAAGACGCTGTGGTGCCAGCGTGTGAGCAGTCCGATGCAGTTGGGGCCAATGAGTGCGCAGCCGTAGTGCTTGCAGGTGTCGAGGATGCGCTGCTCCAGCTGTGCGCCCTCTGGGGTCTCCTCGCTGAAGCCTGCGGAGATGATGACGAAGGCGCGGACGTGCTTCTCGCGTGCGAGGGTCTCTACGTAGTCGGGGCAGAAGCGTGCGGCGACGACGAGGATGGCCATGTCCGTGGGCGGCAGCTCGCTGACATCGTGGAAGGCCTTGAGGCCCTGCACCTCGTCCTCCTTGGGGTTGACGATGCGGAGGGTGCCCTGGTAGTGTCCTTCAAGGAGGTTGCGGACGATCGCGCCGCCGGGTTTGTGGGTGTTGTTGGAGCCGCCGATGACGACGATGCTCTCGGGGGTTAAAAGTTGCGGGTTGATCATGGCTGTGAAGCGTGTTTGATGGTTTCCGATGGCAAAAGTAGTATATTTTTGCTGCATTTCGTGATTCTTTGCCAACTTTTTGTCGCTAAATGCGGAAAATGTCGTACTTTTGTGCGGGATTCAACCTATCTCAACACAAAACAGACATGATTTGGAACCCTAACAAAGAATGTATGAGCCGCGACGAGAGAAGCGCGCTCCAAGGAAAGAGACTCCACAAGATTGTGGAGTACGTGTATCACAACGTCCCCTTCTACCGCAATAAGTTGCAGGAGATGGACATTCGTCCCGATGACATTCAGACCATCGAGGACATCACCAAGTTGCCCTTTACGACGAAGAAGGACCTGCGCGACAACTACCCCTTTGGCCTGCAGGCGGCACCGCAGAGCGAGATCATCCGCGTGCACGCCAGCAGCGGCACGACGGGAAATCCCACCATCGTGGGCTATACGCGTAAAGATATAGGTGTTTGGAGCGAGTGCATGGCGCGCTGTCTGACAGCCTACGGCGTCACACGCGACGACATCTTCTCCGTGGCCTACGGCTACGGTCTGTTCACGGGCGGTCTGGGCGCACATTATGGTGTGGAGCACCTGGGCGCTTCGGTCATCCCCGCAGGCACGGGTAACACGGAGAAGCACCTGAAGCTCATCCGCGACTTGGGCATCACGGGTCTGGCCTGCACGCCGTCGTACGCGCTGTACCTCGCCGAGACGATGGACAAGCTGGGTATCCGCAAGGAGGATATCAAGCTGCGCGTCGGAGCCTTCGGCGCTGAGCCCTGGACGGAGAATATGCGCAAGGAGATTGAGGAGCGTCTTGGACTGAAAGGCTATAACATCTACGGTCTGTCGGAGGTGATGGGGCCGAGCGTCAGCTACGAATGTCAGATGCAGCACGGCTCGCACATCTGCGAGGACCATTTCTATCCCGAGATCATCAATCCCACGACGCTGGAGCCGCTGCCCGCCGGACAGACTGGTGAGCTGGTATTTACGACGCTGACGAAGGAGGGTATGCCCGTGCTGCGCTATCGCACCCGTGACCTTTGCTCGCTGATGCCCGGCACCTGTGACTGCGGCCGCACGGAGGTGCGCATGGGCCGCATCGAAGGCCGCTCGGACGATATGCTCATCATCCGAGGCATCAACGTGTTCCCCTCGCAGGTGGAGAGCGTCGTGCTGTCGATGCCGGAGTTCGCACCGCGTTATATGCTCGTGGTCGATCGCGTCAACAACCTCGACACGCTGCAGGTGCAGGTGGAGATCCGTCAGGAGTATTTCACCGGCGTCTTCGATACGCCCGCCGCTGTGGATCAGCTCGAGAAGAAGCTGGCCACCAAGCTGAAGAGCGTGCTCAGCATCGCCGCCAAAGTACAGCTGAAGGCGCCCAACACCATCGAGCGCAGCCAGGGCAAGAGCGCACATGTGATAGATAGGCGCAAGCTATAGACCCACCCCTCACCCTCCCTTGTAGGGAGGGAGTGGTCACTTTCAAGAATTTAATTTTTTCATATATGGATACGAATTCAAATCGTCAAGAACATCTTACTCCCCGCCCTACAAGGGAGGGGCAGGGGGGAGGGTCTGCTTTCTTCAACCCCGAATTTGAGACTCTCTCCCGCACAGAGATAGAGGCATTGCAGCTGGAACGTCTGAAGGAGACGGTGGCCCACTGCTACACGAATGATTTCTACCGCAAGAAATTCGACGAGGCAGGCATCACACCCGACGATATCAAGACGCTGGCCGATGTGCGCAAGCTGCCTTTCACCACGAAGCAGGATTTGCGCGAGACCTATCCCTTCGGTATGGCTTGCGTGCCTATTCGCGATTGTGTGCGCCTGCACTCCAGCAGCGGCACGACGGGTAACCCCACGGTCATCCTTCACACGAAGAAGGACCTGGACGAGTGGGCCAACCAGGTGGCGCGTAACCTGTGGATGGTAGGCTTGCGCCCCGACGACGTGTTCCAGAACTCCAGCGGCTATGGTATGTTCACGGGCGGCCTGGGCTTCCAGTATGGTGCTGAGAAGCTGGGTATGCTGACGGTGCCTGCGGCGGCCGGTAACTCGTTGCGCCAGATCAAGTTCATCAAGGACTTCGGCACGACGGCCATCCACGCCATCCCGAGCTATGTCACCCGTCTCTATGAGGTGATGCAGCAGGAGGGCGTTGACCCGCGTCGTGACACGAAGCTGAAGGTGCTGGCCATCGGTGCCGAGCCTCACAGCGAGGAGCAGCGCAAGCGCATCGAGGAGATGATGGGCGTGAAGGCCTATAACTCCTTCGGCATGAGCGAGATGTGCGGCCCAGGCGTGGGCTTCGAATGCCCCGAGCAGAACGGTATGCACTTCTGGGAAGACTACTATATCGTGGAGATCGTGAACCCCGAGACGCTGGAGCCTGTGCCCGACGGCGAGATTGGCGAGCTGGTGCTGACGACGCTCTGCCGCGAGGCGATGCCGCTGCTGCGCTATCGTACGCGCGACCTGACGCGTGTCCTGGGACGCACATGCCCCTGCGGCCGCAACCATGTCCGCATCGACCGTATGCGTGGTCGCAGCGATGATATGATTGTGCTGCGTGGCGTGAACATCTTCCCGATACAGATTGAGAAGATCCTCATGAAGTTCCCCGAAGTGGGCACCAACTACCTCATCACGCTGATCACCGAGGACAACAACGACCAGATGATTGTCGAGGTGGAGGTCAACGAGGCTACCGACGACTTCGCCAAGCTGCAGGCACTCGAGAAGGAGATTCGTCACCAGCTGGGCGACGAGATCCTGCTGAAGCCCATCGTGAAGCTCGTGGCCAAAGGCTCGCTGCCCGTCAGCGAAGGCAAGGCCGTTCGCGTGGTCGATAAGCGCAAAGTGTTTGAATAAACTTTAAACCTTAAACTTTAAACTTTAAACTAAACCCATATGACAGTCCATCAACTTTCCATCTTCATTGAGAACCGCAGCGGCACACTCATCAAGGTTCTCGAAGCGCTGAAGGCAGCGAACATCCAAATCATCGCCTCGACGATTGCCGACACCGCCGAGTACGGCATCTACCGCCTCATCTGCAGCGAGCCCATGCGCGCTTGCGAGGAGCTGAAGAAGGCCAATGTGGCCGTTGCCCTCAGCGATGTCTTCGCGCTGGCCATCGACGACAAACCCGGACGTGCTGCCGATGCTGTGAAGACCTTTAGCGAGGCTGGCATCAGCATTGCCTATATGTACTCGTTCCTGCTACGCGGAAAGGGCATCCTCATCTTCCGCACCGATGACAACGAGAAGGCTGTCAAGGTGATTGCTGACAACCAACTCCAGAGCATCAACGAAGCAGACCTCTCTGAGCTGGCATAAAACAATGTAGCCTCCTTTTCTGCTGAGATGCGCAGGCTCTTATTCTTTACCGTTATCGCATCGCTACTGCTGGGCATGACAAGTGCCCAGGTCAGTGGCGATGCTTCGTATCATCTGCGTGCGATGGAGTGGAACGTCGAGAACCTCTTCGACACCGTTCACGACGAGGGCTTCCTTGATGAGGCGTTCCTGCCGCAGGGGCAATACCAATGGACATCGTCGCGCTATTGGCGCAAGCTGGACGAGTTGGCCAAGGTCATTGCAGCGGTGGCCGATGAGGGCGGAGTCCCAGACTTCATCGGGCTGTGCGAGGTCGAAAATGACAGCGTCCTCACCACCTTGTCGCGCCGTAGCGCCTTGCGTGGGTTGGGCTATGACTATGTGATGACACAGTGCGAGGATGCCCGTGGTATCGACGTTGCGCTGCTTTATCAGCCCATGCGCTTCCGGCTGCTCGCCTCGCAGAGCTTCCGCGTGCCCAGCCGCGAGCAAGGACTACGCCCTACACGCGATATTCTTTATGCCAAGGGCCTGACCATTGTCGGCGACAGCGCGACGGGCGAGATGTATCTGGACACGCTGTATGTGTTGGTGGCACATCTCCCCAGCCGCGTGGGCGGACATGCCAGCGACCAGAACCGCAAGCTGGCAGCAGCGACACTCTGGAGCGTGGTAGATTCCCTGATGACCCACACGACCACAGTGCGAGGCACGCAGCCGCGCGTGATGGTGATGGGCGACTTCAATGCCGATGCCAGCGACCGCATCTTCCGGGAGACGCCCTTGCAGCTCACCGATGAGCGGTCGGCGCTGGGGACGTATTGCTTTCGCGGTATCTGGCAGTGGTTGGATCACATCCTCGTCTCGTCCTCCATCGGTATCGTAGCGCCGGCGCGCCCTGTGCGGCTGCCGTGGCTGCTGGAGGCTGACAAATCGTATGATGGTGAGATGCCGCGCCGCACGTTCCGCGGCCCGACCTATCACGGCGGCATCAGCGACCACCTTCCTATTATCCTTGATTTCCGTTGACGAGCGGCGACTGCATAATGTTGGCAGGCGGACGTTCGTTGAGGAGCTCTTCGCGCATGAAATCCATGTAGGGCGCGAGGTGCTCGAAGATGGCTTGGTAAGCCGTGCAGAGGTAGTTGAGTCCCGTTTCTCCATCGGTTGTGGTTGCAAAGCGGTCCTTGGGGCAGCCGCCGTTGCAGGCGAAGAGCCACTGACACTGGCGGCACTGTTGCGGCAAGCCCTTGCGCTTCGCCTGTCCGAAGGCGCGCTGGCGGGGGCTGTACATCATGGCCGTGATGCTGTCCTCGTGGATATTCCCAAGGCGATATTCAGGGAATACGAAATGGTCGCAGCTATAGACATCGCCGTTGTGTTCGATGACGCCAGCGTGGCCGCAGGTCTCGGCCATCGAGCAGACGCCCGGGGGCTGGCCCATCCAACGTGCCAGCGTGGAGTCGAAGAGCTGCACGAAGACCTCGCCCACATCCTGGCGCACCCATTCGTCGAAGAGGGTGCACACGAAATGGGCGTACTGCTCCGGTGATACGGTGAAGTCGGCGAGCTCGCCCTGCTGGCCATCGGCGATGGAGGCGAGGTGGCGGCCGTCGGTGTGGGGGGCGATGCGTTCGATGATGGGGGTGAACTGAATGTACTGGGCGCCGATGTCCTTGTAGAAATGATAGACATCGAGCGGGTAGTCGGCATTGAAGTCGTTGACGACACCCATCACGTTCCACTCCACGCCGTGCTTCTTCAGCAGCTCTATGCCACGCATCACCTTGTGGAAGGAGGGCTGTCCGCCACGCGCACGGCGGTATTCATCGTGGAACTCCTGGGGGCCGTCGATGGAGAGGCCGATGAGCCAGTTGTTCTCGTGGAAGAACTGACACCACTCGTCGGTGAGCAGGGTGCCGTTGGTCTGGAGGCAGTTGTCAATCTGTCGTCCGCCGGCGTAGCGGCGTTGCAGTTCCAGCACTTTCTTGTAGAAGCTGAGCGGGCGCATTAGCGGCTCGCCACCGTGCCAGGTGAAAAGCACCTGCGGCTGTGTCTGCGATTCGATATACTGCTGGATCAACGCTTCCAGCGTGGCGTCGCTCATCAGCGGCTTAGGAGTCCCTTGAACCCCTTGAACCTCTTGAACCCCTTGAACCTCTTGAACTTTTTGAACTTTTTGAACCTCTTGAACCCTCTGTGAATACAGGAACCCTTTCTCCAAATAATAGCAGTACTTGCAGGCGAGGTTGCAGATGCTGCCTACAGGCTTTGCCATGACATACAAGGGGGAGGCGAAAGGGGAAAGCATTTGCGGTTTATGGTTAAGGGTTTATGGTTGAGGGTTGATCTGAAACCTACTTGAAGACAAAGTACACGGCGAGGACGAGGCAGACGAAGGCGGCGATATGGTTCCAGTGGAGGCTCTGGCCTTGGAAGAGGAAGCCGATGATGACGGTGAAGATGGTCAGCGAGATGACTTCCTGGATGACCTTCAGCTGCACAAGCGTGAAGGGGCCTCCGTTACCGATGAAGCCAATGCGGTTGGCAGGCACGGCGAAGCAGTATTCGATGAAGGCGATGCCCCATGAGAAGGCGATGACAGCGATGAGCGGCCAATGGCTGCTGACGCCTGCTTCCTGCAGGCGCAGGTGACCATACCACGCAAAGGTCATGAAGACATTGCTGGCCAGAAGGAGAAGGATGGTTTGAAGTGCGGGCATTGACTTTAGTTTAAGAGTTTAAGAAGTTTAAGAGTTCAAGAGCTAATCTTTAATCCCTAATCTTTAATCTTTAATCTCCTTTTAGGATTAATTTCGGGCGCAAAGTTACGGCTTTTTCGGGAAAAGGTAGTATCTTTGCACCGATAAAAGCAACGGGACCCCTAAATTATATATAGGAACGCGCGCGAAAGCATCGTTATCATGGCTAACGTCAAGTGGAATGAACAGCTGATTGTAGAGCAGTTGCGCGACAGCGCACTGCGGCAACAGGCGTTTACGCTGCTGGTGGAGCATTTCAAGGAACAGCTCTACTGGCAGATCCGCAGGATGGTGATGTCCCACGACGATGCCGACGATGTGCTGCAGAACACGTTCATCAAGGCCTGGATGGGCTTGGATGGCTTCCGTGGCGATGCGAAACTCTCGACATGGCTGTTCCGCATTGCCAACAACGAGACGCTGAACTTCCTGGAGCGGCAGCGCCAGCAGTACAGCCTTGATGATGCGGCGGCTGTGGGCGTGGCAGCACGTCTGGAGAGCGATCCCTACTTCGATGGCGACGAGACGGAGCACCAGCTGCAGGAAGCTGTGGCCAGCCTGCCCGACAAACAGCGCCAGGTGTTCAATCTGAAATACTTCGAGGAGATGAAGTACGAGGACATGAGCGAGCTCCTGGGGACGAGTGTCGGCGCGCTGAAAGCGTCCTATCACCACGCAGTGAAAAAAATATCTGACTTTTTTGCCGCTGCGGATTAAACCTTCTCGGCGTGCAACAGTCTTACTATCAGAAAAAATAAATCCCATGAACGAAGAGGAACTCATAAGAAAGCATGACAGCGGACGTAGGCCGTTCAAGACGCCCGACGGCTATTTCGACAACTTCACCAGCCAGCTGATGGAGCGCATGGAGCGTGAGGGACTGTTGAAGAAGGAGGAGCAGCCGGCGGAGGTGAAGGCCAAGGTGGTGGCGATGAGCCCCGTGCGCCGCGCCCTGCGCTATGCCGCTGCTGCGGTGGTCGTGGGCATCTGCGTGGCTACAGGAACGTATTTCATTCAACAGCAGGATGGCGCTGAGGAACAGGCGCTGACAGCCGACGCCTCGGATTTCCTGTATTCCGACGAGGCGCTGGACTATGAGCTGGACTACGAGATGGTGAACAACCAACAGATTGCTTACTACCTGACGGAAGCGTATTGATAAATATAATATAAAGATGAAGAAGATCGTTTTTTGTTGCTTGTTTGCTTTGAGCACGATAGGCGCTTGGGCACAGCCCGAGCCCCCCAAGGGACAGCCGCGTTTTGACCCGGCTAAGTTCCAGCAGATGGTGGAAGAGTCGCTGACAAAGGCTGCCGAGCTGACGGCTGATGAGGCCAAGGCGTTCTTTCCTCTTTACACGGAGATGCGCAAGAAGCAGCGTGAGATGGGGCGCCAGATTCACGATCTGAAGAAGAACGCTCCGCAAGGCGACTGCAAGGCATGTGCCGAGACCATCACGAAGATCAAACGTCTGCAGGTGGAGATGGCTGAGTTGGAGGAGAGCTACTACCAACGCTTCCTCAAGACCTTACCGGCCGCCAAGGTGTTCAAGGTGATGAAAGCTGAGGATGATTTCCACCGTCGCATGGTACAAGGCCAGCGACAGGGCAAGCGCCCCGAAGGGCAACCGCGCGGACAGCGCTAATCTTTTAACAACTCCTCAAGGAATTCGTCGAGCTCCTCGTCAAGACCTTTGAGGAGTTCGCTGTCTAAAATGAGATGGTCGTCATCCACAATATAGATGTCGGACATCGTCTCGCCGTCTTCGCCCATCATCACAAAGGAGAAGGGATGCAGAATGCTCATCTGCTCAATCTCCGCATGCAGGCCGTTGATGCTCTGCTTGATGGCGATGGCGGCAGCTTCGTAGAGGTCTTCCTCGGTGGGCTCCAGCCACTGGTCCACGACAATGCGCATGAGCTCCTCCATGTCATCGTTGAAGATGCGTAGCTCGCCGCTTTCGGGCTTCACTTGCATGTGCAAATCCGTGAGCACGGGGTCAGCCGTAGAGGGATATTTGTCGATGACCTTACGGATGGCACGCTGGATTTGCTGGAGGGTTTGCTGTGTAGGCTTCATGTTGGAGAGTGGCTTTTCAAATAAGGGTCGGAACCTCAGGAGCCCGACCCTTAATGATTCCTGCGTAATGCTAAGGAATATGTGAGTTAGTTAGTTTATATATTCTTTATTTAATAGATACCTTGCGAACTACTTTATCAACTTTGATGATGTAGCAGCCTTTGTTGAGGTTCATGTTGACGGTCTTGTCGTCGCTGTCAATCTTATAGGATGCTACGCGCACGCCGGCGAGGTTGTAGATTTCGAGGACTTTGCCGGCAGCGTTGGTGACGTGCACCTGTGCGCCGTTCACGGAGATGGTGATGGGGTTGACTTCCTCGTCGATGTCGGGAGCCTCGATCTCGGAGATCATCTCCTCCATGGGAGCCTCGCTCATCTCAGGAGCCTTCGCATCCATGTCTGCTTCTGCGCCCATAACGCTGAGGCTAAGACCTGCGAAAAGTGCAAAAAAGAGGTAATATTTCTTCATGCAAAATGAGGTTTCGTGAATATTTCGAGGACAAAAGTAAGGGTTTTCGCAATACGATGCAAATTTTTTTGCCTAAAAACACAATATTTCTGCAATTATATGGTTGTTTTGAGCCCCTCGCAGGCTAAAAACGTGTTTTCGAAGACCTCTTTGGCCTCGTTGAGCAGCACTTGCTCGTCCTCGTAGCGTGCAGAGAAATGTCCGAGCATCAAACGCCCCACATTGGCGGCCTTGGCGACGGCGGCTGCTTGGCGTGCGGTGCTGTGGCAATATTTAAGCGCATGGTCGGCTTCGGCCTCGGCATAGGTGGCTTCGTGGTACATGAGATCCACGCCCTGACACCACTCTGCCATCTCGGCCACGGGCATGGTATCGGAGCAGTAGGCATAGGAGCGCACGCGGTCGGGTGGGGTGGTGAGTCGGCTGTGGGGGATGGTCTCGCCCTCGGGCGTTGTCCAGTCCTTCCCCGCTTTGATGTTATTGATGGCCCAGGTGGGAATGCCGTAGAAGTCTATCATCTCCCTGCGGATGTGCGGTAGCCCGGGCTTCTCCCTGATGAGATAGCCGCAGCAGGGCAGGCGGTGCTTCAGCGGCAGCGACCATACCTCCATCGAGCGGTCTTCGAAGATGCACTGGTGCTGGCTGGCATCGACGGCTTCGAAATGCACTTCGTAGTCCATGTTGGCGCAGAAATGTGCCATCGTGAACTCCACAAAAGTCTGCAGCGTCGAGGGACCGTGCACGAACAGCGGCGCCGTGCGTCCCAGCAGACCCATCGTGGAGATGAGGCCGGGGAGTCCGAAGACGTGGTCGCCGTGGGCATGCGTGAGGAAGATATGCGTGATTTTCTGCCAGCTCAGTCCCGTCTTGCGCCACGCCAGCTGCGCGCCTTCGCCGCAGTCCAGCAGCAGCAGCTTGTCACGCAGATCTACCACCTGACACGAGGGCAGATGCCTGTTCGTGGGCAGTGCCGACCCGCAGCCAATGATGTGAACGTCAAACTTTTGCATAACCGTGTAGATATTGAATCTCTCTTGCCGCGTTCGATGGCTTCTGGGGATGGCGGAGGTACTCTTCGAGTCCGGCACGGCGCAGCTTGCAAGCCGGACATTCGCCGCAGCCGTCGCCGGGGATGCCGTTGTAGCAGGTCAGCGTCTCGTAGCGCACGAGGTCTAAGACCTTCAGTCTGTCGGCTTTGGCCCACGTCTGCGCCTTGTCAATCCACATCAGCGGGGTGTGGATCACGAACTGCTCGTCCATGCCCAGGTTCAGGCTCACATTTAGTGACTTCACGAAGGCATCGCGGCAGTCGGGGTAGCCGCTGTAGTCGGTCTGCGAGACGCCCGTCACGAGGTGGTTGATGCCCCTCTCGCGGGCAAAGACGGCAGCCACGGCGATGAAGAACAGGTTGCGGCCAGGCACAAACGTGTTGGGAGGGCCTTCGGCGGGCTTGTCCTGATCCATGACCATACTGCTGTCGGTCAGCGAATTGTGGGACAGCTGGCTGATGAACGACACGTCCATCTTGTGCCATTCCACATCGCCGCCGCCTTCGTTGAGGCCATTCTGGCGCGCGATCTCGCCTGCCTTGGCAGCAATCTGCTCGGCGACTTCCACCTCGCGGACATGTTTCTGCCCGTAGGTGAATGTCAGCGCCATCACTTTCTTGAAATGTTTCAGTGCCCAGAACAGGCACGTGGTTGAATCCTGACCGCCGCTGAATACCACCAGCGCCGTCTCTTTATTCATCGGTTTCATAGGATGCTGTAGCTTTCGTTGTTGTCATAGACATCCACGCCTTCCGTGCGCTTGAGCCAAGCCACAACGCGGATGGTGACGGGGAGTATGACGATTTCACATAAAATTTTCATAACCACTTGACTGACCATCATCAGTGCAAGGTTCTCTTTAGGTACGATTCCACCCAAAGCAATGGGGAAGAAGATGATGGAATCGCTCACCTCACCCACGATGGTGGAGGCGATGGCGCGCAGCGAAAAACGACTCCCCTTGTGGCGGATTTTCATGCGACTCATCACGTAGGCGTTCAGGAACGACCCCACGAGGAAGGCGGCAAAAGAGGCCAGCGCCACGCGTGGTGCAAGTCCGAACAGCGCATGGAACCCTTCCTGGTTGGTCCAGTAGGGCGCGCCGGGAATCAGGTCGGCCAACCATGCCAGCAGCACGAAGGCGAAGTCCATGACGAAGCCCGTCCAGATGATCAGCTTCGCACGGCGGTAGCCATAGACCTCGGTGATGCAGTCGTTGACGACATACGAGATGGGAAAGATAAACACACCGGCCGTCAGGTTCAGCAGGCCGAATTGCACTTGTTTCGTTGCTAACAGGTTCGCCAGGATGAGGCAAACGCAGAAGGTGACGCTGAGCAACATAAACGTCACGCTCACGGGTTCTTGTTTTTTCATTCTTCCTTGTTTTGTTAAAGGGGGTGGGCTAGGGTACCCCTGGGCATTTGCGGCTGCAAAGGTACGCTTTTATTGCGATAGAACCAAAATGTTTGTCCCTTTTTACATCTTTTAATGAATCCCAAGGCCCTGAAATTTGGTGCGAACGAAAAAACTGCCTATCTTTGCCCCGTCAAACCCTAAACTAACTCTACACAATGGAAAAAATCAAAGGTCTTATTGACGCCCCGTTCACCCCGATGAACGCAGATGGCAGCATCAACCTCAGTATCATCCCCGAATATGCCGCATTGCTCTATCGCAACGGTCTGAAAGGTGTGTTTATCAACGGCTCCAGTGGCGAGGGCTATATGCTCACCGAGGACGAGCGCAAGCAGATTGCCGAGGCGTGGATGGCTGCCGTGAAGGATTTCACGGATTTCAAGGTCATCGTGCATGTAGGCAGCACCTGCGTCCGCAGCTCCAAGAATCTTGCCGAACACGCCCAAGCCATCGGTGCCTTCGGCATCGGCGCTATGGCGCCTCCCTTCCCCAAGGTGGGACGCATCGAGGAACTGGTCAAGTACTGCGAGGAGATTGCCTGCGGTGCGCCGAAGCTCCCCTTCTACTTCTATCACATTCCCGCCTTCAACGGCGCCTTCCTCTCGATGCTCGACTTCCTGCAGGCTGTCGATGGGCGCATTCCCAACTTCGCCGGCATCAAGTACACCTTCGAGAGTCTCTACGAGTACAACCGCTGCCGTCGCTACAAGGACGGAAAGTTCGATATGCTCCACGGTCAGGATGAGACCATCCTCCCGTGCCTCGCCATGGGTGGTGCTCAGGGTGGCATCGGCGGCACCACGAACTACAACGGCCGCTGCCTCGTAGGCATCATCGAAGCTTGGAAGGCTGGCGATCTGGAGAAAGCCCGCGAACTGCAGAACTACGCGCAGGATGTCATCGATGTCATCTGCCACTTCCGTGGTAATATCGTGGGTGGCAAGCGCATTATGAAGCTTATCGGCCTCGACCTTGGTCCCAACCGCACGCCCTTCCAGAACATCACCCCCGAAGAGGAAGTCCGCCTGAAAGCCGAACTCGACGCCATCGATTTCTTCAATCATTGCAATAAGTAAAGACTCACCCCCAACCCCTCCCTAGGCAGGGAGGGGAGTAGTAACCTTATAAACAGAATTCCTTATGAAGAGATTGTTGTTTTTTCTCTTGGCTTTTATTTCTACCCTAAGCCTCTCTTTCGCACAAGATACTACTCCCCTCCCTACAAGGGAGGGGCAGGGGGGAGGGTCTGCCCATCGCTTCAACAACGCCTCCTTCTTGCCCCTTCCTGCTCTCTCCGCTTTTGGCGGGCAGGGCGTGAGTGGCGCTTTTGCGGGCGTGGCCAATGATGAGGTCTTGGTGGCCGGTGGCTGCAACTTCCCCGACACACCGGCGGCTGAAGGCGGTCAGAAGGTGTTCTATACGGACATCTATGCGCTTTCGCTTGCAAAGCTTAACGGCGGCTACGTCACCAGCTTCGGCTGGGAGCGCATCGGTTCGCTGCCTTGCGCGTTGGCCTACGGCGCCAGTGTCACCACCCCTGAAGGTGTGGTCTGCCTGGGCGGTACGGCCGACGGGCAGAAGAGCGAGAACTTCGCCGCCCTCCTGACCCTCGATAAGGGCAATGCTGTGGTCAGCCGCGACCTGCCGCCGCTGCCTACGAGCCTCGACAACTTCGCCGCCGCTTATGGCGATGGTTTTATCTATGTCGCTGGAGGTCTGCATAATGGTCTCCCTAACCGCAAGGCCTACCGCCTGAAATGGCCGTTGCCAGCCTCGTGGTTTGAATCCCAGACAGGTGCTGCTTGGGAGGAACTTCCCGATGTGCCCGGCCCTGCCCGCGTGCAACCGGCTGCAGCTGTGCAGAAGGGAGCCCTCGCCAGCAACTTCTACCTCCTTGGCGGCTTCGATCCCCGCTATCGTAAGGCCGTCGCCAATGGCGTCTATTACGACCCCCGCAAGGGTGAGTGGTTTGCCACGAGTTTGATGGAGGGTGCTTTGGTAGGTGCTTCCGCCCTGCCTTCCGGCGCTGCCCACGTCCTCTGCTTCGGCGGTGTTAACAAGGACATCTTCGAGGCAGCTCTTGAGCGCAACGCCCTCCTCGCCGACACCACGACCACTGCAGACCAGCTCGCGCAGCTACGCGACGAGGCCTATGCCTATATGACCCAGGAGCCTTCATGGTACAAGTTCCGCAGCAGCATTCTCGTCTATCACACCATCACCGACTCCTGGGCTGAAGTCTTCGATTCACCCCTTATCGCACGTGCCGGTGCTGCTGTTGTGCCCTTGGCCTCACCCTCCGGTTCCCTCAGCGCCCTTGTCATCGGCGGCGAGGAGAAGCCCGGTGTGCGCTCGGCGGATGCAACGCGCGTCGATATCGGCTACACCGCCCATTTCGGTTGGCTCAACTGGACCGTCCTCATCCTGTATCTCCTGGGAATGGTCTATCTCGGCTACTACTTCATGAAGCGTGCCGGCAACTCCGGCGATGACTTCTTCAAGGGCGGAGGCCGCATCCCTTGGTGGGCTGCAGGCATCAGCATCTTCGCCACCATGCTCAGCGCCATCACCTACATGAGCATCCCCGCCAAGGCCTATGCCACAGACTGGACCTACTACCCGATGCAGATCTGCATCCTCTTGGTGTCGTTCCCCGTCATCAGGTACTACCTGCCTTTCTTCCGTCGTCTGAACGTCACCACGGCTTATGAGTATCTCGAGCGCCGCTTCAACAGCGCCACCCGTCTGATGGCCAGCATCCTGTTCATCGTCTTCATGGTAGCGCGCACGGCTCTCGTGCTCTTCCTGCCGTCGTTGGCGATGACCGCTGTCACGGGCATTAATATATATATATGTATAGCGCTGATGGCCCTCATCACCATCCTCTACTGCACGATGGGCGGTGTCGAGGCTGTCGTCTGGGGCGATGTCATCCAGGGCATCATCCTCGTGGGCGGTGCCATCCTGGCGGCCGTCTATCTCATTGTCAACACGGGCGACAACGGCGCCTCTGACTTCTGGCAGATTGCCACCGACCACGACAAGTTCCGCCTCTTCCTCTTCGATGCCGAGAATCCGTTCGACTTCGTCAACGCCACGTGGTGGGTTGTCATCCTCGGCGGTCTCGCTAACAACCTCATCAGCTACACCAGCGACCAGACCGTCATCCAGCGCTACCTGACCACCTCCGACGAGAAGAGTGCCGCACGCGGCATCCTCACCAACGGCCTCATGTCCGTTGTCGTGACCATCGCCTTCTTCACCATCGGCACAGGTCTCTACACCTTCTTCAAGACGCATCCCGCAGAGCTCGACATCACCATGGCCAAGGGCGATGCCATCTTCCCCTTCTTCATGATGAGCCAGCTGCCTGCCGGTCTCGCCGGTCTCCTCATAGCCGCCGTCTTCGCCGCTACGATGTCCACTATCGCCTCCAACATCAACTCCATCTCCACGGCCTTCACGGTGGATTTGTGGGGAAAGATGAAGCCCCGCTCCAGCTCGCAGCCCGGCGGTGAAGTGAAGGTGGCCCGCATCGCCGGCATCTGCGCCGGTATGATCGGCATGGCGATCGCCTGGCTGATGGCTACCGTTGACATCCAGTCGCTGCTCGACTACTTCAACACCATCCTCGGCCTCCTTAGCGGTGCCATCGGCGGACTGTTCATGATGGGTATCTTCTTCCCCCGTATCGGCTCGAAGGCTGCCATGATCGGCTTCCTCTGCGGCACGGCAACGGTCCTGTACATGAACTTCTTCACGCAGGCCAACTTCCTGCTCTTCGGCTTCGTCTCGATGCTCGTCAGCGTCCTCGTCGCCCTCCTCCTCAGCATCTTTATGCCGCAGACAGAGGAACAGAAAGGACTTACGTGGAAAACCCTATAGACCCACCCCCGACCCCTCCCGTGATGGAGGGGAGAGCCTGCGGGTAGTCTCTTGATAAATCTTTAAAACCTTTATATATTATGTCAAATAACAAATCAAAGCGCCAGCCGCTCCCCTCCCTCACGGGAGGGGTTGGGGGTGGGTCTTTCAAGCAACTGGCCGACCTTTACAAGTCTGAACTTCTTGACCGCACGATTCCCTTCTGGCTCAACAAGAGTCAGGATGCGGAGTTCGGCGGCTATTTCACCTGCCTCGACCGCGTAGGCAACGTCTATGACACCGACAAGTTCGTGTGGATGCAAGGCCGCGAGGTGTGGATGTTCTCCAAACTCTACAACACCGTGGAGCCCCGCCAGGAGTGGCTCGATGCCGCCATCCAGGGTGCCGAGTTCCTGAAGAAGCACGGCCACGACGGCAACCTCAACTGGTACTTCGCCCTCGACCGCGAAGGCCACGCCCTCGTGGAACCCTACAACATCTTCTCCTACACCTTCGCCGTCATCGCCTTCGGGCAGCTCTCCATCGCCCTGCAGACAGCCGCCAAGAGTGGCCTCTCTGCGGTGAATGCGTGCGGCGATTCCATCGCCGCAGATTCCCTTTCTGCCGAATATGCCGACATCGCCAAGCGCACCTTCGACATCGTCCTCTCCAAGACCGACAACCCCAAGGGCCGCTGGTCGAAGGCCGCTCCCGGTGCCCGTGCCCTGAAGACCTTCGACCTGCCGATGATCCTCTGCAACGTAGCCCTTGAGATTGAGTCCCTGCTGGAGCCCGCTTTCCTGCAGAAAGCCATCGACGACTGCTTGCACGAGGTCATGGACGTCTTCTACCGCCCCGAGCTCGGTCTCATCGTGGAAGCCCTGGGCAAGGACGGCAACCTCGTCGATTGCTTCGACGGCCGCAAGATGAACCCCGGTCACGCCATCGAGGCCATGTGGTTCGTCATGGACCTCGGCAAGCGCCTGAACCGCCCCGAGCTTATCCAGAAAGCCGTTGAGATCTGTCTCAACGAGATCGAGTACGGCTGGGACAAGGAGTACGGCGGCATCTTCTACTTCATGGATCGCCTCGGCCATCCGCGCCACGAGCTCGAATGGGACCAGAAGCTCTGGTGGGTACACTTCGAGACCCTCATCTCCCTCATCAAGGGCTACCAGCTCACGGGCGACCAGCGTTGCCTCAACTGGTTCCAGCGCGTCCACGACTACGCTTGGAAACACTTCCGCGACAATGACTACCCCGAGTGGTACGGCTATCTCAACCGCCAGGGCGAAGTCCTGCTGCCCCTCAAGGGCGGTAAGTGGAAAGGCTGCTTCCACGTGCCCCGTGGCCTCCTCAACGTCTGGAAGATCCTCGAGGACCTCGCCGGCTAAACCCCGAAAACAAACAGGGCAGGACTCCTGCCCTGTTTCTTGTCGAGGATGGAATAACCCTTGAGGGTTTGGGGCAAAAGTGTGAAGGGTTTTGGAGAAAACCTTATAGGGTTTTGAAGGAAACCTTTAAGGGTTTTGGCGATAACCATTGGGGCTTTTGTTTGGCGATGCAAAGGTACGATATGAAAAGACCGCAGGTGACAGATATGGTCACTTACGGTCATTTACGGTCATTTATGGTTCCCTGGTTGAAAAAAGGTTCGACGGCGGCCTATTCGATTTCTTTTGCTTTTTCTACGTCTACGTCTTTTTCTTTTTCTACGTCTACGTCTTTTTCTTTTTCTATGACGACAGCTGCTGCAGCAGCAGCTTCTCTTTCTTCTTCTTTGCTTCTTTCTTCTTCTTTCTCTTTGGCGGGGCGGGGTGTTTTCTATCGTCAAAAAAATGATAAATGAAAGAATGAATAGTAAAAAATTTCGGTCTATGGGTCAAATTGCAGGATAAAATCTCTCGGGATGCCAATATA
>CAMVUB010000015.1 GCA_947170495.1 uncultured Prevotellaceae bacterium
CCGCCAAATAATAATGACTTTTTTCTTTTTTTTGCAGCTAACTTTTCTGTTCTTTGCGTCCTCTGCCCAGTACAAAGCCCTGTGTGAAGCACGTTTGTTCGGCTTGGCGGGCTCGCGAAGCGCAATAGCCCAAACTACCCGAGGACATGCAACTCTGAATCTTTGCGCCTCTGCGGTTTTAAAATATTAATGGTCGCTCCGCTCAAACGCCGTCGTAACACACCACGCCCTGCAACTCTTTCGAATTGCAGGGCGCGAAGCTTATCAATTACCTATTGTCCCCTTGGGGGACCACAGCGGGCTATCAATTACCGTTTCCCCAGATATCCCACTCACCACGTCCCTTGGTCTCGAAGGAGCCAGGGGCGGCGCCGCCACCCGGGTTGACGGTTATATTAGGATTGCTGGCGACAAGCATTGCACTCTGCAACTCTACTGTGGTGACCGCTGTCTGCGGCTGCATATATGTCTTTTTCATTGTCTTTGAACTTAAACGTTATTACTTCACGAGGACCTTGCGGCCGTTCACGATGTTAATACCGCGCTGGAGCTTGCTCATGCGCTGGCCGCCGAGGTTGAAGATGCTCTCCACCTCTTCGCGAGTTGCGGGACGCGTCTCGGTGATGCCCGTTGTCTCATCCACGAACACGAAGGTCAAAGCCTTCGCCTCACTTACGGAAGCGGCCGTGAGATAAGCCTTGCCAGCGGGGATATTACCTGCGGCGTTGCTGGGCACAAAGGCTTCGCCAGAGAGACCATAGACTGCACCTGCTGCCACGAATGTGGGAGCCGTGGTGCCGATGAGCAGGTTGCCAGTGAGCTCCACATCACTATCCACAGAAGGAATATTCACGGTAGCGCCAGCTGCACCCTTCACGAGCACGCCCTGACCGCCTTCGAAAGCACCTGCCACCTTGGTGAAGGTAATCACCGTACCTTCAACGTCGGTCACTGTCCACAGGCTGTAATCGCCGGTCTGTGTTCCATCCAGAGGATATACGGAGCAGAAGGTTGCATAGCCATAACTATTCAACTTAACCGCTTCTGTAGAAGAGGAAGGAGTCGTGAGTTGCACCTCATCGATGATAGCCTGTGAATTAGATGTATTCCAGACAATCTTCAGATACAATGTGGAAACCTGAGCAGCTGCCGGAACTGCATAGCTGCGTTCAACGAATGTTGTTGCGCCATCGCCAGTACCTTCAAGTAGCGTGAAGTCGCCTTCTGCGCTTGTCTTATAGTATGCGGAGGTTGTATATGTTCCTTTTATTGATGCAGCCTTCCACTGATATGACAGCGTCATATTGCTGTAGTCGGCAACATCCAACGGACCGATGATAATATAGGCATCCGTCCCCTGTGTGCTTTGGTTCAGACCAGACTTTACAGAGCCTGTCGTGTTCTTGCCCTGTTTAACATTGGAAACTTCATAACCCGTGATGCCAGAATAGACAGCTGCTACACCAGACTTAACGCTATAGCTGTCATTCCAAGCTCTGGCTGAACCTTCATTATCACCAAATGATTCGCCAAACAATACCAAATTACCGGCTGCTTTGGCCGTACCGCTACCCTCCGGAGCTGTCACAGTTACTTCGCAAGTTGTAGAAGCAGGATCAAGATAGTAAGTACCTGCGCCAGCTGTCACGGTGATGGTAGCATCGCCGACAGCTACGGGCGTTACGGTGACGGTAGTGCCGTCAACGCTGACGGTAGCCACGTTCACGTTGCTGCTCTCAGCTGTAACAGTGCCGTCATAGTTCGCTGTGGGAACGGTAGCTGTGATGTCGAAGGCACCTGCGCCGTAAGCCTGTGTCTTGCTGGTCAGGTCAAGGCTGATGCTGTTCGTACCATTCACAGTGACTGCAACAACCTGCGAAGCCTGCTTGTAGCTGTCGGAATTGCCGCTTGTAGGAGTAACAGTAATGGTGATGTCGGCAGTACCCGGAGCCTCAGCAGAGAACAGATTATCCGCCACCGCTACGACTGAAGCATTGCTGGTTGCATAAGTGTAAACGAGCGTACCTAAAAAGCCTCCATCCTTGGTGCAGGTGGGAGCGAATTCGTTGGCATCGCCCACGGTCAATGTCTTCTGCGCAGCAGGCAGGTCAATGCCCGTGACCACGGCAGAGCGGTTGTCGGTGACGTTCACCGTCACAGTTGTCTGTCCAGCCTTATAGGTGGCATCGGCGGCCTGCGAGATGGTGATGGTTGCAGAACCCTCACCAACGGCGGTGATCACGCCAGCATTGGTAACCGTTGCAACAGCATCGTTGCTGCTCACACATGTGATGGCGCCCGTGCTGCTCGTTGTCCATGTAATATCACTTGTGGGATTCGCATTTGCGCTTGTGCGCTCCAGCTCCACCTCATCAGATGATGTCAGCGTCAGGTCGCTGTCAGTCTTCGTGACACGACTAACAATATAGTTGCCAGCTGCCACCTCTGCATCGCCCTTATATAAAGTTAGACCGCCATAAATGGTCACGACATCACCAACCAGAAGGTCCGCAGCGGAGCTGAAGTCTTCTGTAGAGTTCTTTTTTCCTTTGTAAACAAGCAACTGCGTAGTTGTTGTGCCATCGTCGGAAATATAATAGCGGTAGTTGGTGCCATCATCCATGATATCGTCACCAAAGAACTCGGATACAATACCACTAATATATACATTCTCTAATGTGCCACTTCCCGGGGTTGCAGCGATTGCCTGTGCAACGGTGTAAGGATTCTTGACTGTACCAGGAGCGTTGCTGTTGATGACATTCACGGTAACCGTCACCTCTGTGGCTGCAGCATAGTCGTCATCACCAGCTGCATTCGCCTTGAGGACAATGACACCGGTGTTGGCAGTGTAGATTTCCACTGTGCTGCCGTCCAAGAGGAAGTCATCATCCTCTGTCAACGTGGTGTTCTCGTTATCAACCGTAAAGACCACTGTAGCGCCATTTGTGGCAGTAGCGACGAGCGTCAGTTCACTCTCGGATTCACCCAGGTCAATCGTCTGCTCGTTGCCTCCTGTTACGGTGATAGTGTTTTCTGCCAGCTGCTTTGTTGCTGTGACAGTCGTCACACCACTTTCATCGAGGCCCTTGATGGCAATAGCCTTAATGGTGGTGGTGGCGGTGATGTTGAAGGGGGCTGTGTATTGAGTACTGCCGGAAGTCGGCTCTGTGCCGTCGAGCGTGTAGTAAATCGTTGCACCACCCGTCTCACAGCTCATCGTCACCGTTGTCGAGATGGTGAAGGGAGAAGTTACACTGATGGCAGGCTTTTCCACAGCGGCAGCAACAACAGTTGTGCAGTATGCAGAATAGGTGTCGGGGGTGCCTGTTTTGTAATTGACGACAATTGAAGTTAAATAACCTGCATAATCGCCATTTGTTAAAACAAAATAGTCTTTATTATACAAGGAACAATCAAAGGTATAAACATTACCTGAAGTTGAAGGTGTGATAGAAGTGCCAGAAGTCGGGTTCGCTGCGTCACCAATATTTATGGAGAAGTTTTTATTAGAATCACCTGCATCGTATGTCAGCACAATGCTTTGGATATTTTGAAGGGCATCGTTGTTATACATTGTGCCTGTTCCATTTGAATTCCCAGCGGCACGCCATTGCAGCTTCTCTCCGGAATCGTAGGCCTGTGTAATATTAAAGCTCTTTCCACTCAAGGTGTAATTGTCAGAAGCTGCGTAGCTAGTCGGAAATCCTGCGGAATGCTCGTTTGCATCAATGGTTATAGACTGATCCGTCTCCTCACCCTCAATTACCTCAGCAAACACAGCATAATATGTTACATCATTCTCACCCATCGTTTGAGTTGCAGTGTTCACAAATGCAGGGGCTTCGTCCGTAGTACCAACAATGGGAGTAGTAACCCATCCGCGGAAAACCTTGCTACTAATGGCAGAGGGATTGCTTGGGAATTCGATGTCTGCACCTTCCTGGAAAACCTGTGGCGTAATATTCCCATTGACTGAGAAGGTTGCCGTGTGCGTAGGAATAGCCTCAAAGTTAATCTGTACGGTGCAATCAGAAGAGGGTGTAACTGTAAAGGCATCACCACTTTGGGCTACAGTTGCCGTACCTACAGTAACGGTATAAGCTGGAGAAGCATAGCGATAGCCGGAATTCGGAGAACCCGTGATGACAGCGCCGTTCAAAGATACTGTACCATAAGTATTATTATTACTTTGAGCCGTAATAGTGAAGGCGAGCACTTCTTCCTCTACAAGATAAACAGTGAAATCATGAGCATATGTCCCTAAATTAGAAGTGGCATATGCTTTGTATGCATCAGACCCATTATTTCCCAAGAAACGATTACTATTGCTCGTATTCGAAATAAGTGCTACATCATCTGTAAAAACAATAGACCAAACAGCACTTTTAGCACCAAAAGACATGTCGGCTTTGCCCGACGCATTATTCAAGTATTGATTAGATTTCAAACTGACATTCTTTAGATAGAAGCCTCCTGTGGCAGTCTCCAATTCCCAAATATAGGATTCAGTTCCAGCTAATCCAGTGGTTGAATAAGTGCCAGTTGCTTGAAGAGCCTTTGATGAGACAGAATTGCTAAGAACATGGCTGTTCTCTTCAAAGACATACTTGTTTCCAGCAGAAACAGAGGTAACTTTAGTTAGCTTGTACGTCGTCGCCCACGCCGTACTGCTGCCCATTCCGAACAGTACCGTAAGCAACATCAGCAGCCTCAAGCTGCTGAGCTTGTGTAATAAATGTTTCATTGTAAGATTGTTTTTTGTTAAAGTGAAATTTCTGCGTGCAAAGGTAGCGCTTTTTTCCCAAACCGCCATCATCTTTCCCATATTATTTTCCAAACTTTTATTTATTGGGTCGGCCTGTGGCCTCAAAATCTCCAAAAAATCTCATAAAAAATCTCTCAAAGCATAGTCGACGATAGTCAATAATTTTTGATCAAATTTTTGCTTTAATTTTGAGCGCAGCGACCATTGTTTTTTCTATTAAACCGCAAAGACGCAAAGATTTCATGTCCTCTAGCTTCTCTGCGCCAGCCTTTGCGACCTTTGCCTACGAAGAAACCTGCGCAGTCTTTCGAGGGCTCTGAGGCCTTCCGCAAGGCTAATAGCGATGTCTTTGAATGCAAGACTGCCGAGCACCTAATATCTCTGAGCCTTTGCGCCTTCGCGGTTGAAATAAGGTTTCTTGTTTTTGTTTCCCATCCACAAATGAAGTTCTGTTTTATGGGAAATAAATGTGCATAATGCGCATAATATGGCTCATAAATTCGAATAATAATATATTGTTTATTTGTGGAAGAAATTATGGCTATTATGTACATTTGTTTCCAATAGTTCAGTTCTTCATTCGTTGGATTCGTGTAATTCGTGGTCGGTTAAAAAAACATAATCTTTAATCTTTAATCCATCATCTATCATCTAAAGTCCTTACCTTTGTGGGTAATTATGGAACAAACGGTTTTTTATGAGATCTGCGGCTGGGCAGCCAGCATCTGCATGATTCTGGGGTATCTCCCACAAGCTATTCATACGATTCGTACACGTGAGACGGACGGCATCGCGCTGCCGACATTCCTGATGATGGCCATCGGCGCCTTCTGCTTTATGTTGCAGGGGCTGCTGCACAAGCCGGAGATCATCTGGGCGCTGTTCCTCACGAACCTCGTCACCTCGACCTGCTCGTGCATCATCTTCGGAATCAAGATCTATAACGACTATTTCAGGAACCACGGAAAACGCGGAAACATCGCGGAATAACACGGAAATAAGCAAGCGTGAGTGAGAAGGTCTCTAAATGGTGGTGGGGGTTGTTGGAGGTGCTGTTGCCGCGGGTGTGCTGCGGGTGCGGGGAACGGTTGGCGACGGGGGAGCGGCTGGTATGTGCGCGCTGCCAGCTGACGCTGCCGTTGGAGACAAACCGCGACTGGGACTTCAACCGCCGTAAGAGGGCCTGGGGCGACCACCCCGCGCTCTGCCATGTGGGGGCGCTGACGCGCTACGAACGCACCAACGTGTCGGCAGAGCTGGTACGCAGCCTGAAGTTCCATCGCCGCTATGAGCTGGGGGCTTGGATGGGCCGCGTGGCGGTGCTGAGCCTCCGCGACACGGGGCTCTTCGAGGGCGTGGAGGTGCTGATACCGATTCCATTGACACGCAGACGCTTACATACGCGTGGCTTCAACCAGGCGGAGAAGATTGCCGACGGCCTGGCGGGGGAGCTGCACATCCCCGTGCGCACGGATGTCCTGCGCCGCCTCCGCTACCAGGAGTCACAGACGCATTTCATGCTGACGAAGCGTCGCGACAATGTGCAGGGCATCTTCGAACTCCTCACGGACGAGGGGCTGCGGGGCAAACATGTGATGATTGTAGATGACGTCATCACGACGGGGGCCACAATGCTCGCGGCCATCGAGGCACTGGAGAGAGTGCCCGATATCCGCATTTCCGTGTTCGCATGGGCCTGGGCACCCGTGCCTGCAGGCTCACAAACTTAAAAAAGCATAAACAAACGCAATTCTTTAATCTCTAATCTTTAATCTTTAATCTAAAATAACTACTTTTGCGCCGTTTTTATTGGAGGCCCCCTCCAACTCCCCCAAGGGGGAGTGCTTTGAAAGACAGAAAAACAAAATTTTTAGACGCAATCGTAAAATCGTAAATTGTCAAATTGTCAAATTCAATGATGAACGTAATCACAAAGACAGTCCAGCTGCCCGATGGTCGCGAGATCTCCATCGAGACTGGTAAGCTTGCCAAGCAAGCTGACGGCGCCGTGATGCTGCGCATGGGCAACACCATGCTGCTGGCCACCGTGTGTGCCGCAAAAGACGCTGTGCCCGGCACAGATTTCATGCCCCTTCAAGTAGAATATCGCGAGAAATATGCCGCTGCCGGCCGTTTCCCCGGTGGCTTCACGAAGCGCGAAGGTAAGGCTAACGATGACGAAATCCTCACCTGTCGCCTCGTCGATCGTGCGCTTCGTCCCCTCTTCCCCAGCAACTACCACGCTGAGGTGTATGTGAATGTCAACCTCTACAGCGCCGACGGCGTGGATATGCCCGATGCCCTCGCTGGCTTCGCCGCTTCCGCTGCCCTCAGCGTCAGTGACATCCCCTTCGAAGGTCCTATCTCCGAGGTGCGCGTCATCCGTCTGAATGGCGAATACATCGTTGACCCCACCTTCGAGCAGATGAAGGACGCCGACATGGACATCATGGTCGGTGCCACCGAAGAGAACATCATGATGGTGGAAGGCGAGATGAAGGAGGTCAGCGAGCAGGATCTGCTCCAGGCCCTGAAGGTCGCCCACGAAGCCATCAAGCCCATGTGCCGCCTGCAGAAGGAACTCGCCAAGGAACTCGGCAAGGACGTGAAGCGCGAATACTGCCACGAGGTCAACGACGAGGAGCTACGCGAGCAGGTCAACAAGGAGTGCTACCAGCCCGCTTACGATATCACGAAGCAGGCGCTGGAGAAGCACGCCCGCGCAGAAGCCTTCGAGAAGATCCGCGAGGACTTCAAGGAGCGCTACGCTGCTGCTCACGCCGACATGGACGCCGCTGAGCTGGAAGAGAAGAACGCCCTCGTCGATCGCTACTACCACGATGTGGAGCGCGACGCTATGCGCCGTTGCATCCTCGACGAAGGCATCCGCCTCGACGGTCGCGGCACCACCGACATCCGCCCCATCTGGTGCGAGGTCAGCCCCCTGCCCGGCCCTCACGGAAGCAGCATCTTCACGCGTGGCGAGACACAGTCCCTGTCCACCGTCACCCTCGGCACGAAGCTCGACGAGAAGCTCGTGGACGACGTCCTCGACCGCAGCTACATGCGCTTCCTGCTCCACTACAATTTCCCCCCCTTCTCCACGGGTGAGGCCAAGGCACAGCGCGGCGTAGGCCGTCGTGAGATTGGTCACGGCCACCTCGCATGGCGCGCCCTGAAGGGTCAGATTCCTGCAGACTATCCCTACACCGTACGCGTCGTCAGCGACATCCTGGAGAGCAACGGTTCCAGCTCCATGGCTACCGTCTGCGCCGGCACGCTCGCCCTCATGGACGCAGGTGTACCCATTAAGAAACCCGTCAGCGGTATCGCCATGGGCCTCATCAAGAACCCCGGTGAAGAGAAGTACGCAGTGCTCTCTGACATCCTCGGCGACGAGGACCACCTCGGCGACATGGACTTCAAGACCACCGGTACGAAGGACGGCCTGACCGCTACACAGATGGATATCAAGTGCGACGGCCTGAGCTACGAGATTCTGGAGAAGGCCCTCATGCAGGCCAAGCAGGCTCGCGAGCACATCCTCGGCAAGATCCTGGAGTGCATGCCCGAGCCGCGTCCCGAGTTGAAGCCCCACGTGCCCCGCATCGAGCAGATCATCATCCCGAAGGAGTTCATCGGCGCTGTCATTGGCCCGGGCGGAAAAATCATCCAGGGCATGCAGGAAGACACAGGCGCCACCATCACCATCGACGAAGAGGATGGTGTGGGCAAGGTGCAGGTCAGCGGTCCCAACGCCGACTGCATCAACGCCGCACTGGCTAAGATCCGCGCCATCGTGGCTGTGCCCGAGGTGGGCGAGATCTACGAGGGTACCGTTCGCTCGATCATGCCTTACGGCTGCTTCGTGGAGTTCATGCCGGGCAAGGACGGCCTGCTGCACATCTCCGAGATCGACTGGAAGCGCCTCGAGACTGTCGAGGAGGCTGGCATCAAGGAGGGCGACAAGATGACCGTGAAGCTGCTGGACATCGACCCCAAGACGGGTAAGTTCAAGCTCTCACGCCGCGCCCTGCTGCCGAAGCCCGAAGGCTACGTGGAGCGTCCGCCCCGTCCCCGTCGCGAGCGCCCCGAGCGTGGCGAGCGTGGTGAACGCGGTGAGCGTCCCCGTCGTGAAGAATAATCTATAATATAATGTACGCGCGAGGCTGTGTCCCAACCGACACAGCCTCGCTGTTTCAGAAGATGCTGAAGCTATACCATACAGAAGGGCTCGTGGAGGCGGGCTGCGATGAGGCGGGGCGCGGATGCCTGGCCGGACCGGTCTTTGCGGCGGCGGTCATCCTGCCGCCGGACTTCCAAAACGATGTCCTCAATGACTCCAAGCAACTCAGCGAGCGGCAGCGCTACCAGCTGCGCGAGGTCATCGAGCGCGAGGCGGTGGCGTGGGCGGTGGCAGAGTGTTCGCCGCAGGAAATCGACAAGATGAATATCCTACGCTGCAGCATCCTGGCGATGCAGCGCGCGCTGGACCAGCTGACGGTGCGCCCGCAGCACATCCTCGTGGATGGCAACCGATGGCTACCGTACCGATGGAATGGGGAAATTGTGAAGGCGGACACCGTCGTAAAGGGTGATGCCACGTACATGAACATCGCCGCCGCCAGCATCCTGGCGAAGACGTACCGCGATGACCGCATGAAGGCACTGGCGCAGGAGTTTCCGCAGTATGGCTGGGACAAGAACATGGGCTATCCGGCCAAGGCGCACCGCGAGGCCATCGCGCGCTACGGGGCGACGCCGCACCATCGGATGACCTTCCGCCTGCTGCCAGAGACACAGCTGACGCTTTTCGACTAACGCCCAATCCATTGTTCGGGATTGAGCTTGGCGGTCTCCTTGCGAAGCTGGAAGTGGAGAATAAAATTACCCTTATCGTCAGGTGCTACCGTGCCTAAGATATCGCGCGCCTTCACCTTCTGTCCGCGTGTGACGATGGTGGAGGACAGGTTGCAATAGACGGAGATATAAGAACCGTGGCGCACCAGCACATTACGAAGGCTGCCCAGCTGGAACACCGCCGACACCTCACCATCGAAGACGGCTCGCGCGTGTGCGCCCGCCTGTCCTTGGTAATTCACACCCTTGTTGTCCAGCACCACTGATGCGGTGACGTGTGTCAGTCCGAAGCGGCGGTCGATGCGGTAGGGCCCGGTGATGGGCACCGGCAGACGGCCTTTGTTCTGCTCCAGGTTGCCGTTCAGCTTCTGATCCTCGGTCGTGAGCCACTTGCTGGGCGGCGCACTCTTCTTCTCGGGTTGCGCCTTGCTGCCACCCTTGGCGGTCTGCGGCTTCTTAGCGGCGCGGGCACGCTCCTCTGCCTCACGTTTCTTGCGGGCTTCCGCCTCAGCACGCTTGCGCGCCTGTTCTATTTCTATCTGTATCAGACGGTCGATCTTCTGGTTGAGGGCATTCAGCTGTTTCTGCTGCTCGGACACCTCCTTCTCTATCTGCTTCTGGCGCTTGCGCAGCTGCTCGGCATTGGTCTTCACGATGGAGTGTTGCGTGGCCAGCTGCTTGCGCTGTCGGATGACCTCGCGCATCGTGCTGGTCTTCTCCTGCTTGGCATCCAGGAGTTGGTTCTGCTTGTCACGCACGAGGTTCTGCTGCTCGATGACCTGTATGCCCAAGCGTTTCTGCAGCGCGGCAAACTCACGCGCATAGCGCATACGGCGGTACAACTGCGGAAACGACTCCGCCGAGAGGATGAACAACGCGGGATTGCGTAGGTTCTCGGAGTAGCGCCCTGAGCGTAGGCTCTGGATATATTTCTGCTTGCGCATCTCCAGCTGCTCCGTCAGCATCTTATGCTCCGCCTGCAGCACGGCGATGCGGTTGTCGAGCGTGTCGATGTCACGTTCCAAGGTGTGGATATACGTGAGGCGGCTCTGCAGCTGATCTTCGATGAAATCGACCGTTTGTTCCTTCTTCACGGCCTTATGCTTCGTGCGGTTCAGCTCCTGTTGCTTCTGCTGGATGCCGCGCTCCACCTGGGAACGCTGACTCTTCAGTTCCTTCACCTTCTTGCTATCCGCCATCATGGCAGCAGCAACAAGCAGACAGAGACATATCGAAACAAAACGCTTCATCGGGATCTTCATTATCGGGTGAGTTTATTGAAAAGCTTGTAGATGCTCACATGCGTATAACGGTTCTCATCGATGGTCGTATGGATATCACCCATCGACTCATCGACACGCAGGCTGGAGAAAGCAAACTGCGCCACCGTGCTGCCCGTGCTGGAGTTCAACGTCATCTGCATCTTCGAGGGGAAGGGTGCAGAGGAGAGCGTGGTCCAATCGCTGTAGGTCCAGTCGATGCTGAGACCTGCCGACGCGGAGGACGGCACGACGGAGGTCTGCTTCACCAAGCCCGACGAGGCTTCCACGAGGAACTTCACCGCCATCGTGGCGGCATCCGTGGTGCGCAGGATGGGCGTCATGATGTAGTCGCCACTGCGCTTCTCCGTGTCGAAGTCGCTGGCTTGCGGCGCTACCAACTGCCCGGGCACGAAGAGCTCATCCCAGAACAGGGCCTGGAACGTGTAGAAGTTGATGCCGGCATCGCGCAGCTGCGGCACGCCATCCCACACAGCTTTCACGTACTGATGGTTCATGCGGTCCTGTATCAGCAGGAACTCGGGCGTCAGCTCCAGACGTCCCACCTCGATGCCGAGGATGGCCGTGAGCGTGATCTGTATGATCTCATCGCGCTTCATCTTCAGCGTGCCGCTGGCTGAGAGGCGCGAGCCCGACTCCAACGTGACGTTGACCTTCGCGCGGATACCGCGTGCCGCCTGCTGGTTGGTGAGGACCTTCGTCATCGCCTGCGTAGAGAGCTTGCTGGCCTTGACGTAGCTGACAGCAGCGTCATCGGCGGGCGTGATGGTCGTCACGGCGGCGCCATCTGTGGTCTGCCAGATGGCGGTCTCATTGTCTGCCTGAGCGGCCTTCTTGCTGGAGCGGCAGCCCGTCATGACCATTGTCACCGCGAGCAACACCAGCCAACTGTATTTCTGAAATTGCTTCATTGTTCTTTGTCGTTATTACGTTATTACGTTATTTCGTTATTACGACTATTCCTTCAAATATTTCTTAAACTTTATCTTCTTCGGCAGCAGCGCCGAGAGGCCGTCGCCACCGGCTTGCTCAGCCAGCTTCCAGAAGCGGAGAGCCTGCTCCGGCAGGTCGTTCATCCAGGCGATGTCCCCCGCATGTTCGAGGACAACGCCTCCCACCTGCGGGTCGGCTAGCAATACCGAGTCTGCGGAGTCGGGCGGACATACGCGGTCCATATAGGCCTGTGCCTCACCGTAGCGTCCCTTCATGAACAGGATCCACGCGTAGGTGTCCAGGAAGGTGCGGTTCTGGGGCTCCAGACGGATGGCGCGGTAGCTCATCTCCTCGGCACGGTCCAGCTGCGACTCATCCAACGAGAGGAAGTAGGCATAGTTGTTCAGGCAGCTGGCGTTATCGTCCTGATAGACGAGGCACGAGTCATAGGCGGCATAGGACTCCTCCTTGCGCCCCATCTCATGCAGCAGGTCGCCAACGATGCTGTAAAGGTCTGCGACCATGCCCGGACGGCTCTCGGGTGTCTTCTGAACGATGCCCTCGCTGAAGGCCTGCAGTGCCTCCGCCTTCTTGTCCTGCTGGTAGCAGGCAACACCTAAGTAGTAGTGGCAGATGAGTTCCTCGGGATGTGTGAGGACGCCGCGGCGACACAAGGATTCCAGACGCACGAAGTCCTTATGCTGACCGTAGTATTGAATGAGGTAGAACAGCGCTTGCGTGTTCTCCGGCTCCAGGTCGATGACGCGGTCCATCACCGCCACGAAGGCGCTATCGTTGCTTTTATCATAGGTCGCCAGATAGGCTGCACGCAGCTGCAAAAGCGACAGGTCCTTGGGGTAGAGGGAATCCAGACGGGCAAAGGTGTGCTCCACGCGCTGCTGTCCGACGCTGTCCTCCTGCATGTGCTCCGTCACGAAGTCGCGCACCAGCGCCACACGCATCTCGGAGTCGGTCTTGTCGCTATACATCAGCGAATCCTGCATGGCCGTGAACAAGGAATCCTTGCCCGTCCGGCGGTACAGCTCCAGCATCGACAGCTTCAGGCTGGCATTGTCAGGGTCTATCTTTCGCACCTGGTCATACACCTTCTGTGCCTCACTGATGCGTCCCGCCTGCAACAGTTGGTTGCCAATGGCCAGACGGTAGCTCATCTCATGGGGATATTCGCGACACAGGGCCTCCAGCTCGCCAAAGGCTTTCTTCTCCTGCTTCAGCTGCATATAGAGGGAGAACTTCTGATAGCTCACATTCGCCATCTTACCCTCCAGCACCTCGATGCGGTCCAGCGTGCGGATGGCATCGGCCGGGCGGTTCAGGGCCACGTAGAGGCGCGTGAGGTGCCCCAGCACATCGGAACGACGCGGCGACAGGCGTGCCAGGTCCTCCAGCTCTGTCAGCGCCTCCACCTGTCGGTTGCGGTCGAGATAGAATCCTGCCAGAGACTCCTTATAATGGGTATTCTCGGGGTCGAGCTCCGCGGCACGCACCAGATGCTGCAATGCCAAAGAGTCTTCGCGCAAGGACGTCTGATAGAGCGCCAGGTCGAACAACACCTCTGGCGCCGACGGACAGATGTTCAGGCAGTGACGATAGAGGTCGTAGGCCGCCACATGGTTACCGAGTATCTTCTGCTTGCAAGCTTCCTGATAGAAGTAGTCCAAGCGCAGGCGGTCAGGTTCCGACAGGCCCGCATAGGCCTCGTCCGACAATGTGCGATACACCGTCGTCCGTGCTGCCGTCTCCTGCTTCGCTGTCTGCTTGGCAGAGCCACAGGAAGCAAAGAAGAGCACGAAATGAAAAGTGAACAATGAAGGAATGAAGAATACAGGAATCCTTCGCAAGCTGTGATGCCTGCAAAACCAATCATTAAAAAGGAAACCTTTATTTTTCATTTTTTCACTTTTCAATTATCCCCCTTGGGGGACCATAGGGGCTTTATCTCCTCCCGCTGTGTCCAAACCCACCGGCACCGCGTTCGGTTTCGTCCAGCGTATCCGTCGGCAGCCACTCGGCTTGCTCGTGGCGTGCTATCACCATTTGCGCGATGCGTTCGCCGTCGTTGATGGTGAACGGCTCGGTAGAGAGGTTCGCAAGAATCACGCAGATCTCACCGCGGTAGTCCGCATCGATGGTGCCAGGCGAGTTCAAGACGGTGATGCCGTGCTTGATGGCGAGACCGCTGCGCGGACGTACCTGCGCCTCCACCCCTGCGGGCAGAGCGATGAAAAGACCCGTGGGTACGAGCACACGCTGCATGGGCGCCAACACAAGAGGCTCATTGAGGTTCGCCCGCAGATCCACCCCTGCGGACAAAGGAGTAGCATACGCCGGTAAGGCGTGATGCGAACGATTAATAATGGGTACTTGCATATTCGTATTCCTTATTTCGGGGGCAAAGGTAATGATAATTTACGATTTGACAATTTACTATTTACTATTTCTTTACCCCGAGCGCTCTTTTTTACATTTCTGTTGAAAAAGATGTCAGGGCCTTGTGCTTGAGAAGATCTCTCACACAGGCCCTGACATCATGGCTTCGTGCCGAATAGTCAACTATTTCCTCAGGACGGCTCCGTTGAGGCTGGCATCGCTGCTTTCAATCTTCAGCGTTCTTGCGTTCACCGGGATGACAACGAGCGAGTCGGAGACGATGAGTTTTTCCACCCATTCACCCTCGGAGTCGGGGTTGTCAAGGTCACCCGTGAACTCCATCGACACCTTGTCATAGTACAGCACTACCTTATCCTCGTAAAGAGCAAAATTCTTGATGAGGAAGTTGTCACAAGGCTCGAACTCCACGGAAGTAGAGATAAATCCGTAGCCCGTCTTGCCATCGACCAGACCATAATCGGTGTCCAAAATCATCGACACATTCTCCAGTTCATTGCCATTGTCCCAACGGCCATAAATGGGAAGGTACATGGATGAACCTGTGCTCGGCTCCTCCGTCCCGTTCAGCATCCTGTTGAATACCTGGTTATAGCACTCGTGGGAGCGCTCCAACTGAGCCGTGATATCGCGTGCACTGCCACCCGTATCAACAAGGAACATTGTGCTGGGATTGGAGCAGAAGGCTATCTTCTCTGCACCCTTCACCTCCAGCGGGTAAGGCATCACGAGGGGATAGTCCAGATTGTCAAACTGGCTGCGCAGGCGTCCCTCGCCCACATATTCCAGATCGCCGTCCTTAATCTGATAGATATCCTTTTCATCGACCAACACACGACCTTTATATACGCGGTCATAGAGGCGGATGCGACTGTCGAAAGCTTTCTCGAAGCTCTTGTCGGGGTGGGCGATGTCATACACGAAGAGGATATCCTGTTTTGGATTCAAGGCCAGCAGGTAGCCGCCTTGCACTAAATCCTCGCGGACAGCACCGTCGCGCTTGGGAGCGGAATGGTTCACGATGTCGCTGAGGACTTCGTTGCCCTCCTTGTCAATGACGGCCCATGTATGCTTATCCTTCCACACCACGGCGTAGCCTTCATTGAAGCGGTTGGCAGCGTAGTAGTCGGTGGGGATAACGACCTCTCCAGCCTCATCGTAGTAACCCCAGAGCATCCCGCCCATGCCGTTGCCAGCACAGAACATGGCACGTCCACAGAAGAAGTTACCTGCATCGTAGGCTAGTGTGGGGAATGCCTCCTTGCCATCGCGGTCGATGTAGCGGAGTTGGTCATCAGTATCCACCACAGGGGCGTACTTGCCCGTGAAAGCCCCCACCTTCTTATAACCCTCGCTGATGGGCTTCGGGTCTTTCTCCGTCTTGAAGAAATAGTAGAGGTTCGTCTCTTTGTCCATGGCTGTGAAGATGCCGTTCACGGAGGCACTTGGGAACATCAGGTTCTCGGGAAGTTCGATGACATCGCCCTCCAAGTTCATGAGGAACGCGCGTCCGCTGCCATTGTTTTCATACGCCAGATAATCGATGATGCCCACGGCACCACCCTCGCTTGCGCCGCCGCCCGAACAGGCCGTCAGCACCGCCGCGCACAGCACCACCAGCGCTGCGCACAAAGTTTTCATTTGTTTGTTCATTGTTTCCAAGAATTTATTAGTGAGTTGATTGTATAAGGGCTTTTTTTGAGAGGCCGTCAGCGCGGCGAATGATGTGGAGACCCTTGCGGGGAGCAGACGTGCGGCGGCCGTCCAGCGTGTAATATTCTGTGTTAAGAACGGATTTCACGTTGACATCTACAATGCCGACAGGCAAGATATTAGGGAACGCCTGTGCCCAAGGCGACTCTTGATAGGCTTTTATTGCCTCATTGGGAACATAAAGCACAGCTGTGGGGTTGGAATCTTTAAAGGCGGTGGAAGCCAATAGGGGTGGCTCTGTGGCCATACATCTAACAACTTTCAGTTGTTCACACAGACCTAATGCATAATCACCAATCCATTTCGTGGAGGCAGGCAACGTCACCTTCTCCAAATGGTTTGCGTAGCAAGAATAGCTCATGATAAACCCTGTTCCGTCAAGCACATCATAGCTCGCTCCCTCTCTGGCCGGTGGATAATAGATGAGTTCATTGCCATCGAAGAGATAAAGAACGCCATCGATGGATTGGTACACTTCATTGCCTTCTGTCACATAGATGGCTTTTAGGTTGAGGCAGTAGAAACAGCCCTCCCCGATGTTTTCCAGGCTCGCGGGAAGGGTAAGCGTTTCCAAAGCGTTGCATCCCTGAAACGCTCCGTCGCCCATTATCACCAGACCCTCATTTAACTCGATGGCAGTAACCTTCTCACACAGATAGAAAGCGTTGCCCGTTATATCCCACACGCTGGCTGGCAGCTTAACAGTTCCATTCTTATAAGGCGGGCAATAGACGAGTGTCTCTGCTGGAATGCCTTGATAGAGAACATCATCCTGCAGCATGAAATGTGTATTGTCAATATCCAGCGTCAGCTTCTGAATGTTTGTTGCGCCAGCGAATACGGCTTCTCCTATTGACTCCACGGCCGCAGGAATGTGAAACGCTTCCAAAGCCGATGCATACGTGAAAGCGTTGTCACGAATCTCTCGCACCGTCTCGGGCAGCAGTATGCTGCGTAACTGGCGACAGTTGCTGAAGGCCCATTCAGGAATAGTGGTCAGTCCTGAGAAGTACTGTAATTCGTCGAAGGTCGTGATATCCGTTTTGTAAAAAATCTTGCCAATATCTTCTACAGCCCGTGCCTCGCCATAAGAGAGCTCACTGTCCCCGTTTGTGTCCCAGTTCGCCACACATAATGACTTTACGAGCGGATCCTCGAAGTTGATGATGGCCTCCTCCGTGAAATCATCATTCCCTTTCTGCCCATAATAGAAATCTGGCATTGCAGATATCTGAAAGCATATCCCTTGGCATACAGAAAAGAGGAAAAGAATCCGAAGAGAATCTGCCCTCATGGCATTTCGAAGCAGAAGAAGGGTTTTAAGATAAAAATGTATCATTTGTTTATAGTTTTGTTTTTTAGGTTGTTGAATTCGGTGCAAAGTTACAGTATATTTTCAAATAGATGTAATTTTTCTCATTTTTTTACATGCTATCATCACTTTTCAACGGTCATGTGTCCTCTTTCAACTAAAAAAATCTTACTTTTGCACCCAGAAACCCCAACCCCAATTTTCAATTCTCAATTTTCAATTCGCAATTAATAAATGAATTGGTCCCAACTACTCAGCACCAAAAGGCTTGGACTGGAGAGTCAGAAACAGCACCGCGACGACCGCACTGAGTTTCAGCGCGACTACGACCGTCTCATCTTCTCGGCTCCCTTTCGCCGCCTTCAAAATAAAACCCAGGTGTTCCCGCTTCCGGGCAGCATCTTTGTGCACAACCGTCTCACACACAGCCTGGAGGTCTCCAGCGTGGGACGCTCCCTGGGCAACGATAGTGCGCGCCTTCTCTTAGAGCGCCATCCCGAGCTGGCCGGCACGCACCTCAGCGAGATGGGCAGCATCGTGAGTGCCGCCTGCCTGGCCCACGACCTCGGCAATCCGCCCTTCGGGCACTCGGGGGAACGGGCCATCGCCACCTACTTCAGCGAGGGCGACGGACGCTGGCTACAGACCTATACAGACCCCGACAGCGGCGACCACCTGACACCCACACAGTGGAACGACCTCACCCACTTCGACGGCAACGCCAACGCCTTCCGCCTCCTCACCCACCATTTCAACGGCCGTAGGCCGGGGGGCTTCGTGATGACCTACAGCACGCTGGCCAGCATCGTCAAATACCCGTTCTCCAGCGACTTGGCAGGCACCCATCAGAAGTTCGGCTTCTTCGATGCTGAGCGCGAGGACTATCAGCGCATCGCCCACGAGCTGGGCATCCTGTGCCTTGACGACTCCCCCGACGCACTCCGTTATGTGCGCTTCCCCTTGGCGTACCTCGTGGAGGCTGCCGATGACATCTGCTATGAGATCATGGACATCGAGGATGCGCACAAGCTGAAGATCCTCCCCACCGCCGATGTCAAGGAGCTTCTCCTCTCTTACTTCCAGCCCTCGCGACGCGATGAAATCGTGCAGAACCTGCAGCAGTTGGATGTCCACGATGTCAACGAGCAGGTGGTCTATCTCCGCTCCTGCGTCATCAACGAATTGGAGGGCGAGTGTGTGCGCACCTTCGTGGAGCACGAGCAGGACATCCTCAACGGCACCTTCCAGGGTTCCCTCATCCAGCATATCGCCGACACACCCCGAAAGGCTTATGAGCAGTGTGTGCAGACCAGCTACCAACATATCTACCACAGCAAGGATGTCGTGGATATCGAGTTGGCCGGTTTCCGCGTCATGACCTCCCTCGTGCATGAGATGGTGGAGGCCGCCATGCACCCCGACCGCGCCTACTCGCAGCTCCTTCTCAACCGTGTCTCACGCCAGTATCAGCTTCGCGACCCGCGCCTCTACGACCGCCTCATGGCCGTCCTCGACTACATCTCTGGCATGACCGATGTCTATGCCCTGGAGCTCTATCGCAACATCAACGGCATGAGTATTCCGAGTATTTAAGGATTAAGGATTAAAGATTAAAGATTAAGGATTAAGGATTAAGGATTAAAGATGATGACAGCTAACAGTTCCCATACGGCCAATAAGGCCTATATGCCCAATAAGCCTAATACGCCCAATAAGGCCCATGAGCCCCATTGGCCCCATATCTCCCTTCTCATTTCACTTCTCATTGCCCTCTCCTCGTCTCCCGCTCTTGCCGACGAGGGTATGTGGCTCGTGGGGCATACGGACCCCAAGGCGATGGCGGCAGCACGCAGCCTGGGCCTGCAGCTCACGGATGCCGAGCTGTACGGCGAGGATGGCACATCGCTCAAGGACTGCGTCGTGAACTTCTCGGGCTATTGCTCGGGTGTCATCGTATCGGGCGACGGCCTGCTGTTCACCAACCACCACTGCGGCCTGCGCGCGATTCAGCAGCTCTCCACCCCGGAGGATGATATCTTGCAGAACGGTTTCGTGGCACGCTCGTATGCCGAGGAGCGTCCCGCCAAGGATATCTTCGTGCGCATCTGGCAACGCACCGAGGATGTCACGGCACAGGTGAACCACGAGCTGGACAGCATCTACGCCAGCAAGGGCAAGAAGCTGAAGCCACAGCAGAAGGCGGAGATCTACAACGACTACATTGGCGGGCTGTTGACGAGCATCGCCGCGCGTGCGGAAGTGCAAGCCGAGAAGGAAGGCCTCGCCGGCATCGCCTGCGACTGCAAGGCGTTCTACGGAGGCTCCGTGTATTATCTGAACTACTACCGCCAATATTCTGACATCCGTCTGGTCTTCACCGTGCCCAAGTCGTTGGGTAAGTTCGGCGGCGACACGGACAATTGGATGTGGCCCCGCCAGACGGCGGACTTCAGCGTCTTCCGCATCTATGCCGACTCGCTCGGACAGCCCGCCGAGTACAGCGAGAGCAATGTGCCGCTGCACCCTAAGCGGTGGGCACGCGTAAGCCTGGACGGCTACACACAGGGCGACTACTGCATGACTATCGGCTACCCAGGTTCCACGAACCGCTACCTGAGCAGCTACGGCATCGACGAGCGTGTGAATGTCTCGAACATCCCCGTCATACAGGTGCGTGGCGTGAAGCAGGAGGTGTGGAAGCGTTGGATGAACGCAGACCGCGCGGTCAACATCAAATATGCTTCAAAATACGCCAGTTCATCTAACTATTGGAAGAACTCCATAGGTATGAACGAGGCCGTGAAGCGGCTGGGCATCATCGACCAGAAGGAGAAGCGCGAGCAGGACATACGTCGCTGGTATAGCGCCGATAAACAGCTGAAGGAGCGCTTCGCCGCGATGTTCCCGACCCTGAAGAAAAACTACCGACAGCGCCACGAGGCCCGCTATGCCCAGGGCTTCATGTCGGAGACCTTCCTGCGCGGCATCGAGATCCTCGGCATCGCCAATGCGGCCTATGCCTACTACAATGCCGTGAACCGCGAGGCGCGTCAGAAGACGGATGAGGCCATCGCACAGCTCTATAAGGACTATGACCCACGTGTGGATGAGGAGGTGATGGCGGCGCTGCTGGAGAACTACGCCAAGCAGGTGAAGAGCAAGTACCTGCCTGCCTTCTACAAGGATATTCGCAAGAAATATCACGGTGACTACCGCAGCTTCGCTCATGACATTTTCCAGCAGTCGCAGCTGACCTCGCTGGAACAGTGGAACCGCATGAAGGTGAAGAAGAAGGCCACCGTCAATTTCTCGGACAAGGAGCTGGCCGACGTCCTCGCCACGGACTCCGTGTTGGACAAGGATGACTTTCTGAAAGACCCCGCCGAGAAGATGATGATAGATATCCTACGCATGAACAAGCAGATGATTCGTAAGGTGACCGACGCCACCGGTCCCGTTATCCGCTACAACGAGGACCTGCTCACGCAGGCCGTGCTGGAGATGGAGCAGGACGCGCCACACTACAGCGATGCCAACTTCACACAGCGCATGAGCTATGGCATCGTCAGCGACTACACGAATGCCGGCACCCACCACGACTATCTCACCACCATGCCTTCGCTCATCGAGAAGATAGAGAAGGGGAGTGCGAACCCTGACTACCGCGTGCAGGCTGAGGTGCTGACGCTGCTGAAGAACGGCGACTATGGTCGCTATGCCGACGCCACCACGCACCAGCTGCCCCTCTGCTTCCTCACTACCAACGATATCACGGGCGGCAACAGCGGCAGCCCGATGTTCAATGGCCGCGGCGAGCTCATCGGCCTCGCCTTCGACGGCAACTGGGACGCCCTCAGCTCCGACATCTCCTTCGACAGCGCCCTGCAGCGCTGCATCGGCGTCGATATCCGCTTTGTCCTCTGGCTCATGGAGAAATGGGGAAATGCACAGCATCTGATCGATGAGATTAAGGATTAAGGATTAAAGATTAGAGATTAGAGATATTCATCAATCATCAATATTCAACCATAAACCCTCAACCCTCAACCATAAACCCTCAACCATAAACCCCATGCATCCCCTTTCCCTCTTCCGTTTCTGTCCCAAGTGCGGCTCTGAGCGCTTCGTGCCGCACAACGGCAAGTCGAAGCACTGCGAGGCGTGCGGTTTTACCTACTATATCAACCCCGCCGCCGCCACCGTCGCCCTCATCGAAAGACCAGCCTCTGACCAATCGTCAAATGGTAAATTGTCAAATGGTCAAATAGAGTGGCTGTGTGTGCGTCGCGCCAAGGAGCCTGCCAAGGGCACCTTGGACTTGCCGGGTGGATTCTCGGACCTCTACGAAACCAGCGAGGAGGGCGTGATGCGCGAGGTGAAGGAGGAGACGGGCCTTGATGTCGCTGCCGTGGAGTTCCTGTTCTCCATCCCTAACCAGTATGTCTATTCGGGCTTCACGGTACACACGATGGACATGTTCTACCGCTGCCGCGTCAACAGCTGCGAAGGCGCCCGCGCTGCCGACGATGCCGGCGAGCTCCTCTGGCTACGCCCCGAGGACATACACCCCGAGGACTTCGGACTCCTCAGCATCCGCAAAGGCATCACCCAACTGCTGCAACAATATACCAACACCCTCCAACCCCATGACGACGCACGAGAGTTTCTGGCATAAGGCGTTCCATCTCTACTACGATGGATTCCGCAACATGACGCTGGGGCGCACGCTCTGGCTCATCATTGCCATCAAGCTGTTCGTCATCTTCCTCGTCCTGAAACTCTTCTTTTTTCCCGATTTCATCAGCCAACACGCCGAGAAAGGCCATGAGTCCGACTTCGTAGCAGGAGAATTGGAGCAGAGGATGGAGCCCCCTGTAGTCCCCCAAGGGGGACAATCTGAGGATTGAAATAAAGAGTCGAAATAACGTAATAACGAAATAACGTAATAACGTAATAACGAAGAAAACGAAAACCATAACAAAAACGAAAATAACGAAAAGCCTATGAACCTTCTAACCCTTGACCTCTCTGCCATCGACTGGGCACGCGCCCAGTTTGCGCTGACAGCCATCTACCACTGGCTCTTTGTCCCATTGACGCTGGGACTGGGACTCATCATGTCCATCATGGAAACCAAGTACTACCGCACAGGCGATGCCTTCTGGCGCAAGACGACGCAGTTCTGGCAGCGTCTGTTCGGTATCAATTTCGCCATGGGTATTGCCACAGGCATCATCCTGGAATTCGAGTTCGGCACGAACTGGTCGAACTACTCGTGGTTCGTGGGTGACATCTTCGGCGCGCCGCTGGCCATCGAGGGCATCGTGGCCTTCTTCATGGAGAGCACCTTCGTGGCCGTCATGTACTTCGGCTGGGAGAAGGTGTCGCGCAGCTTCCACCTCGCCTCCACATGGCTCACCTGGCTAGGCGCCACCATCTCAGCGTGGTGGATCCTCGTGGCCAACTCATGGATGCAATACCCTGTGGGCTGCGAGTTCAATCCCGATACGATGCGTAATGAGATGACCTCCTTCGCCGACGTGGCCCTCTCGCCCTTCGCCATCGACAAGTTCTGCCACACGGCCATTTCATCGTGGATTGTGGGTGCCGTGTTCGTTGTGGCTGTCTCAGGCTGGTATCTCCTCAAGCGTCGCGAGGCCGAGCGCGAGATGGCGCTGAAGAGCATCCGCATCGCAGCCATCGTGGGACTCATCGCCAGCGTGCTGGCAGGTGCTACAGGCCATAAGTCGGCACAGACCGTTGCCGCCGTACAGCCCATGAAGCTGGCCGCGATGGAGGCGCTCTACGACGGCGGCACCGCTCAGGGCCTGAAGATTGTCGAGGGTATCGAGGTGCCCTACGCCCTCTCCTTCATGGCCACCAACGACTTCAACGGCTTCGTGCCCGGCATCAATGATATCTTAAAAGGCTACACGCGCGCGGACGGCACCGTCGAACCCAGCGCGCAGGAGAAGATGGAGCGCGGTCGCGCCGCCCTCGCCTCCCTCGCCGCCTACCGGAAGGCCAAAGCCGAAGGCGCCGATGACACAACTGTCAATTGTCAATTGTCCATTATCAATTCCAACATGCCCTATTTCGGCTATGGCTTTATCAAGGACGAGGCAGAGCTCGTGCCTCCTGTGGCCGTCAACTTCTGGGCCTTCCGCGTGATGGTTGGCTTCGGCGGTCTGTTCATCCTCTTCTTCGCCGTCATCCTGTTCTTCGACTGGCGCAAAAAAAGACCCACCCCTAACCCCTCCCGTGAGGGAGGGGAACTCCTCCCCATTACGGGGGAGGTCGGGAGGGGGGCCTTCCCTGCCTGGCTCCTCTGGCTGTCAATAGCCCTCGTCCCCTGCGCCTACATCTGCTCCGAGAGCGGCTGGCTGGTGGCTGAGTTCGGCCGTCAGCCCTGGACCATTCAGGACATGCTGCCCGTGGGGGCCTCCGTCTCGGACATCGGCTCCAGTGCCGTCGCCACCACCTTCTGGCTCTTCCTCGCCCTCTTCACCACCATGTTGGCGGTAGAAATCAATATTATGCTCAAGCAAATCAAGAGGGGGACAGAATAATCATCGTAATAACGACATAACGTTATAACGTAATAACGAAAAATTCAAATAACTATGAGTTACGAATTTCTCCAGCACTACTGGTGCTTCGTTGTCGCACTGCTCGGTGCCATCCTCGTGTTCCTGCTCTTCGTGCAGGGCGCCAACTCCGTAGCTGGCAGCCTCGGCTACACGGAGCAGGGCCGCCGCCTCATCTATAACTCCACCGGCCGCAAGTGGGAGTTCACGTTCACCACCCTCGTCACCTTCGGCGGCGCCTTCTTCGCCTCCTATCCACTGTTCTACAGCACCAGCTTTGGCGGTGCCTACTGGCTGTGGATGCTCATCCTGTTCACCTTCGTCCTTCAGGCCGTGAGCTACGAGTTCCAGAACAAGCTCGGCAACTTCCTCGGCCCCAAGACGTTCCAGTTCTTCCTCACCCTCAACGGCATCCTCGGCCCGCTGCTCCTCGGCGGTGCCGTCGCCACCTTCTTCGAAGGTTCCAACTTCATCGTCGAGAAAGGCAACCTTATAGGTCTCCCCTCCCTCACGGGAGGGGTCGGGGGTGGGTCTCTCGTCATAAGCCATTGGGCCAACGCCTCCCACGGTCTCGACGCCCTCCTCAACCCGTGGGTGCTGGTGCTGGGCTTTGCCGTTGTCTTCCTGGCACGCACGCTGGGCATCCTCTACATCATGAACAATGTCGATGACGAGGACATCCGCAGCCGCGGCAGTGTGCGCCTCATCGGTGCCGCCGTGCCCTTCGTCATCCTCTTCGTCGCCTATCTCGTGCACCTGCTGCTGAAGGACGGCTACGCCTACGACCCCGCCACGGGTGTCATCTTCATGGAGCCCTACAAGTACCTGCACAACCTGCTCGACATGTGGTACCTCCTCGTCATCCTCCTCATCGGCGTCCTCCTCGTCCTCTATGGTATTTATAGCGGAATTCGCGGAAAATCCGTAAATTGTAAATCGTCAAATTGTCAAATCCGGGCGATTTGGCCTGCCGGCATCGGCACTGTGCTCACCGTCCTCGCCCTGCTGCTTTGCTCCGCCTGGAACAATACCGCCTACTATCCCTCCACCGCCGACCTGCAGTCGTCGCTCACCATGCAGAACTCCTGTAGCAGCGAGTTCACCCTGCGCACGATGTTCTATGTCTCGCTCCTCGTGCCCTTCGTCCTCGCCTACATCATCTATGCCTGGCGCGCCATCGACCGCAAGAAGCTCACCCGCGAAGAACTCGAATCCAGCTCACACACCTATTAACAACCACTTTATGAAACGCATACAAAACTTGGCGGTCGCACTGCTGGCCGCGCTGACAACAATGGCACAAACTGCAACTCCTGTGGTGTCGCAAGCCACCACGAAGAAGAGCTTCACGCTCGATGACCTCCTGCCGGGCGGTTCCACCTTCTGGAACCTCCAACCCAAGTATATGTTCACCACCTGGTGGGGCGAAAAAGCCATAGAACTGACGGTGGACGAGGCGAAAGCCATGGAGAGTTTAAAGTTTAAAGTTGAAAGTTTAAAGTTGTTCACGGCAGATGATTTGAACGGCATTCTGGGCGAGAAGGTAGTGCGGGCGTGCACGAACCTCACGTTCCCCTATGCCGACCAGCCCATGGTGAAGGTGCAGACACCCAAGGAGATCATCCTCCTCGACTTCGAGAAGAAGGAGGTCGTGTGGCGAGGTCCTATTCAGGAAGGTGCCACGGAACTGGTGTGGAACAAGGAGAGCCGCGCGATGGCCTACTGCATCGGCCCGAATGTCTTCGTGCAGACGGCCGACGGGCAGCGCACGCAGCTCACGACCGACGGCTCCGATGACATCGTCTATGGCCACAGCGTCAGCCGCGATGAATTCGGCATTTCCAGCGGCCTCTTCTGGAGCCCCGACGGCCAGCGCCTGGCGTTCTACAAGAAGGACCAGAGCCGTATCCCCAGCTACCCACAGGTGGATATCACCCAGCGCATCGCCGCCACCTATGTCGATAAATACCCGATGGCGGGCGAGGAGTCTGAGGATGTCAGCGTGGCCGTCTTCGACGTGCCCACGGGCAAGACCGTGTGGCTGCAGAACCCGAAGCCCAAGACCGACTACATGACGAACCTCTCGTGGGCCCCCGACGGCAAGAAGCTGTATGTCTTCGAGCTCAATCGCGACCAGGACTTCATGCAGCTCTTCGCCTATGACGCCGCCACAGGTGTAAAGGATGTGGAGCCCCTCATCGAGGAGAAGCACCCGAAGTATGTGGAGCCCCTGCACACCCTGACGTTCCTGCCGTGGGATGCCACGAAGGCCGTGATGCAGAGCAGCCGCGACAACTGGAACCACCTCTATCTCCTCAACCTCCGCAAGAAGACATACCCCGAATGGCGTGAGGCAGCAGGCGGCGGCACCACCTGCGACCACATCGCCGTGACGCTGCTGACACCCGGCGACTTCACCGTGCGTGACTTCCTGGGCTTCAACCAAAAGGAGAAAACAGCCCTTTTCATCGGCAATGTCACCCATCCCCTGCACCACACGATTCACAAGGTGGAGATTAAAGATAAAGGATTAAAGATTAAAGATAGCCAGGCGCTGCCAACCCTCCTTTCAGCGGGTGAGGGGGTGCATAGCGCCACACTGAGTGCCACCGGCGCACAGCTCATTGACACCTATTCGTCACCCACGGTAACCCGTCGCGTGGAACTCACGGACACCAAGAGCGGCAAGAGTGTGAACCTCCTCACGGCTGAAGACCCGTGGAAGGACTACAACGTACCTGAGATTACCGGCGGCAGCATCAAGGCCGCCGATGGCGTCACCGACCTCTACTACCGCCTCATCAAACCCGTCGATTTCGACCCCACGAAGAAATATCCCACCGTCGTCTATGTCTATGGCGGTCCCCATGCCCACAACGTGCAGGCCTCGCGCGGCTACTACTTCCGTGGCTGGGAGATCTACATGGCGCAGAAGGGCTATGTCATCTTCGTTCTCGACAACAGAGGCTCGCAGTACCGCGGCCAGCAGTTTGAGCAAACCACCTTCCGCCACCTGGGCGAGGAGGAGATGAAGGACCAGCTCTGCGGCGTGGAGTTCCTGAAGAGCCTGCCCTACGTGGATGCAGACCGCATGGGCATCCACGGCTGGAGCTTCGGCGGCTTCATGACCACGAACCTGATGTGCACCTATCCCGATGTCTTCAAGGTCGGCGTCGCCGGTGGTCCCGTGGTGGATTGGAAGTACTATGAGGTGATGTATGGCGAGCGTTATATGGACACCCCGCAGCAGAACCCCGAAGGCTATGCCGCCTGCAGCCTCCTGCCCAAGGCCAAGAACCTGAAGGGTCGCCTGCAGATCATCCTGGGCTACAACGACCCCACCTGTGTACCGCAGCACACCCTCTCCTTCATCCGCGCCAGCATCGATGCCGGCACGCAGCCCGACCTCTTCCTCTACCCGGGCGACGGCCATAACATGTTCGGCACCGACCAGGTGCATCTCCACGAACGCATCACCCGCTACTTCGAAGACTACCTGAAACAAAAATCTGTGGGTGAGCGATAAAGAAATGCGAAAAACCTTGCACAGCACAACAAAAAGCCCTACCTTTGCACGAAGATTTTAGGATAATCCGACAACAATCTTATAATGAAACATTTACTACACAAGCTCAGCAGCTTGAGGCTGCTGACGTTGCTTGCTGTGCTGCTCGGAATGGGCGGCAGTACGGCGTGGGCAGTGAGCGAAGGGAGCATTTTCAACCTAGCGGGGCAGAAGATGAAGCGCCTGCAGAAAGGCATCAATATCGTCAATGGCCGCAAATTCCTCGTGAAGTAAGCAACAAACTTTTCACACGAATGATCATGAATAGGCACAACAATGGTCATGAATATTTTTGGTCATTACATGAATCTAATTAGTGGTCATTCATGTGAAAGAATAAGGATTAAAGAATAATGAAAGCAACAGAATATAAACCCTTTATCACCTTCACGGAGGATGCGCTGGACTCCGCAGCCCGCGAGTTCTACCGTGAATTTGGCGACCACCGCATCATCGCCTTCTACGGCGGTATGGGTGCCGGCAAGACCACCTTCATCGCAGCCCTCTGCCGCGAGATGGGCGTCACCGAGCCCGTCACCTCGCCCACCTTCGCCATCGTCAACGAATATGCCTCCTCAGAGCCCGTCAGCCCTGAAGAGGCAAAGATCTTTCACTTCGATTTCTATCGCATCAAGCGCCTCGAGGAAGCCTACGACATGGGTTTCGAGGATTACCTTTACAGCGGCCACCCCTGCTTCATCGAATGGCCCGAACTCATCGAGGAACTCCTCCCCGAGGACACCCTCCGCGTGCGCATCGCCGCCGATTCCGACGGCACACGCACCATCTCCATCGACGCCTATTTCTGGTCGTAGGCGTGCTTCGGGTAATCGACCGTGTAGTGTAGGCCGCGACTCTCCTTGCGCTCAATGGCCTGACGCGTAATGAGATAGCCCACGTTAACCATATTACGGAGCTCGCAGATGTCCTTCGAGGCCTTCACGCGCTTGAACAGCTCCTCCGTCTCCTCATAGATGATGTCCAGGCGCGTCCAGGCGCGATGCAGGCGCAGGTCGCTGCGCACGATGCCCACATAGTTGGACATGATCTGCCCGACCTCCTTCATGTCCTGCGCGATGAGCACCTTCTCCTCATTCGTCATCGTACCCTCGTCGTTCCATTCCGGCACCTGGTCGTTGAAGGAATAGTTGTCGATGTTCGCGATGGCGTGCTCGGCAGCCTTGTCGGCATACACCACAGCCTCTATCAGCGAATTGCTGGCCAGGCGGTTGCCGCCGTGCAGACCCGTGCAGGAACACTCGCCGACGGCATAGAGGCGATGGATGGTGCTCTCGCCGTTGAGGTCCACTTTGATGCCGCCACACATATAATGCGCGCAGGGCACCACGGGAATGTACTGCTTCGTGATGTCGATGCCGATGCTGAGGCATTTGGCGTAGATATTGGGGAAGTGGTGCTTCGTCTCCTCGGGGTTTTTATGGGTGACGTCCAGGCAGACGTGGTCGATGCCGTGGATCTTCATCTCCTTATCGATGGCACGGGCCACGATGTCACGGGGTGCCAGCGAGAGGCGCTTGTCGTACTTCTGCATGAACTCCTCGCCGTTGGGCAGGCGCAGGATGCCGCCGTAGCCACGCATGGCCTCCGTGATGAGGTAGGCGGGATGCGTCTCGGCAGGGTTATAGAGCGCCGTGGGGTGGAACTGCACGAACTCCATGTCCTTCACGATGCCCTTGGCGCGATAGACCATCGCGATGCCGTCGCCCGTGGCGATGTTGGGATTCGTGGTGGTGGCATAGACAGCCCCCGTGCCGCCGGTGGCCATCAGCGTGACGCGCGACAGGAACGTGTCAATCTTCTGCGTGTCGGGGTCGAGGACATAGGCACCGTAGCACTCGATGTCCGTCATGTGGCGGTTCACCTCGCGTCCCAGATGGTGCTGCGTGATGATCTCCACAGCGAAGTGGTTCTCCAGCACCGTGATACGCTTGTTGCGGCGCACAGCACGGATGAGTCCCTGCTGGATCTCGTGGCCCGTGTCGTCGGCGTGATGCAGGATGCGGAACTCGCTGTGGCCGCCCTCGCGGTGCAGGTCGAACTCGCCATCCTCGTTCTTGTCGAAGTTCACGCCCCATTTCACCAGGTCGGCAATGCCCTTGGGCGCGTTCCTCACCACCTGCTCCACGGCTGCCGGGTCGCTGATGAAGTCGCCCGCCACCATCGTGTCCTGTATATGCTTCTCGAAGTTATCTACTTTCAGGTTCGTGACCGAGGCCACGCCACCCTGTGCCTTGTCCGTATTAGCCTCATCAATCGTTGTCTTACAGATGAGTGCCACCTTGCCTTTTCCACTCTGCGCCACCTTGAGCGCATAGCTCATCCCGGCTACACCCGAGCCGATAATGAGAAAGTCGAATTTACGAATCATCGTTAGTTAAAGAGATTTATGTGCCGCAAAAGTACACATAATTTTCTTACGAGCCTCCTTTTCCCCCAGAAAAATGATGCTCTCACCCCATTAATCCCTCCCCAAGGGTGCATTTTTGTGAAAAAGAGATAAAAACGGATGATTATTGATGTTCCGTGCCGTTTTCTGCTGGAATTGTTATAAATTTGCAGCAAAATAACCACTTCCTATGTCGAACAACACCACACCACAGTTGGCCGCATTTAAGATCAGTATAAAGCAGCCCTCGCAGAGTTCAAGTTAAAAAAAACCGAATTCTTTAACATGAAGATGAAAACGAGTTAAGATTTAACATAAAAAGCAACCTAACAATTCCCACAGGCGATGATGTTCCCGAAGTGGAACAGGCCAAAAAAGACAGATAAAAGTAAATAAAGAAATCACAAGAAGATGACCCGATAAAAGAGCGTCCTTATCAAGCTGTCACCGCTATCGTAACCGCAGGCTTGGTGAATTCTTGAAGGAGTTGAATCTGACCGAGGGTCGCGCAACGGGTATTCCTACCATTCAGGACGAGTTGAAAGCCAACGGCTCGCCCAGAGCGACTATCGAGACGGACGAAGAGAGGACATACTTCTTGATAGACATTCCTTGCCATCCAGTATTTGTAACCGAAACACTCTCGGTTGAACAAATTGGCGTAAAAGGTGGCGTAAAAGAATTATCTGACATTCAAAAGATTATATTGTTCGAAATACAATCGGATCCCTTTATTACGACAAGTGAATTGGCGCAAAAGCTCGATATCAAGTTCAGAACCTTTCAGCGGTACATTTCACAATTACAATCTATGGGATTTCTTTCACGCAAGGGTAGTCGTAAAGATGGAGAATGGATTGTTATACTGCCGTATAAGCAAGCGACTTCATAAAAGAGTTCAAAAAAACAAGCGAACAAAAGTATCTGAACGTCAAGAGAAAATGCTATTCATGATTGCAGATGACGAAACCCTGACTTCACAAAAGATTGCACAAAAGACAGGGGTGTCACAACGTACAATACTGAAAGACTTGACCCAATTGCAGGCTTTAGGAATCCTTGCCCGTGATGGTAGTCGAAAAGACGGAACTTGGGTGATTGTGGTAACATAATACAAAGTGGCACCCAAGGTGTCCGACGCGATTCGAAAAATTCCAATTCTCTCGGACAATTGCGATGATACGGGCACGATTCTCTATAATCTGGATGCCATCATCGCCGTTGGCTATCGCGTAAACAGCTATGAGGCCACGCAGTTCCGCATCTGGGCTCGCGAGGTGTTGAAGGGATCGCCATCGCACTGCGCTACGTTATACTCTATAGTTCCTGAGCGACCCCTCTATAGTCTCTGCGCGTAGGGACTATAGAGGGTAAGGCCAGGGAGTAGTAGTGTCTTTCAAAGGACCCCTAAGGGTTTTGGCCGAAAGGCTTAAGGGTTATGAGAAAAAGCCTTAAGGGTTTTGCGCAGAAGCTTTAAGGGTTTTGATGGAAGATGGATGATGTAAGATGGCAGAAGGAAGAGGGAGGATGGATGAGGGGGAAAGGAGACTTTTCTATGTCTGAAATGTAACATTTTCGTTTTTTGCATACTACATTGGTGGAAATGTATTAACTTTGCAGGCGAAAACGTGATAAGAATAAGTATAGACAAAAGATAACAGGTAAGATATGATGAGAAAGTTTTTCACAGCAATATTCATCGCGGTGGTGACGGTGGCCTTGGTGACGGGGTGCGGAAGCTCGAGGAAGGCGGTGAGGAGGCAGCAACTGCCGGACGGAAGGATGACGGCACTGGGCGGCACGACTGTGACGCCGCAGTCAAAGGCGAGCAAGAAAGCGCTGACGCCCAGTGAACGCTTGGCCATGCGCATCGATAGCCTGCTGCAGACGCAGGATTCGCTGCTGACGGTGTCGCAGCTGGGATTGCACATCGTGAACCTCACGACGGGGGAGGTCGTCTATAGCTACGCCGCCCAACAGCGCATGCGGCCGGCATCGACGGAGAAGGTGGTGACGGCCATCACGGCCCTGGACGTGCTGGGGCCGCATTACCAGTTCCAGACGCAGCTGCTGACCACGGCACCGCTGAAGGATGGAGTGCTGCAGGGCGACCTATATATAAAAGGTGGCATGGACCCGCTGCTCACAGCTGCGGATGTACGCACGCTGGCCGCACGGCTGAAGGCGGCGGGGGTGCGCCGGGTGACGGGTCGCCTGCTGGCCGATGCCTCGCTGAAGGACGAGGATGAATATGGCTGGGGATGGTGCTGGGACGACGACAACCCCACGCTCACCCCTCTCCTACTCGGTGGCAAGCCGGGACTGGCGGCACAGATGCTGACGGCGCTACGGAATGCGGGCATCACCCTCGCGAAGGGCGTCGCCAAGGGCGTGGCTCCCGCCACGGCCCGCTGTCTGGCCACCTTCTACAGGCCGCTTGCAGAGGTGCTACTGCCGATGATGAAGGAGAGCGACAACCTGTGTGCCGAGTCGGTGTTCTACCAGCTGGGCCGAAGCCGCAAACTGATAGCCCCCCGCATCTATCAGATCCTCAACGCTGAGGGCTCCTCCGTGGCCGACGGTAGTGGCCTGTCGCTATACAACTACCAGACGCCCGAAGTGTTCACACGTCTGCTGGCCTACGCCGCCGCACGTCCAGACAGCATCTTCAATCCTCTGCTGGAGGCTCTGCCCATAGCAGGCATCGATGGTACGCTGAAGAAACGCATGACGGGCACGCCAGCAGCTGCCAACGTGAGAGCCAAGACGGGCTCCGTGACGGCTGTCAGCACACTCGTGGGCTACACCACCCAACGTTCCACCAACCAGCTCATGGCCTTCGCCATCATGAACCAGGGTGTCAGCCGCATGGCCGACGGCCGTAACTTCCAAGACAAGGTGTGCGTGCTGCTGAGCGAGTAGAGTGAAGAGTGAGGATTGATGAATGATGATTGGGGTGTGAAAGATTAAAAATGAATAAAAAAGAGCAAAACTTTCAGCTTTCACCTCGCAACTTTCAACATTAAATGCTATCTTTGCAGTCGAAATGTACTATTCACATTTATCATAAACTTAAAAAACTATGAATCCTTATCTTAATTTCTCCCTCGAGGGTAAGGTAGCCCTCGTCACAGGTGCCAGCTACGGCATCGGTTTTGCTATCGCCAGCGCTTTTGCTGAGCAGGGCGCCACCATCTGCTTCAACGACATCAACCAAGAGTTGGTGGACAAGGGTCTGAAGTCATACGCCGAGAAGGGCATCAAAGTTCACGGCTATGTCTGCGACGTCACCGACGAACCCGCCGTGCAGGCGCTCGTGAAGAAGATCAAGGAAGAGGTGGGCACCATCGACATCCTCGTGAACAACGCCGGCATCATCCGCCGCGTGCCCATGCACGAGATGGAGGCCGCTGACTTCCGCCGCGTCATCGACATCGACCTGAACGCTCCGTTCATCGTCTCCAAGGCTGTGCTGCCCGACATGATGGCCAAGGGTCATGGTAAGATCATCAACATCTGCTCGATGATGTCTGAGCTGGGTCGCGAGACCGTCAGCGCCTACGCTGCCGCCAAGGGCGGTCTGAAGATGCTGACCCGCAACATCTGCTCGGAGTACGGCGGGTATAACATCCAGTGCAACGGCATCGGCCCGGGCTACATTGCAACGCCCCAGACAGCTCCGCTGCGCGAGAAGCAGCCCGACGGCAGCCGTCATCCCTTCGACAGCTTCATCTGTGCCAAGACCCCCGCAGGCCGCTGGCTCGACCCGCAGGAGCTCACCGGTCCTGCTGTCTTCCTGGCTTCCGAGGCTTCCAACGCCGTGAACGGACACATCCTGTATGTCGATGGCGGTATTCTCGCTTACATCGGCAAGCAGCCGAAATAAACCTTAACCTTAACGATAACCTTAACGATAACGAAAACGGTAAGGTTAACGGTAACGAAAACAGAGCAAGCCCTTCGCAATCGATGCGGAGGGCTTGATGTATATCAATAAAATAAAAAGATTGGCAGAAAAAGAGAGATATATAGTGTACACATTACACGAATTCTGCGTACCTTTGCACTGTCTTAAGAGAAAGACAACTGATAAAGGTTAGAAAGTGTCTGTGACAGATACATCTACAATATACGGTTTTTCATGGTATTAGGTTAGTTTTAAAGGTTTTCATCTCCCGAGCCGCATCGGCGGCTCATCTTTAGGTAAGTTAGTTAAGGTAAGTTGATTGCAGGATGCCCCTTCGGGGGTTTCCATTTCAGAATAGCCACGCACAACTGCCGCAGTGATGCGCCCAGAAAAAGCAAGAGATTTACATCGTTAGATGTTCTCTAAAAGTTATTCTGAGAGATTCAACAAAGATTTGTTCATAGCTTTTAGGTACGGCTCTTCGTGAGAAGGGCCGTTTCTGTTTTTATATACCCCCTCTCACGGCTCTCCAAGCAGGAAAAAATGCCTCCGTGAGGAAAAAGTTGAGAGTTTAAAGTTGAGAGTTTAAAGAATTTCCTTACCTTTGCAGACGCTAAACGATAACCGCTAAACGTTCAACGAAAAGAAGACATGGCCGAAATCACCCCGATGATGAAACAGTTCTTCGACCTGAAGGCAAAGCATCCCGATGCCATCCTGCTCTTCAGGTGTGGAGACTTCTATGAGACCTACGCGCAGGATGCTGTGGAGGCCGCAGATATTCTCGGCATCACGCTCACGAAGCGCAACAACGGTCGCGAGGGTGAGAACACGGCGATGGCCGGCTTCCCCCATCACGCGCTGGACACCTATCTGCCCAAGCTCGTGCGTGCCGGGCGCCGCGTGGCCATCTGCGACCAGCTCGAAGACCCCAAGCTCACGAAGAAACTCGTGAAGCGTGGCATCACGGAGTTGGTCACGCCGGGCGTGGCGATGACGGACACGGTGCTCAACTACCGCGAGAACAACTTCCTCGCCTCCGTGCATTTCATGAAGGAGGACCTCGTGGGGGTCAGCTTCCTGGACATCTCCACGGGTGAATGGCTCGTGGCCGAGGGCCCGGCGGACTATGTCGATAAGCTGATGGGTAACTTCGCCCCCAAGGAAGTGCTCTATGAGCGCGGCCGCAAGGGTCTCTTCGAGGGATGCTTCGGCACGAAGTTCGTGACCTATGAGCTCGACGACTGGGTGTTCACCAGCCAGACAGCCAACGACAAGCTCACGCGCCACTTCGAGGTCAAGAACCTCAAGGGCTTCGGCATCGACGGCCTGCGCGCCGGTGTCATCGCCGCAGGGGCCATCCTGCAGTACCTGGAGCTGACGCAGCACACGCAGCTCCAGCATATCACGGGCATCAGCCGCATCGAGGAGGAGCGCTTCGTGCGACTCGACAAGTTCACCGTGCGCAACCTGGAACTCATACAACCGCTCAACGACGGCGGCCGCTCGCTCCTGGATGTCCTGGACCACACCACGACACCCATGGGCGCACGTCTGCTGCACCGCTGGATGCTGTTCCCGCTGCGCGACACCACACAGATCAACCACCGCCTCGACGTCGTCGATTACTACTTCCGCCACCCCGAATTCCGCGAATTCATCGCTGAGCAGCTGCAGGTCATTGGCGACCTGGAGCGCATCACCTCGAAGGTGGCCGTGGGACGCGTATCGCCACGTGATATCGTGCAACTGCGCGTCGCCCTGCAAGCCATCGAACCTATCAAGAAGGTGTGCATGGAGACCGACGACGACACGCTGCGCGGCATCGGCGAACAGCTGAACCTCTGCGCCAGCATCCGCGACCGCATCGCCCGCGAGGTACAACCCGACCCGCCCCTGCAGGTGCAGAAGGGCAACGTCATCGCTAAGGGTGTCAATGCCGAGCTGGACGAGCTGCGCAGCATCGCCACCGGCGGCAAAGACTACCTCCTGCGACTCCAGCAGCGAGAGGCTGAACAGACGGGCATCCAGAGCTTGAAGGTGGCCTATAACAACGTCTTCGGCTACTATCTCGAAGTGCGCAACACGTATAAGGACCGCGTGCCGGCAGACTGGATCCGCAAGCAGACACTCGTCAACGCCGAGCGCTATATCACACAGGAACTCAAGGAGTACGAGGAGAAGATACTGGGTGCCGAGGACAAAATCATCGCCCTGGAGACACGCCTCTTCACAGAACTCGTCGCCGACGTGGCTGTCTTTGCCCCCGACATACAGCGCGATGCGCAGCTCGTGGCACAGCTCGACTGCCTCCTCTCCTTCGCCACCACCGCCGCCGAGCGCAACTACATACGCCCCGTGGTCGATGACAGCACAGAGATAGACATCCGTCAGGGCCGCCACCCCGTCATCGAATGTCAGATGCCCGTGGGCGAACGCTATATCGCCAACGACGTGCGCCTCGACACGCAGAACCAGCAGATCCTCATCATCACCGGTCCCAACATGGCCGGTAAGAGTGCGCTACTGCGCCAGACGGCCCTCATCACGCTGCTGGCACAGATGGGTTGCTTCGTACCTGCCGAGAGTGCCCGCATCGGTTGGGTCGATAAGATCTTCACGCGCGTGGGCGCGAGCGATAATATATCGGTGGGCGAAAGCACCTTCATGGTGGAGATGAGCGAGGCCGCCAACATCCTAAACAATATCTCGGAGCGCTCACTCATCCTCTTCGATGAGCTGGGTCGCGGCACCTCGACCTACGACGGCATCAGCATCGCATGGGCCATCGTGGAGTTCATCCATGAGAACCAGCGCGGCCACGCCCGCACGCTCTTCGCCACCCACTACCACGAGCTCAACGAGATGGAGAAGCACTTCGCACGCATCAAGAACTTCAATGTCAGCGTGCGCGAGGTGCGCGGCAAGGTGCTCTTCGTGCGCAAGCTGGAGCCCGGAGGCTCAGAGCATAGCTTCGGTATTCATGTGGCGCGCCTGGCCGGTATGCCCAAGGACATCGTGAAGCGTGCCGAGATGATCCTGCACCAGCTCGAAGCCAGCGCCGACCGCGAGGGCCTCGGCATGGGTGCCAAGATAGGGGCCATGCCTGAGAGAGACCACATGCAACTCTCCTTCTTCCAGCTCGACGACCCCGTGCTCAGCCAGATTCGCGACCAGATCCTCGGCCTCGACATCAACAGCCTTACGCCCATTGATGCCCTCAACAAACTTGACAGCATCAAACGCATCCTGACGGGAAAATAAGGTTTTTACCTCGCCACCACCATCTCAGAACATCTTACGCACACGGTCGATGCCTGCCACCAAGGCATCGACATCTTCTTTTGTGTTGTAGAGGGCGAAGCTGGCGCGCACGGTACCCTCGATACCCAAGCGGTGCATGAGGGGTTCGGCGCAGTGGTGACCCGTGCGCACGGCGATGCCGAGGCGGTCCAGAAGGGTGCCGAGGTCAAGGTGGTGGATGAATGCCGCCCCACCCTCAGCTGCTAAATTGAAGGAGATGACAGGACTCGGGGCGGGTCCGTAAATATGCATACCCTCGATTTGCATGAGTTGTTCATAGGCATAAGTGCCCAGCTCATGCTCGTATTCTGCTATCTTGCCCATGCCGATACCGCTGACGAAGTCGAGGGCCACGGCGAGGCCGCGGGCGGCGACATAGTCGGGGGTGCCGGCCTCAAACTTGTAGGGAAGCACATTGAAGGTGGTGCGCTCGAAGCTGACCTTACCGATCATCTCGCCGCCGCCCATGTAGGGAGGCAGCTTCTCGAGCCATTGCTCCTTGCCGTAGAGCACGCCGATGCCAGTGGGGCCATAGACCTTATGGCCGCTGAAGGCCAGGAAGTCGCAGTCCAGCGCCTGCACATCGACCGCCATGTGAGGCACGCTCTGCGCCGCATCGATGAGGACGGGGACGCCGTGGGCGTGCGCCATCGCGATGATGTCCTTCACGGGGTTCACGGTGCCGAGGACATTGCTGACATGGGTGCAGGCCAGCAGCTTGGTGTTGGGTGAGAAGAGCGTGGGGAGCACGTCGAGGTCAAGGCGGCCGTCGTCGGTGATGGGGCACACCCTGATCTTGATATCCTTGCGCAGCTGCAGCAGCTGCCAGGGGACGATGTTGGAGTGGTGCTCCATCTCGGTGACGATGACCTCGTCGCCCGCCTGCATGCAGGCCTGTCCGAAGGTGGCCGCCACGAGGTTGATGCTCTCCGTGGTGCCGCGTGTGAAGATGATTTCAGTGGTGGAACGGGCGTTAATGAACGCTCTCACCGTCTCGCGGGCCTCCTCATACAAGCGGGTGGCTTCCTGCGAGAGATAGTGAACGCCACGATGCACGTTGGCATTGACATTCAGGTATTCGTCGGTGATGGCATCGATGACACATTGCGGCTTCTGCGTCGTGGCACCGTTGTCGAGATAGACGAGCGGCTTGCCATAGATCTGGCGAGATAATATAGGGAAAGACCCACCCCCGACCCCTCCCGTGAGGGAGGGGAGGGGCTGGCGCAAAGATTCTATATCTTGTTTCATGGGCTTTTAGTCAAACTGCAGGGTTAACTCCCCTCCCTCACGGGAGGGGTTGGGGGTAGGTCTTTCAAGATGCTCATACGCCAAATCCGTCACCTCGCGGCCACGAGGTGTGCGTTTGATGAAGCCCTCCTTGATGAGGAAGGGTTCATAGACCTCCTCGATGGTGCCGGGGTCTTCGCCGATGGCGGTGGCGATAGTGGTGATACCCACGGGGCCGCCCTTGAACTTATCGATGATGGCCAGCAGGATCTTACGGTCGATGAGGTCGAGACCGTGGCGGTCGATGTTCAGCGCCTCCAGGGCATAGCGCGCAATCTCCAGGTCGATGCGCCCGTTGCCCTTGACCTGTGCGAAGTCGCGCACACGGCGCAGCAGGGCGTTGGCGATACGTGGCGTGCCGCGCGAGCGACCCGCTATCTCGGCGGCCGCATCGGCATCGATGGGCTGCCCGAGGATGCCTGCCGAGCGCAGGACGATACCCTGCAGCGTCTTGGCATCGTAGTATTCCAGATGCAAGTTGATGCCGAAGCGAGCGCGCAGGGGTGCCGTGAGCAGGCCTGAGCGCGTCGTGGCACCCACGAGCGTGAAGGGGTTCAGGTCAATCTGTATCGAGCGCGCACTGGGGCCGCGGTCGATCATGATGTCGATGCGGTAATCCTCCATCGCCGAGTAGAGGTACTCCTCCACGACGGGCGACAGACGATGGATCTCGTCGATGAACAACACATCCTGCGGCTCGAGGGAGGTCAGGATGCCCGCCAAATCACCAGGCTTGTCCAGCACGGGACCGCTGGTGACCTTGAAGCCCACGCCCAACTCGTTGGCAATGATGTTGGAGAGCGTCGTCTTGCCTAGTCCGGGAGGGCCGTGCAGGAGCGTGTGGTCGAGCGGTTCGCCGCGATAACGCGCCGCCTCCACGAAGACCTTCAGGTTCTGCACCACCTGCGTCTGGCCGGCGAAGTCCTGAAAGTGCAGGGGGCGCAGGGCGTTCTCGAAGTCTGAGGAAGCCCCTCCCCCGTCCCCTCCCCTGTTAGGGACGGGTGTTGGGTGTATAAGCGTGTTGAGTTCTTGGTCCACGTTACCTATTTTTAAGTATTTCGGGTGCAAAGTAACGAATTTTTTCGCGAGGTACGCAATTCTAACGAAAAAAAGCACTACTTTTGCAGCGTTTTTGCCACGCACCGCATGGATTACACATTGATTCCATATTCGGAAACAGGTGTTTCGGTGGAGCTCGCCACCTTTAGCACAGAGGCTGGTATCACCGAACATCACGCGATTCTCCACGTAGAACCGCGCGGCGAATTGTTTGCCGGGCAGTTCCAGCGCCTGCAGCAGGCCGAAGAGGCATTGCTGCACAGCGCGGCATGCGCCGGCGCCTGCGTGGTCTTCAAGCGCTACTTCCTCAGCGATGCCACCAACCAAGTGGCAGCCATCTCGCAGCACGAGACCGCAGCCACGAGCTTTATCCAGCAGCCGCCCCTCGACGGTTCGAAGGTGGCCGCCTGGCTCTACCTCGTCCACAACATGGATGTCGCGGAGCGCGACGACCTCGTCGTAGCCAGCCACAACGGCTACCAACACCTGTGGCGGATGGGAATGTGCGCCCCCGAAGGCGACAGCGCCCAGCAAACCACCACGCTGCTCACCGATTACGAGGCGCTGCTGCAGCGCTATGGCGCCACGCTGGCCGACAACTGCATCCGCACCTGGTTCTATGTCCGCGATGTTGATACGCAGTATGCCGGCATGGTCAGAGCCCGCCGCGAGAACTTCGAGGCGCAGGGGCTCACGAAAAACACCCATTTCATCGCCTCCACAGGCATCGGAGGCTCGCCCGCCGACACAAAAGCATTGGTACAATTGGGCACCTACGCCCTCGTGGGCTTCGCACCCGAGCAGCAGCGCTACCTCTATGCCAAGACCCACTTGAACCCCACCTATGAATATGGTGTCACCTTCGAGCGCGGCACCGTCATCGACTACGGCGACCGCAGCCACGTCTATATCAGCGGCACCGCCAGCATCAATAATAAGGGTGAGGTCGTCCATGTCGGCGACATCGTGCAACAGACCTATCGCATGTGGGAAAACGTAGAAGCCCTGCTGGCAGAGGCAGACACCACCTTCGACGACGTGGCACAGATCATCGTCTATCTGCGCGATACGGGCGACTACGACACCGTGCGCCAGCTCTTCGACAACCGCTTCCCCCACACGCCCTGCGTCATCACCCTGGCCCCCGTCTGCCGTCCCACCTGGCTCATCGAGATGGAGTGCCTGGCCATCAAGGAGCGGAAGAACCCGCAGTTCAAAGAGTTTTGATTTTTCGTTATTACGTTATCTCGTTATAACGTTATTACGACAATGTTTCAATCTTTAGCTTCGCTGACTTTTGTCACGACTCGGCAATTCAAGCGAGCTTGATTGCTCTCGCTGCTCCAAAAGTTCAATCTTTCAATGTTTCAATCTTTCAATTTAGAAAACGGTCTTCGCGTCATCGTTGCCCCTTCGGCCACGGATGTCGTCTATGCCGGCATCGCCGTAGCCACCGGCACGCGCCATGAGTTGGACAGCGAGAGCGGCATGGCGCACCTCGTGGAGCACATGACCTTCAAGGGCACAGAGCGCCTCACCTCCATGCAGATTCTGAATCGCATGGAAAGCGTGGGCGGCGACCTCAACGCCTACACCGGCAAGGAGGAGACCATCTACTACGCCACCTTCATGCGCCAGCACCTGAAGCGTGCCATTCCCCTACTCCTCGACATCGTCTTCAACAGCACCTTCCCCCAGGAGGAACTCGACAAAGAAGTGGAGGTGGTCATCGATGAGATTGAGAGCTACAACGACTCGCCCGCCGAGCTCATCTACGATGACTTCGAAGCCCTCCTCTTCCCCAACCACCCTCTCGGCCGCAGCATCCTCGGCAATGCCGACCGCCTGCGCCAATACCGCACCTCCGACCTCCAAGCCTTCGCCCGCCGCACCTACAGCCCCGCCCGCGCCGTGCTGTTTATAAAAGGCAATGTTAAGATAGACCCACCCCCCTGCCCCTCCCTTGTAGGGAGGGGAGTAAGTACCTTTGAGAATGAGAATGCGGATGCCTGCTTGAAACATACTACTCCCCTCCCTACAAGGGAGGGGCAGGGGGGTGGGTCTTTCACTTATAAGAAGCCCGTCCACCAAACCCACGTCATGCTCGGTGCGCGGGCCTATGCCGCCACCGATGAGCGCTACTATGGCCTGCTGCTGCTGAGCAACCTGCTCGGCGGACCGGCCATGAACTCGCGCCTCAGCCTCGCCTTGCGCGAGCGTACGGGACTCGTATATACTGTGGAAAGCAACCTCACCGCTTACACCGACACCGGCGTGTGGGCCGTCTATTTCGGCTGTGACCCCGGCGACCTGCGTCGCTGCCTGCGCCTCGTACACCGCGAGCTCCGCCGCCTCATAGACCGTCCCTTGAGTGCCCGCGCCCTCGCCGCTGCCAAGCAGCAGTTCCTGGGACAGCTCGGCATCAGCTACGACCATTTCGAGAACGTTGCCCTCGCGATGGCCAAGCAGTATCTCCACTACCACCGCGTCCTCACTCCCGCCGAGATTGCCCAGTCCATCGAAGCCCTCACCCCTGCCACCCTTCAATCCATCGCCGCCAACATCTTCAATCCCGACCGCCTCACCACCCTCATCTATCAACCCGAGTAATAAGAAACCTGAGTAACGAGAAACCCGCCTCACAAGTTGAAGGCGGGTTTCTTGTTATAGGTAGAGGATAGACTCGGGACCCATGTTGAAGAGGAGGCGGAGAGAGTTCTTATATCCCGCTGAAGCAGGGCCTACCTCTGACACAGACGAGAACTTTACACAGCCTGTTTCTGTCCGCATAGGCGAAATGAAGAAAACGCCCAGATTGGATTATTTCTTGGTCAAAAATGAATGCATGAGGCCAATAGGCATTTGTCCTGGTGACATCATTGGCGTACAGCTCTTAGATGACGAGTTAACCATTGATGATGTAGAAGAGGGCGATGTACTTCTCATCGAACTTAACGATGAGAAATTCCGTGGTCGCAAGATTCGTGTGATGGATCATGCAGAGCAGAATGCCTTTGCTACTTATTACTATGTTGGAGGTAAAAAACGGCAGCCATCCTCTAAGCTACACTCTTTTAACAGCATAAAGGGGGGGTGAGAGAAGTTAATCATCCATATCGTGATGTGGCTTAACATCTTGCAACCGTTTGATAAAAGGTCATATTGTTTTTATTATGCTAAGAAGGTTTTATATATTATCTTCTGGTCTGGTGGTTTGCTTTGGGCAACATTCCCAGATTTTCTTGAAGGGAAGATGAGTTTTGACTTCAACTCAATGGCTTGTCTGTACTTTTTCAAGAAGTATTTATTTCCATTATTGATGGCATTGCTCTTATTCCGATTTGATGTAAGATATGCCTTTTATTTGGAAAGTGCCAAAGGAAGTCCGAAGCAAGTACCGCCTGTAATGATTTCAGGTGTTGGATTTATTCTATTTTGCATTCTATCAGCATTCTTATCCGGAACGGCCTGTGCCCCTGTATTTTTCTTGCTTTCTTGGTTATCTCGACTTTGATGATGTCTTCGTCATCGAGCGTACCGCGATGACGAATAGAGGAGTACCACTTGGCAGGGCTTGCATACCGTCTGGGAGGGGTATGGCAAACCGGAAACGGCGATGTGGGCTACTGCTGTCTTGTTCGACACCGAGATTCCTGTAGCCGTGATAATTTGCAATCGGCGAAGGTGGATTACGCTTAAAAAAACATAAAAACCATCTTTTTTATGTAAATAAGGTTGTTTACGTAAAAAAACATGTATTACATTCCAAAACTTTTCGTAACTTTGCAGTGGATAAACAACTAATAATCGTCATTCACAGAATCAATCTGTTATGGTTAATACAAATCCTGCGGTGGAGGAATACCGCAATTTTGTCGCATCCCTTGCTGTAGGGGATGGGGTGAATCGTGTCTTTTTAAACTCTGACGAAGATAAGGCACTGATTGTTTTGGTAGAACTTTTTAGGTCTGCCAAAACTATTGTTCGTATCTTTGCTGCTAATCTTTGTCAGCATGTCGGGAACCAGATAGCTTATATTGAAGCTATTAGTGATTTCATTGAAAAGGGTGGAGAAGTGAGGATTCTCTTGAATAAATTCGATAGAGAAGCTGCACAACAGTCTGATTTATACAAAAGGTTGGCTTACTATAAATCAGAGGAGAAACCCATATGCGTGAAAGAGACCACGGCAAGACCATACTATATAAACGATGAATCCAAGAAGGAAGTACATTTTACTATAGCAGATTCGAAGGGTTTCCGTATAGAGACTGATACACTAGAAAGAACGGCTAGATGTAATTTCAACAACCCTGAAGAAGCAGAAGGAATTATCAAATTCTTCGATGAAGAATTTGAGAAACCGTATGCAAATGAAATAAACCTGCTGGAGCTGTTTAATTATGGAAATCAGTAGTTTTTCATCACTCATAGAAGTGGGGACCACCCTAAATATTGCATGCGTTGCCATAGAATATGTCAAATCTTATACCAATGTCCTGTGTGATCAAGTTTTCAATCTAAAAAACCAAATTGAAAAAGCAGCAAAAGAATGTTTTGACAAATTAAACGAAGTAATGGATGATACGACTCTGAGAAATCTTCCAAACACGAGTGTGGGAGGACGAAATACCGAGGCATTAAAACAAAGACTTATTCGTAACAGAGAAACACTTTCTTCAGATATCGCTTCCAAGAAGGATGTTTTATCCAACACTATTAAAAACGTATGTGAGGTAAAGAATGTTTCATCCATTTGTCTCTGGCTTTTCTTGTATGGTCTTATTGGATTGTTTTCGATAGGTCTTGAATCCAATAGTTATTTTAACAATAATTGGATTCATCTGTATTGGATTTTGCTGACCTTTTGTGGCTCCATTATTTGTGTTATAGGGTGGCGAAGAAGCGAGGTAGAACGCTCTTGGTGGAATTTCGATTATACCTCTTTACGTTTTGCTATACTCTCTTTCATAGTTAGCATAGCAGTATGTGCTTTATTAGTGGCTTTATTTAGCAAGGGCGTCATTATTGAAATTGTAGATCTCGTTTGGAATGCCATTCTTGTATATAGTATGGTGCTGATGTATTCGAATTTTTTAGTTTCTGCTATAGAAGTTTGGAATAAGGCAAAAAAAGGAAAAGATGATATTGAGAGCGAAAAACAGGCACTACTAAATAGGTGTGTGACTTGGAATAATGAAGTCAGCAACCTTCAGGGGGCCTTGCATGTCGACAAAGATCTTGCTGCAAATGAGATAAATCAGAATCAATGATTACCTCAGGCTAACAGGACTTGCTGATTGGTTGCAAACCATAGATGAGAAAGAAAGTGTAAAATATTGGTTTTGCTCAGATAGTTTAAGAAGGATATACAACCTTTGCAATGAAGAGTTATCAGGAGAACGACAATACACGAATGAGAGCAGCTTTGACTGAAGGTAGTCTCTGTTAACGGAGCGAAAAAGAATGACGGAAACATATTTCTCTTCTATTTTTCATTCTTTCATTTTTCACATTGCACTTCAATGTTTTGCAGTTTTGTCAAAAATACTTTCGTTCGGAACTAAAAATAAAGTGATTCATTTTGTACTTCGCTCACTTAATCGTATTTTTGCAGAGCAAATGAGATGAAGGCGTTCAACGAAGCATGAGACGAAAGAAGAGAATATTAGAGGGTATTCTGGCTGTGATCGCAGTGGCGGCACTGGTGGCGGGTGGCATACGGACTTACTGCCATGACCGCGCCATGCATGGGGCGTTGAGGGAGCTGCAGGAGTGGAACCTGGCTGATACGGTATTCCGCAGCGAAAGCGCGGCGCAGGCGCTCGTCGATTACTTCGACCACCCCTGGCACAACGCCAACGACCAGATGCTGGCCTACTACCTCCTCGGTCGCGCCCATGCCGACATGGGTGAGGCGCCGCAGGCCATCGAAACCTACCAGACCGCCATCGAACGCGCCGACACCACCGCCTCCGATTGCGACTTCCGAATCCTCCGCAACATCTATGGTCAGATGGCAGAGGTGTTTGATGAGCAGAACCTGCCAGAAGATGAATTGAAGGCTGATTCCGCATTCATTCATTATTCGTGGAAACTTGGAGATACACTCCAAGCAATCAATGGCTATCGAGCAATGGAGTGCCCTTATTTCCTTTTAGGCAAATTCGACAATATTCTTGAGATAGACTCCTTGGCAAGATGCCAGTTCTTGAGTATTGGTGAAACTGCTTATGCTGCACGCGCTCTTCTTGCTGCAACAAATATTCTTGTTCAAAGAGGAGATTCTGAACATGCAAAGAAGAACATTGAAATTATCCGTCGGGAGGCTGAAATCTTTAATGAAGGCCAACAGCTGATACCAACCCATGAGATGTTCTACTATACTCTCGGCCTTTATCACGAAGGGAACAGCCTATTGGATTCAGCTGAATACTACTATCGCCGCGTTCTTGCTACGGGTGAGTTGGAAGCTGGCTATAAGGGGTTGCTCTCCGTCTATAGCAAACGTGGCATTCCCGATTCCATCGCCAAATACGCGCCGCTTTATGCCGATGCCAATGACGCCATGCACCGTGAGATGAACTCCAATGTAGTCCATAGGACAGCATCCTTGTATAACTATAACCGCCATCTGCGTCAGGCACAGGTGAGCGAACAGAAGGCGCGAGCTCGCTTGGTAGTGCTTTACATTACGATTATTGTTATCCTGGCCTTGGTGGTTACAGGCTATTACCTCTACGCGAAGAATCTGGAGAAAGAACGTAAGAGAGAACATGCCCTCAACACCATTCAACAGAACTATATAAAAGTGTCGCAGGACTATCATTCTTTGCTGGCGGAGAATGAAGAGAAACATTTTTATACGGCTGAATTAGAGCAGCAGCTGAATGAGTTAAGAGAGGAAAAAGAACAATTAGAATTGCTGGCGAACTCTCTAAGGGCGAAGAATAAGGTGGGAAACTATTATGCTCATGAACTAGTACAAAGGATCATAGGCTGTGCCGTTAATCGGAAGAACGCCCCATCTGGAAAAGACTTTATGCTTCTGCGCGAGTTGTTCTGCGAGACATTCCCTCACTTCAAGGATTTTGTAGCGAGAACGCATCCCCTAAGTGACTATGAATGGTATGTATGCATTCTTGTGGACATGGGAATGGGGAATAGTGACATGGCATTTCTCATGGGGCAGGGAGCACAGAGGATGAATAACATACAACGTCAGGCGAATCGTCTTTTATTTAAAGATGACACCAGTTCTACTTTACCAGTGAACCTTCGCGCCGTTATTCACGAGACCTAAAGGAGGGGTGTGTACTTTTTACACAGGTTATTATTTGCGGCATTCTTTGTAATGATGTACTTTTGCGGCGTTTAACCCCATAAATACAATCATTACAATGAAAAAGTTTCTCACCCTTCTCTGCATCCTCGCGATGCCCGCGTTCATGAACGCAGTATGCCCTCCTCCGGGTTTACACATTTCATTTCAAAGAGGGTACGTTAAGCCAACAAAGCCAAATTTACCCAAATCCCCCGTCCTCGCGCCTACTGTATATATAGACGGTAACGTGCTGACGTTCGAGACCTCGTGTGACGGCTGTGTGCTGCAGTTGGTGGATGAGGACGATGATGTGGTCTATACCATCGTCATCCCCGCTGGCACCACCACGCTCGTCCTTCCCGCCACCCTCGAAGGTACCTTCGAGCTCCAAATCATTGACGGCGAATGGATGTTCTACTCAGACATCGAACTCTAAGTCATTACTTTTCCCCATTCCATCGGTGTTTAATGCCGATGGAATGGGGATTGAACCTTTATCACTTTGGTTATGAAAAAAATAATACTTTTTGTAGGAGCGCTGATTCCGTCTCTTTTTATTCACTCACAATTAATTGTAGATTCTATAGGAAATGTATCTGTTACAACATCCTCAACAAACAATGATCTTGAAGTTCAGATTACACCAAATGGCTTAATCGCAGATACTAATTGTCGAAACCTTACATCCTGTGCTATAGGTGGAAACGCAGTAAATATAGGACAGTTTGGATGTTCTACAGGGGTTCGAGGTATCGCCCAAGTAGATACGCTTTCTGGTGGTGTTTCCCGAGGGGTTTTCGGACAGGCATCCTATGGTAAAAAGAACAATTATGCGATTTATGGACAGTTATGCAGCAATAAAGGAGCCGCCGTTTATGGAACGGTTTCAGCATTCGATTTTATGGGTACCTCATTGAATCAAGCCTATGCTGGATATTTTGCTGGGGACACTTATGTACGAGGCTATTTTACGGCTACCAGTGGCATAAATGGAACACTATTAACAAATGCCAGAACGGTTGATTCGACACCAGATATTACTACAAATCCTTTTTCCGAAAGACGAGTTTGTCGGGGATTAGCTGATTTGACAATCCATACATACTTTATATCTCAACCTGAACGAACAGGCTCAATTCCAGATGAAATGAACCCACAAATAATGGAAGAGCTGTTGGGTTCCAATGAATCTTTAAAAGGGATGGCATCTACAAGACATAGTGAACCAGTTCCATATGTGGAGCAGCAAATATATAGCAAGCAACATTATGGCATTGATGTCAACCAACTTGAACAAGCTTTTCCGGATTTAGTGTATGAACAGGAGGATGGAACAAAGTGCATCAACTATGTGGAGATGGTGCCTATCCTCGTGCAGGCTATCAATGAGCTGAATGCAAAGATTGAAACGTTGGAGAATAAGGAAGAGGCTGCAAACAAGAACAATAGACAACCTGCTACCGACAAGGGCGGCAGCGAAGAGAAACTGTTGTTGCTTTCCCTTGGCCAGAACAAACCCAACCCCTTCTCCAATAGCACAACCATCGAAGTATGCATCCCCGAGGATGTACAGAAGGCTTTTATCTATGTCTATGATCTGCAGGGCAAGAAGGTGGAACAGGTGGATGTCACCGCTCGTGGCAAACAGAACATCCAACTCACCTCTGCCAAACTCACCGATGGCATGTACCTATACAGCCTTATTGCAGACGGAAAGGTAGTGGAAACAAGGAGAATGATTGTAGAAAAGTAAAAACGAAGCCATGAGAACTTTTCATATTTGGCATATCGGCTCTTTCATGGGCCTCTTGCTCATGATGCCTTTCTCATTGTCAGCTCAACAGAGGAATCCATTCCGTGCACTTGCCGAGGAGAACCGGAGCCAACAGATCCGTCGCACTTTGTCAGCTTCTGACACCATTTCCCTTGAAGGACAGGGAATCATCTATTCACTCAGCATTGATGCAACCATCCTTCAGCCAAAAGAAGCTAGCTTTGCTAGAATTGTCCTTGAAGACAAGGATGGTCATGATTATCTTGTAGCAGAGAGTGATAGGTTTCGCAATGATACAACGGAAGTTCACTTAGATCACTATTGTGAAGAAACTGCACTGCTTGAAGGGATTACACCCCGTTACCTAAAATGCTATCTTGCAGAAGATGCCTCGCTGCTCTTAAGTTGCATATATTTGTCAGGGCAACCAACAACACGGCAGGTAGGTAGTCAAAAGGAAATAGTCGAGGATTTAAAAAAAGCACAGATACAAGATGTTGTTAATAGGATAAATAGTTACAACATAAAAAATAAGAAATTGTGGAGGGCTGGAATTACTGTCCCATCGTTATTAAAATATGATAATTGGTCTGAAAAAGAAGTCCCACAAGACGCATATTCTGCAAATGTCAGATATTATGCAAGTGGCATATTCGAAATGGGCGAACAGCCATCTGGAACAAGTTTAACTGAAAATTCTAACTATATTCCTAATTTTGACTGGCGTAAACGGCATGGTACGAATTGGATTACAAGTATAAAAAATCAAGGAAACTCTCCATATTGCACCGCATTTGCTATCTGTGGTATGTTGGAGGCAAGATGTAACTTGTATTTTAACCAATTGTTAGATTTGGACCTATCAGAACAGGATATTGTGCATAATTATTATCTAAGAGGATACCACTATATAAATAATATGCCCGTCGAGCAAATCTATACTCACGGATTAGATCCATCAAGGGCTTTAAGATGTGTTATGTTGGATAGTTTGCTTGATGAAAGTTCAGTTCCCTTTGTGGATTCTATAATTTCGTCTATTCCACCACGTCCTGATGGTTTGGAACGTATAAGTATTTCTGTTACAAATTCTCTAGGATCTATTTCCTCCCATGTTGAAGATGTTAAGGATTTACTTATCCATCATGGACCCATTGTGAGTGGGATATACAATTGTGGTCTCAACCATGCAATGACGCTTGTTGGTTATCATACGATTCAGGCAGGAGATACTATACATCAAGTGAAAATACAATCCGAAGGGGGCCTGTTCAGTTACATAATTATACCTCCAGATAGCCCATTTATAGGTGAAACATATTGGATTTTTAAAGATAGTTATGGCGCTGATGCCTCTGGTAGGATTGATGGATATTTTAACATTTGGTTCAAGACTTATAGCTGTATGCGACCTATAGTATATACAGAATCCGCGATAAGCCGTCGTGATCATTCTAATAGTGAAATACGATATGAGGATTTAGATGGTGATGGCTATTTCAATTGGGGCATAGGGCCTAAACCGACTCATTGTCCGACTTGGGTTCCAAATGAACCAGACGGGGATGACTCTGATGCCACTATAGGACCAATGGACGAATATGGATACTGTGCAAACATTTCTCCCGACAGTACTATTTATATTGACGTGAATACAGAATATCCAAGTGGATTGCTTCATATTTCAAACAATATTTGTATACGGAACAGCAGTACGCTTACTCTTTCATGTGACCTTTTAATGAATCGGTTGGCAGAAATCCGCATAAAGCCAAGCTCTACATTAATCGTAAACGGGACTATTCATAATGCCAACATTAAACCAGAACCTGGCAGTACGCTCATTCTGAATAATGGTGGCAAGATTATCACTCATCGGAGCGATGATTTCGTGTTGCCGACAGGTGCAAAACTACAAATTAATAATGGTACGATAGAATAAAAGCTTTATTTTTTTGCATTGTACGTGATAATCGTTATTTTTGCACACAAATACTTTCAAGGAGTAAAAGCTAGAATGCGTATAAAAAGTTTATTAAATCATGCAATAATGAAAACAACTTGCCTTTCTTTCATGCTATTCACGTGCTCCCTCTCGGGGATGGCACAAGAAACCCTGAACCAGCTCGCAAACGCCTATCAGCACTCTGCCTTATCGATGTTCAATGAATTGGCGCAGCAGGAAAAGGACAATATCTGTTTCTCTCCGCTGTCAGTGCAGATAGCATTGTCAATGGTGCAGAATGGCGCTGCAGGTAACACATTGAGCCAACTACAACGGACACTCGGAACGGAGGGTTTCAGTAATGAGGAAATAGGACAGTTCAACGTGGCCCTGACACAAGCACTGACCGAGCGGCCGCCATACAATGAGGAAGCGTATCAATGGTATTCCGAAGGCGCCCCACACGATTATTATAATGGCCTATATCCACAGTGTGAACTGTCCAATAGCCTTTGGACAAGACCCGACGTGCAGTTATACGATGCATTTGTGCAGGTGCTCCACACGGATTATGACGCTCTTGTGGAATCCGTGCATTTTGATACAAGGGAAGGCATAGAGAAAATTAATGTGTGGGCCTCCGAGAAGACGCATGGTCTCATCCCAACCATCTATGCAGAGCCGCAGTCCAGCGAACTCGCTGTGTTGCTGGCCAATGCGTTGTACTTCAAAGGCGCGTGGAGTGTGCCGTTCTATAAGGAGAATACAAGTAAGGGTAATTTCCTGCTGAATGACGAATATTACACAGAAGTTGATATGATGTGTGCGCGTGAACGTTACGACTGCGCCATCACGCCATCATTCCGTACAATTACACTCTATTATGGAGTTGACCGTGATTTCTCCATGACACTCTACGTGCCCCATGAGGGTACGGCTTTGCCCGCGCTCACATATGACGATTGGAGCACAGCACAAAGTGTCACGAATCTGCATATCAATCTGTATATGCCTCGCTTCGATATCGCAGGGAACTATAATCTTATACAGATACTGAAAGCCTTGGGCATAACGGATGCTTTTGATCCCCAGAAAGCGGATTTCACGAAGATGTGCGAAGTGAATCGTGCTATCAGCCGTATATCTCAATTCAGCAAGATACAAGTAGATGAGAAAGGCACTGAGGCTGCTGCTGTCACGGTTATAGAGACGACAGATGGTATAGATCCGACGAGGCCCGAGGATTATCAGGATTTCCGCATCGACCGTCCGTTCTATTTCACGATGCAGAGTAAAAAGAACAAGGCCATCTTATTCATCGGCCGTGTCACAAAGTTGAAAGGTCCTCAAGGCCAAGTGAATAGCGTGCAATACCTCCCTGCCTCTCAAATCTCAAATAATAAATCGCCCAAAAGTAAATCCTACGACCTCTCCGGCCGTCTCCTCTCCGCGCCACCCGCCCACGGTATCTATATCCGTGATGGGAAAAAGGTGGTAATGAGGTAATGCTACTCTGAAAATATTCGAATCATAGGTGCTACGGCACATTACGAAGGTTGCTGTTATGAAGAATATATGGTTATCAGGAATGTTCAGTGCCCTGACACTATCGTCCTCACAAGCCATGGCCAGTGTGACTGGAGATGCGGGTTATGTACCATCCAATGACTTGACATTGTGGTATCTCCAACCCGCTGAGAGCCATGGCGTGAGCAACGCGTGGATGGACTATTATCTGCTATTAGGCAACGGACAAACGGCTAATGGGACTCTTCTTTATATGGGCTCATATATTGAATAGCAAAATAGTTAGTGGCAGTAATTCAAATAAGATGCAATATGAGTAACTACAATTGCAAGTATGATTCTCAAATGCGTAGAATCGTGATTCCGCTATTAGGGTTTAAAGAATTCCATCATACAAATAACAACAATGATGGACATAGCAACTTGGATGACTTCATAGGCCGAGAAACAATTTTGGCGTATAGGTCAAATTGCAGGATAGTTTAGTGGTACTTTGTTTCAATGGG
>CAMVUB010000016.1 GCA_947170495.1 uncultured Prevotellaceae bacterium
ACATCTGGTAGGGATCTACGCCTGCCTTCTCACAAATCTCGTTGGCCTCTTCAATACTGTTGATGCCATTCTCTTTCAGAGCAGCAAGAACCTGGTTGATACGGCGCTCCTGACTCTCAAACTGTACTTTTCTAATCATAGTCGTATCCTCCTTTATTCTTTACGTGGGTCAATAGCTTTCACAGCACCCTGCTCCTTGCTTGTGCGGCCGTAGGAGCCGGTGAACTTCTTCATAGCCTCGTTGGCGTCCATGCCGCCCTTGATGGCTTCCATCATCTTGCCCAGGTGTACGTACTCGTAACCGCAAACCTCGTTGTTGGCGTCGAGATACATCTTGGTGATGTAACCTTCAGTCAGCTCCAGATAACGGGTACCCTTGGCAACAGTTCCATAGAGTGTACCAGTCTGTGAACGAAGACCCTTACCAAGGTCCTCAAGACCAGCACCGATAGCCAGACCACCCTCAGAGAAAGCACTCTGTGTGCGGCCATAGACAATCTGCAGGAACAGCTCGCGCATAGCGGTGTTGATAGCGTCGCAGACGAGGTCGGTGTTCAGGGCTTCGAGGATGGTCTTGCCGGGGAGAATCTCGCTGGCCATAGCGGCGGAGTGGGTCATGCCCGTGCAACCGATGGTCTCTACGAGGGCCTCCTGGATGACACCGTCCTTCACGTTGAGGCTGAGCTTGCAGGCACCCTGCTGGGGAGCGCACCAGCCGATACCGTGGGTGTAGCCCGAGATGTCCTTGATTTCCTTGGCCTGGATCCACTTACCCTCCTCGGGGATGGGAGCAGGCCCGTGGTATGCACCTTTGCATACACTGCACATGTTTTTAACTTCAGTTGAGTAAATCATGTTATAAAACAATTAAAATAATAAGTTGAACTAATACTCAATTTTAGGTATTTGCGCGACAAAGATAGTCATTTTGGAGAAAAGAGAAAAAAGAATAGAGGAAAAAGGTCAATATTCGGCGTTTCTTTCACATTTTTTTGAGAAAACCGCTATCTTTGCACACAAAAATAGGCAAAAAATAGTGTTATGACAGAACAAGAACTGGATAATCGCGTGGCGCAAGCCGTTGATAATTTCATGAAGGGTTACGGTTGTGCCCAGAGTGTGGTCGCTGCCTTCTCGGATCTCTATGGCCTCGACGAGGAAATGGCCCTGCGCATCGCTGCCGGTTTCGGCGGTGGGGTAGGGCGTCTGCGCATGATGTGCGGCGCCGTGTCGGGCATCGTGATGCTCGTGGGACTGGATTGTGGCCAGACGGAGGGCTCAGACCGTGCGGGTAAGTCGGCCTGCTACAAGGTGGTGCAGGAATTACTGGCTGAATCCAAGGCGCAGAACGGCAGTCTCATCTGTGCCGAGATCCTTGGTATTCAGGGACATGAGAAGGCTGTATGCAGCTATGAAGCCTCCCCCCGCACGGCGGAGTACTACAAGACCCGTCCGTGTGCCGCCAAAGTGGAGAGTGCCGCCCGCATCTTCGCCGACTATCTCAAGAAGAAGATGCAAAACGCATAGAATGCGTGTATAAAATACAATTTTCCCCACATTAATGCTTGTGTTTCAATAAATATCACTATCTTTGCGCGGACAATTATTCAAAAACCGCAAAAAGAACATGTCGCAAATGAAAAGTGAAGGAAAAGTGAAGCGCATTGCGCTGGCCGTGATGCTGGCTGTTTCCACGGTAGGTGCCTCAGCCCAGAAAGCCATGACTGCCCCGAAGGGCGGTAAGGCGATTAGTGATGAACTGATAGGTATCTTCTTCGAGGATATCAGCTCGTCGGCCGACGGCGGCTTGTATGCCGAGCTGCTGCAGAACGGTTCTTTTGAGTACAACCCTACGGAGCATGACGGCTGGGGCCCCGGTACGGCGTGGCACCTCATACGCCCTGGACACTCGCTGGGATATATCGAGCCGCGCATGGACGCACCCCTTCACCCCAACAATCCCACGTATATGCGTATCTATGTGGAGCGTGTGGGACAGTACTATGATTTCGACGGCTGGACGGGCATAGGCCTGGAGAACACGGGCTTCGACGGCATTCGCGTGAAAGCTGGTGAGCGCTATGACTTTTCCGCGTTCGTGAGGAATCCCCTGGCGTCTTCCGAGGAGGAGATTGCCACAGAGGTGCGCGTGGCCTTGGTGAAGCCGCAAGGGTGGGGGAAGTCCCCCAAACTGTTGGCTGATGCCATCTTCCGCGTTGGCGCTCTCATCGGTGCCGACGGCAAGGCGTGCTGGCAGAAGTATGCGGCCACGCTGACACCCACGGAGGATTGCGACCACGCCGTGCTGCAGTTCCTGATCCACACGCCGGGCACCCTGGATGTGGACTACCTGTCCCTCATGCCGCAGGACACCTACAAGGGTCATGGCCTGCGTAAAGACCTGGCACAGGCGTTGGCCGACCTGCAACCCAAGTTCCTGCGCTTCCCTGGCGGTTGCATCGTGCACGGTGGTGGCGACGGCTTCTGGAACACCTATCGCTGGAAGACGACCATCGGCCCGAAGGAACAGCGCCGTGCGCTGAAGAACACCTGGGGCTACCATCAGAGCATGGGCCTTGGCTACTATGAATACTTCCAGCTTTGTGAGGACTTGAACATGGCTCCTCTGCCCATCCTGCCTTGCGGCGTCAGCTGCCAGGGTGCCGGCGGTGGCTGGAGCATGCGTGACCAGGCACAGGACGTGGTGGCGATGGAGGCGATGGACGAATGGGTGCAGGATGCCCTCGACCTCATCGAGTGGGCCAACGGTGACCCGGCCACGAGTGTGTGGGCTCGTATGCGCGCCGAGGCCGGTCATCCCCAGCCTTTCGGACTGAAGTACCTGGGCATCGGCAACGAGGAGCGTATCTCGCCTGAATTTGAGGAGCGCTTTAAATATATGTACGAGCGTGTGCGCAAGGCACATCCCGAAATTTTCATCGTGGGCACGGCAGGCCCCGGCTCACATCCCGGCAACCCCGACTTCGACAATGGCTGGCGGCTGGCCGAGGAAATCGGGCTGCCCATCCTGGACGAGCACTACTATGAGCGCAATGACTACTTCCTCAACTCCCGTCAGTACGACAAATACCCCCGCAACCGCCAAACAAAGGTCTATCTGGGTGAGTATGCTGCGAAGGACAAGAAGCTCATCGATGCCTTGGCCGAGGGCCTTTACCTGTTGCATGTGGAGCGCAATGGCGACGTGGTCAGCATGACCAGCTATGCCCCTTTGTTTGCCCGTAAGGGTGCCACCAACTGGAATCCCGACCTCATCTATTTCGACAACGAGCGTCCGTATCTGACGTGCAGCTACTATGTGCAGCAGCTGTTCGGACAGTCGGCCGGTCAGTACTATTATGGCGATTGTGTCCGCTTCGACGGCGATGCCGCCGGTGTCGTGCAACCCGTGGAGAAAAGCCGCTATGGGCAGTCCGTGGTCCTCAACATCAAGACACGCCGCCTCTTCGTGAAGCTCTGCAATGCCGGCGATGCTGCCAAGACAGCAAACATCGACCTCAGCCGCTTCAAGAGCATGAAGAAGATGGCCACGAAGACCGTGCTCACCGGTGCCCCCACCGATGAGAACAACTACGAGGCGCAGCCCATCGCGCCCAAGAAGGAGACCGTCAAGGCCCAGAAGAAATTCTCCCTCGACCTGGCACCCTACAGCTTCGTGATGCTGGAATATGAATTATAAAAACAGATCACATATACGAATCATTTACATTATGAAGAAAATCCTTTTCCTGGCTCTTGCCACCATGCTGAGCGTCGCCGCCATGGCGCAGCGCGAACGCCCCACGTTTAACGGTGCTACTGGCACATTTTTGGCCGATGAGACCGTGTATCTCTTGCACGTGGCCACCAATCAGTTCTATTGTGCCGGCAATGACTACGGCACCCACGCCTCCTTGTCTGCCGAGGCTGGTATCCCCCTCATCTTCGAGACCACTGAGATGAACAATGGCGACGGTCTGGTGGTGTATCAGATCAAGAACCTCGTGCCCAAGGACAATGCCTGGAAGTACGCCTTCCTGGAGCCGTTCGTGGTGGATGAGCTGGTGCAGTCCTACCAGATGTACACGGATGCCCGCGCGCAACCCGATGTCTATTTCTGCATCGAGGATGTGGAAGAAGGGGGTACATATCGCATCTATGGCTCCGAGGCCAACGAGGAGTGCAAACACTCGGGCGACTTTGCGAACTTCTATGTGACCCTCGACCCGGAATATATCGATAAGGATGGTAACCAGACCGGCACCGGCATCGTCTATGCTGCCAGCGATCAATTGCCCCAGAACCAGTGGGCGTTCGTGTATGCCGATGAGTACGAGAAATACATGGATCAGTGGGCAGCTTACTACGCTGCCGAGGAGCTGGCGAAGCTCATCGAAGAGGCTGAGGAGTATGGCATTGATGCCACGGCGGCTTGGACAGCTTACAACGACCCCGCACTCACGGAGGAGCAGCTCAAGGAAGCCTACAAGGCCCTGCTCGACAAGATCAGCAAGTACTACGAGGAGAACGTCAGCCCCAGCGAGCCCGTGGATATGGGCAAGTTCCTGCAGAATGCCGATTTTGAGGCGAGCCTCGACGGATGGGAGAACGTTGGCGGCGTTTCATCCTTTGAGCATTACAACAGGTCAACATGGGCTGGCATGTTCGACGGCACCTACGTTACCGGCGACCACTACCTCAACCTATGGAATGCTTCCGCCGTCAGCGGTCCCGTAGCTTCACAAACCATCGAGGACATTCCCAACGGCGTGTATGCCTTCACGGCTGCTGCTTACTCAGATGCCGATGGCGGCTACGTCTTTGCCGGCAATTTCAAGACGCCCGTCAAGAGTGGCGATGCCTCTGAGACATCGAAGGCAACAGACTACACCGTGCTGACCCTCGTGACCGACAACCAGCTCAGCTTCGGCTACTGGAGCGAGCACACCGGCAACTTCTGGAGTGTGATGGACAATGCCCGCCTGCTGTACTACGGCACCGGCGAGGATGCCTACGGCGAATGGGTGGATAAGAGCATTGAGCAGGCTGAGGACTTCACGGGCGCCATCTGCAAGCAGCAGCTGATCGATGACTATAACGTCGCCCTGCAGAACCTCAAGGATGCCGACCTGGAAGATGGTGAGAAGCTGATGGTCTCCGTACAGGCATACCTCAGCAGCATGGAGGCTGTCAAGTCGAATATCGCCAAGTATGAGGAGCTGTCGGAGGCTATCGCAACGGCGCAGGAAGAGATTGCCACCGCGGACGAGAAAATGGATGGTCTCTGGGAGACGTATATTCCGAAGGTGCAGACCTATATCAGCGAAATCGCCCAGCCGGCGCTTGAGCAGCACGCATTGAGCGACGAGCTGGTGGATGTCGTCATCGACGGCCTCAACTATCTCGTGAGCGAGGGCAAGCAGACCTTCGCCCTCTATATCCAGATGAGTGAGATGGTTACCAATGCTTTGGAGGCAGGTATTGAGAAGTATGGCAGCTCCTGCTCCGCGGAGGCGCTGGCCAATGCACAGCAGCTGGACGAGGACATCAAGGCTTACATCGCAGCAGGTGAAGTGAAGGACAACGAAGAGCTCCGCGAGTGGATGAGCAAGATTGAGGAGGCTGTCAAGCAGCTCCGCATCCCCGTGAAGGAGGGTACCGACGACGATCCCGTCGATTACACCTATGCCATCGTCAATCCCGGCTTCGAGAATGGGTTGACAGGTTGGACCAATGAGAACGGCATCTCGACCTTCGAGAACGGTACATGGGGCCTCGACGGCACATATTTCTCCGGCTCCGCTTATCTCAACCTCTGGAGCGGCGTTGCTCAGGAGCCCAAGGCTTACTACATCTCGCAGACCATCGAGAACCTGCCCAACGGCACCTATGACGTCTGCGCCGCCGCCTTCACGAAGGTGCCGAACTCCACTTTCATCTTCGCCAACGAGGACAACTACGTGGCTGATAATTCCACCACCGACATGGAAGGCCAGTACTACCACGTCATCACGAAGGTCACCGACGGCACCCTGAAGCTCGGCGTCATCATCTACGTGGAAGCTCAGTACATCCCCGAGGGCGTCGATGGCGTGTGGAGCACCGTGGATAACTTCACAATCTACAGCTATGGCCCCAACAGCACGCGTGAGAGCACAGGCAATATGTTTGCCGAGATCGCCACGGGTGTCAACGGCGTAACCGTCGCCCAGCCCGCCGCACAGCAGGTCTTCGACCTCAGCGGTCGCCGTGTGGCCGCCGGCAAGGGCGTGCAGCTGCGCAAGGGCCTCTATATCATTAATGGCCAGAAAGTATGGGTACGCTAAGAAATATCCGCTACATCGTAATGACCTGCGCGCTGCTCATGGCAGCGGCGCAGGTCGTTGCGCAGAAGCTTGTCGTGGGCGGCGACATATCGCTGCTGCCGCGGTATGAGGAGCGTGGGGTGGCGTTTAAGCGCTCGAACGGCCTTGCCATCCCCAATGTCCTGCAGTTCCTGAAGACGGAAGCCGTAGGCTGGAATGCCATCCGCGTGCGCCTCTTCGTGGACCCTGCTAACGATAGCGACCCCGCCGTCTGCCAGGACCTGGACTACGTCACGCTCTTCGCCAAGCGTATCAAGGACGAGGGCTTCGACCTGATGCTCGACATTCACTATAGCGACACGTGGGCCGACCCCTCGCACCAGACCGTCCCCAAGGCGTGGGAGGGGCTGGATGCCACGCAGCTGGCCACGAAGGTCTATGACTACACCAAGGCCGTCCTCGAGCACCTCGTGGCCGCTGGCGCGACGCCCGACTACGTACAGGTCGGTAACGAGGTGACCTGCGGTATACTGTGGGACTACGGCCGCATCAACTCAGGCGGCAAGAACAACCTCTCGAACTTCTCGAACTTCCTGAAGCAGGGCATCAAGGCCTGTCGCGAGGTGTGCCCCGATGCAAAGGTCATCGTGCATCTGGAGCATATCCAGAACGCCAGCTATACCGTCAGCAACTACAACAACCTGAAGGTCCGTGGCGTGGATTTCGACATCATGGGCCTCAGCTACTATCCTTTCTGGCATGGCGACATCGCCACCCTGCGCACGGCCATCAACGCCCTCACCGAGAAGTTCCCCGACAAGGAGATCCAGATCGTGGAGACCGCCTACTACTACCAGAGCCAACCGGCTGTGGGTGAGGGCATCACCTACAACTTCTCCGAGACGTGGCCCATCAGCAAGGACGGACAGGTGGCCTTCCTGCAGGATCTCATCGCCGAGCTAAAGCTCCACGCGAACGTCACGGGCCTCTATTGGTGGTGCCCCGAGGAGAACGGCACGGGACCCGACGAGGACAAGAGCGTGATGTCCGGGTGGCTCAACCGCGGCCTGTGGAATAATTCGACCCATCGTGCACATCCTGCACTCTTGGAATTAAAATCTTTCCTGGACAGAGAGGACGCCGTCGTGGCGCCGCGTGCCGCCATCGGACAGTCCGACTGGCATTCCCTGCAAGGCTTCCGCACGAAAGAGCGCCCCACGACGCCCGGTGTCTATGTGCACCAGGGACATAAGGTGGCCGTGAGCCCCCGATAAAAAAATATAGGAGACATGAACTATCATCTGGATCCCCATGGCGGGGAATTGTTGCAACAGTTTCGTGAGAGCCTGCCCCTCCTGCAGCGCATCCAGCAGATCGCCTATCTGACGCTGAGCCAGACGCTGGAGGAACAGGGCCTCTATGTCACGAACATCGAGTACCGCATCAAGGACGAGCAGTCGCTGGCGGGAAAGCTCGAACGCAAGGGCAGTAAGTACGCCTCCATCTCGGACATCACCGACCTCTTCGGCATGCGCGTCATCACCTTCTACGGCGACGATGTCGATAAGGTGGCGGCCATCGTGAAGCGCCTCTTCGATGTCGATTGGCAGAACTCCGTCGATAAGCGCAAGGTGCACCAGCTCACCAGCTTCGGCTACAACTCGCTGCACTATATCTGCCGCCTCCCCAAGAGTCTTGTCAGCGACCCCCAGATGCCCGAGCTGAACATGTTCCCCTTTGAGATACAGATGCGCACGGCCCTGCAGCACGTGTGGTCCACCATCGAGCATGACATCGGCTACAAGGGCGCCGTGCAGATACCGCCCGAGCACCGCCGCCAGTTCAGTCGCCTCTCCGGCATGCTGGAGCTCATCGACGATGAGTTCAGCCGCCTGCGCAACACCATGACTGAATACCGCCGCCAGATGCAGTCGCTGGTGGCATCGGGCAAGCTGGACGAGGTGCCCCTGGAGTCTGACACCTTCCGCCACTACCTCGAGACGAAGCCCTTCGACGCACTGAACAGCCGCATTGCCGCCGCCAACCAGGCCGAGATATACCCCGCACCGCTGATGCCCTTCCTGCCCATCCTGCAGGATCTGCGCCTGGAGACCCTCGGCGATGTGAAACGCTTCATCGACGAGAACGCCGATGCCGCCTATCAGCTGGCACTCTCGAACCTCGCCTTCACTGACCTCGATATCATCTCCGAAACCGTAGGTCTGCAGAACCTCTGCGTCGTCTGTGCCCTCAAGCAAGGCCGTGGCCGCTTCGGTGTCAAAGCCATCTTCGACACCCTCCACGGCCAACGCGACAGCAACAACGCCATCGCTGACATGGTCATGGAACAAGCCGCCACCCTCCCGTTCATGAACCTACATTGATAAAGAAAGAGCCCCTTCCGCAGAAGGGGCTCTTTCTTAACAGATGGCGGCGTGGGCGCCGAGGGTAGTGAGCAGGGCGGTGAGGATGGTGATGACAATCTCACCGATGCGCTTCAGGGTGTTCTTTGTGGTGTCCTTCATTCTTCTTACCCTATACAGGGATTTGGTCGAAACGTTAAACAATCAGTTTTCTTTTGAACCACGGATTATTCGGATTTCACTCTATGCCAGAACTTAAATCAGGTTTATCTCTGAACTTAAATCAGGCTTAAATCAAGACCTAAATCTTTTTCTCTTTTTGACACGAATAGCCGTAATTTCCATAATTTTTCTAGCAGCTAAGACCACAGATTATGAACTGAACTTAAATCAGCCTTAAATCAGAACTTAAATCTGCGTGGGCGGTGCAAGGGATGACGCTCAAAGGACTTGTCCTTGGAGCTTGGAGTTTTCAAGGCAGACCATCTTGAAAACTAGTTTTCAGAGTGGCAGCCTTCGAAATCTCCTACGGCACACAGCCAAGCTGTGAGCCAATCCCGTGCTCCGAGTGCGATGTTCCATTATGGTTCATTATGGACATTTGTGTTCAAGAAAAATCCGTTTCATCCGTTCAATCCGTGGTCAAAAACATGTATTCTGTGGTTCTTGAAAAGCGGTGAGGGCGCTTGCGCGCCACTCACCTAGCAGGGCTTAGGGCTCGTCGTTGCCTTCGTCGTCGTCGCTCCAGTCGGCGCTGGACTGACCCTTCTTCTGGGCCTTCTTGGCGGCGGCCTGTGCCTTGCGGCTGGTGACGTACTCGAAGTTGAAGTCCTCGCGCTTGAAGTCGAGGCTCGCGCCGAGCTCGTAGTTCACGTTGACCTGCTTGATGTTGGTCTCGGTGAACATCTCCATGGCAGTCTTGGGGTTGCCCTCAGCGTCGGTGCCAGCCTCGGCGCCTACGCTGGAGATGGAGGGCGTGAAGCGGCCGAGCTCGCCGAGCAGGACGGCGTTACCTTCGGTGATGGCCTCCTTGATGCAGTGGCACATGTCGGTGATGACGCCTACGATGGTGCCCTTGGAGTAGATGCTGTTGTGGTTGGACATGTGGTCAGCCAGGGCGTTGATGTCGAGGACGCCGTTGAGCTGCAGGCGAGCGTACGCCTTCTCGGGCTCTTCAGGATGAGCGGGGTTCTTCTGCATGGACAGAGAATACTTGAGAGTGTTTTTCATAAGACTCACCCCCAGCCCCTCCCTATAAAGGAGGGGAGTAGATACTCTACCATTGGGGGATTTGGTTTTAAGGGTTAATAAATTGGTTAATTAGGAGCCCCTTTTCCCGTTCTCCCCAGGGGGAGAAAGCCTCGCTTCGCTCGAATGCTGGCGCCTTGCATTGTTACTCGCGTCCCGGGTAGGCTCACGGCGGGGGGGAGGGTTTCCGTGTCTTTCCGTACGTTTCCGTGTCTTTCCGTGATTCTGCTGCAAAGGTACACATTATTTTTGACATTTACCCCCCTTTTTCGGCAGGTGCTTAGGGAAGTTTGCACGGGGCCCCCTATGGTCCCCCAAGGGGGACAAAAATGAAGACCGCGGTCTTCACGCAATACGAGCGCGGTCTTACGGCCGTAAGACCACGCTCTTCCTAAAACAGCCCCACAGGGCAATCATCAATCATCATTCATCAATCATCAATCATCAATCGTCCCCCTTGGGGGACTACAGGGGGCCGATGGTGATATGTATCGCTTCGCCATCCTTGCGTTCCTTCAGGAGGGTCATGAGCTTCTCCAGGGTGCTGCGGCTGTTATAGACGTGGCCGGGGAGGAGGGCGCGGCCTACGAGGATGCAGCCGCTGGAGTCCTCGGGGTTGTTGCCGGCATGGATGCGGATGCTGCTGCGGTAGGGCACCTTTAGCAGCAGGGGCAGCCAGCGCTTGAACTTGGGGGACCACGTGATGGCCACGTCATAGCGGCCAGCAGGGATGGCCTTGGGGCGCATGTGGTTGGCGGGATGGATGCTGGGCTCCAGCGTGTCGCAGAAGTGTGCGACGCCCATTTCATTGATGATGCCGAGCTTCCCGGCGGTGTAGGTCTGAGTCTGTTCTGTTCGTTCGAGTAGGAGTTCCATTTTTTTGTTCACGGGCTTTGCCCGTAGTTTAAAGTTTAAGGTTTAAAGTTTAAGGATCACGGAAAAACACGGACATGTTCGGAACTTTTGGAGCAGCGAGAGCCATAAGAGCTTGTTCTTAAATGGCCGAGTCGCGACAAAAGTCAACAAAGTTAAATGCACGGAAATCTAAATCAGGTTTATAACTGAACTTAAATCAGGCTTAAATCAGGACTTAAATCTTTTGTTCTTCTGACACGAATAGCCGTAATTTCCATAATCTCTTTTCTTGATTATTATGATTCATTATGGCCATTTATGTTCAATAAAAGATATTTAAGTTCAAATTTCTGTAAGATTTATGTTCCCCTTCATTGCCAGGTATTGTTCGTAGGTGACGCAGCCGCGGGACATGGCATTGCGGCGTTGGCGCTCTTCGGCGCGAATCTGTTCCTCGATGGCACGGTTTTCGGCGCGGCGGGCGGCCTCTTGGAGACGGCGGGCCGCGTCGGCCTCTCGGCGTTGCTCCTCAATGGTCTTGGGGCGTTCCTCAATGGGTAGGTCGTTGTAGCGGCCTTGCATCACTCGGGGAAAGTACTTGGCGGAGAGCAGGAAGTCCAGATCGTTGCGGGCTCGCTTGCCGGTGCGGCAGTTCAGGTAATCGCTCTGCATGGCATTGATGACCATCTGTCGCACCTTCTCCACGCCCCAGTCGGCCTGTCGGAATTTCAGTTCGCGCGTCTGCTCGTGCGTCAGGCAATCGAGCTGTGGCAGACGGGCGCGGTATTTGATGCGCTGCTCGTTCCAGAAGTGGATGAACCATTCGACTTCTTGTGAGCGCCAGCTCTGAGGCTCGCGCACGTTAACAGACTGTCGTTCGTCTGCTATTTCTTTACGGCTTTCTTTATTCATTTTCTTTTTGCTACTTTTTCTTTTCCTTTTTCTTTCAGTTTTTCTTTAACACGGAAATACACGGACATAGACGGAAACACACGGAATTTTTCATGGAAACAAATGTGCATAATACTCATAATTTGGCTCATCAATTCGAATAATATTATTTATGCTTATTTGTAGCTGAAATTATGCTCATTATGCTCATTCGTTTCCAATCTTCTCCAGGAATCCCATTAGTCTGTCTCTTAGCAGGCAGCGCCAGCCACCGCGGTCGGTGTCCCAGTAGGCGAGGGTGAGGGGAGAGGGTTTGCGGCGTCCCTGTGCGCGGTAGCCCTCTGGGATGAGGGCAGTGGCGCGTGTGCCGTGAGCATCGCGCATAGCGCCGTTTTTCTTCAGATATACCATGTGTACGACGCCCTTCTTCAGCGCCTCCTCCAATGCCACAATATCGTGGCAGATAGTGGTGCTCTCAGCACCAGCATTGTCAATTTTCTTCATAGTTAAATTTGTGTTCAATGAGTAATTGTGTTAATTCCATTTCCACATCGATGGCGGTGGCGCCGGGGCCGAGGGCGGCAATGACATGCGGACGCATGCGCTCTTTCCAAGCCAGACGTATCTGCAATCGGCGTGTGCGTTCAGCAGGGGAGATCCGCAGGTTCTCCCAGTACTCCTTGCTACGGTGGCAATTCTCTCGCTGTCGTATATAGCGCAGGTTCGTGATGCGGTCGTTGAGGGTGTTTCTGTCGATATGATCTGCCACCCATTGCCTCGTGTTTGCGGGCTCGAAGCCGAAGTAGGCCAGCAATGTAGCATGGTAGCGATAGAGGTGTCTGAACTTGCCCTTATGCTGGAAGATGTATTCGCAGCGTGGCCGTAGGCTATGGCTAAAGCTCGCCTTGTTACCATAGCGATAAAGCACAGGCTTCAGTTCATGGCGTATGCGCTGCACGCCGTGGCGTTTGCTTTTGCGTGTGATCACATGCCAGATTCTCACAGGTCTGTCCTGTCGCAGGTCTTCGGGGTCATACATCAACACCCCCTCCCATGTGGGTAGCCATTCAAGGCGGGTGTCTTGTTTGTCTTCTTTTTTCATAGTTCAAAAAGAGTTTAAAAGTTCAAGGGTTCAAGAGTTAGCTTCGCTGACTTTTGTCGCGACTCAGCCATTTAATAGCAAGCTCTTATGGCATTCACTGCTCCAAAAGTTCAAGGAGCTCGTTGGCCTCATCTCGCATGAACTGTAAGATGCCGTTGGCCTTGGTGTGTAGCATCTGCATGCACGTGGTCTCCGTGAGCAGGTAGCGCATCACCCATGGCGCGTCCTCGTCCGCGTCCCGCAGGTCGCAGATGGCATTATGCACGTTGTTCAGGTCGGCGGTCAGGCCCTCCAGTTTCAGCATCCTCCGTTGGACTTCGTCAAAAATTTCGTCACTCATAGTTTAAAAAGTTTAAGGGTTTAATAGTTTAACTTGTCGTAAACATTATCGTTTATCGCCGCAAAGGTAGGTTGAATATAGAATGGGTAAAAAGAATGTATTTACCCATTTGTTAAAGTTTGTATTTCGCCACGAGTTCCCGCGCTTTTTTCAGCAACGCGACTTCCTCCAGCCCCACACTCAAATACCGTCTATAGGGACTGTCTTGCACCTGCGGCTCCAACAAAGCGTCAAACTTCCGGTCGCTATACTCTTTATACACGCCCAGTTCTCGTAGCACGCCAATAATACGCATGACGCTATATTTGTTGAAAGTCTTACAGATTCTCGCCCTGCTGTTTGGCAGCAGTATAGAAATGAAATCATCGCTGTCCAAAATAGCCTTCCATAGAGCATCAATCGTCGCTTGGTACTCTTTGGTCACATAAACCCTAATACGTTCGATATATACCCGAACCTCACCTCTGACTCCATCCTTATCTACAGAGTCGTTCTTCTCAAAGAGAAATAGTCTCCCTTCTCGCGAAGCCGCGTACAGCGCCTCCACGTCAAAGTCCTCAGGGCGGACTTCTCTGAAATGATCTGACATAACCTCGAAGTGTTATGCTCGGCTCGCGGAGTGGATGCGCATCCAAATGCACCGGTGCAGGCTCAAGCGTGCTTCGCGGTTAGATAAAAATGATTAGCTTGCATTCAGGCAGGTCTAAATGCGAGCACAAATCTAATGAACTTCTGCGAAACGGCAATAGAAAAAATGAAAAAATGCGACCTTCGTATAGTTCCGAAGGTCGCATGATTTGCGTTTTTTTGCTGATTATCAGCGGTTATCAATGGAAGAAAAAAGTCGCGTTTATTTCGCAAAGAATTTTTGGATTATATCACTTGCATAAGATAGAATTCTTTTACGTTTTGCTAAAAAATGGTTTCCCGTTCTTCACGAAACATTTGTTGTCAGTTCTTCCAAATCAAAAAAGCGAATGCTTTTACTCTCCTGTAAAGGCTGGAATGCACTAGGGACGATTTGTAAATCTTCCCACATGCTGGTTCTACATATGATTAAGTTCCTATTTTTCTCGAGTCTAGCCTTTTTTAACACCAGTATCAAAAAACAATATATAACCGCAATCTACGCAAGTTACGACTTTAGATCGAATTACTTTTAAAGGCCCGTTTAATTGCACAGACCCACTATGAGCGTCTATCATAGTCACCTCTTTCTCCGTCAATGAGGGGATATGATAAATGTCATCATGATAGATAAATCTTTCTAGACGCTCATTGCCACACATTGGGCATCTCAATTTTATACGTTTGTCATTCATGTTATGAGTATTTCGATTCCTTATAATGGGGGAGTTAAAACTTCTTTAAGTTATAGAACTATTTATTCACTACCTTTACAATCTTCTCTCCGACCTTCACAATCAGCATTTTTTCGCCAGATGGAACGGCGAGCTTTGTTATGCCTGCTGCCGCAGTCTTCGTCTGGCCGATGAGACGGCCGTTGAGGTCATAGACCTGAATGAGTGTACCATCATTAGCGCCTTGTACCGAGATAGAATGATTGTTGAACAGAACCTGGGTGCCAGATTCGGCTTCGACACTATTCACACGAGTGGGGTCATCTCCCAACTCCTCAATGTTGAGGAAATACATGCTCCATCCTCTTTCGACATACTTCTGTCGAGCACCCGCAGGTACGTATAATGTACCACCGGTCATAAACTGAGTTGGGAAAAAGCTGTGTCTAAGAAAAAAGGAGACGAAGACAAGTAGATGATTGTTTCCATATTACTACAGCCCGAGAAAGCATCGTTTCCAATGCTCGTAACACTCTCGGGGATGGTAATTGAGGTCAAGTTGCTGCAATCCTGGTATTTGTATTTCATTTTATATCAATAAATTATGTGTTAAACGATAGAAAAGTGAAACCATAGATTCTATGAACAACAAAAAAAGTTAAAGATTTAACACTTTTAACTTTATGAAAGCACAAAATGGATGAGAAAGTGCAGATTTGGGGGGCGTTATTATCGCTTATGCGGATAGTTTTTAGATGACGAGCCATAAATCGAGCCATAAATGGGACGGACTGTTGCGGTTTTCTTTAGGGATATACTGGATTTGATGTAAAAAATTCGGGGACGAAGCATACGAGAGTGCTCCGTCCCCGAATGATATTGGGTATAAGAATGTTTACTTAATCACGACCTTTTTGCCGTTCTTTACATAGACACCTGCCTTGGTTGGCTTGCCATTCAATGGGCGACCGCTCAGGTCGTACCAGTTGGCATTCTTTGCGAAGTCTGCCTTCGCGTTGCTGATGCCTGTAGCGGCTTCAACTGTCAGTGTGTACTGTGCCGTCTTTGTGGCGTAGGTGTAGTTGGTGCCGTCAGCGACTGTGGCGGTGATGGTGGCCTCGCCAGAGCCGACGATGTGTATCAGGCCTGTCTCGCTGTTCACGGTGGCTACGCTCTCGTTGTTCGATGTGTAGGTCACAGTGCCATTGCCAGTGTTCGTCAGGTCGTTGGTGAAATCTGCGTCACCGTATGTTTTGCTCACGCTGGCAGTCTCGTAACTGATGGTGGCGGCAGCCTTCGCGATGGTGAAGTCAGCCGTTGCCGTGCCGTCAAGATAGTCGTCGGTCTCGGCCACGGTGACGCGGACGGTGTATTCGCCGGCATCTGTCGGAACGTCGGTGCTGTAGCTGTCGTCTGCAGCACCCTTCTTCTTGTATTCGAAGGTCACTGCACCGCTGCCTTCGTTGCCGCTGACAGTAGGTGTGTTTGCGGTTGCGCCGAATGTCCATCCCTCGATATTGACGGTGAGTGTCAGGTCAGCCTTGTACTCCACCTGCAGTTCCACGTCGCTGGTGGGCATCGTCAGCGTCCACTCATTATTGTTGGCAGTCTTGGTCACAGTTACTTCCTCCGCGTCCTGTGCCCATGCGCCCGTCATGCCAAGGATGGCAGCGAGCGTCAATATAAATCTTTTTGTTGTTTTCATATTGTTTTTTGATTATAGTTAATACAGTATAAGTACAATCATTTCGTATGGACTGCAAGAGTAAATCTGTCGCTGCTTGTACCTGAACCGCCTGTGATATAGATACCATCAGTATTGTTCTGTACTCTAAAAGCTGTCCAGTTCGGCATGGTACCATTACTGCCGCGTTTAAACTTGTAGTAGCCATTATCCTCAACCACCGTGATAACTCCGTTTGTAGTAGTGAAAGATGCATTAGAATTACCAACTTTAAATTGCACTGTACTACCTGTATAGAATGTGTCTCCGGTATGAAGCACGGTGCCGACACTCAACGAAGTATAGATGACCTTTCCTGTGATGGTGCAAGTAGCAGTCTTGCCGCCTGCCGATGCGGTGATGGTTGCCGAGCCGTAACCCTTTGTGCCCTTCACTTCATATTCTCCCGTCGTTGCGTTGATGCTTACATAGTCAGGGTCGCTGCTCGACCAAGTGACGGTCTTTTCCGTTGCGTTGTCGGGCAAAACAGTTGCCGTAAGTGTCCCCTTGGAATTGACGAAAAGGGCTTCTGTAGGAGCGTTGTTGATTGTTATGCTGGATACGGGGACAATGACAGTGACGGCACATGTGGCTGTCACGCCGCTGCCGTCATTGGCGGTGGCGGTGATGTTGGCGGTGCCTGCGGCTTTGGCAGTTACTACGCCGTCAGCATCTACGGTGGCAACTGCGGTGTTGTCACTGTTCCAGGTATAGGTCTTGTCTGTAGCGTTGGAGGGGTCGATGGCAGTCACACTGAGTGTCTCGGTTGAACCAACGTTAATGGTGGTCTCGGTCTTGTTCAGTGTGATGATGGTGACTTTAATGACTGCCGCCTTCTTTACGGCTTTGACGCTCTTCACCTTCTTCGTGCCCCCATAGGTGATGGTTACCACATCTCCAGGTTGCGGATTGGCGGGACTGATAGTCCAGTTGCCGGAATCCTCTGTGCCGTCGGCCAGGGTGACTTTATAGTTCTGTGTCACGGTCACGGTGCATGTGGCGGTCTTGTCGTCGCTGGTGTCATCGGTGCCGTTGGTTGCGGTAGCAGTAATGGTGGCTGTACCTGCGCTCACGGCGGTCACTACACCATTAGCATCGACAGTAGCCACGGCATCATTACTCGTCGTCCATGACACAGTCTTGTCTTTGGCATTGGCGGGTGCAACGGTCGCAGTCAGCGTCAGCGTCTCGCCGCCAACGGTCAGCACAGCATCGTCCTGTGAAAGGGTTACGCCAGAGACAGGCGTGGCGTAGCCATAGACTTCAATCTTTTTTAAACCCTTACTTTGATTATTGCCACCATCAATGGGTGTGCCATTTATTCTCGGTGTCTTATCCTCTTCTGTGGTTTCTACTACAAATGGAGCTTCGCTGTCTGTTGCTGTACGATTGGCGTCGTCATAGAATATACATTTGGTGATGGTATATCCTTCGGCAGCGGTGACGGTTGCCGACCAACCGTATCCCCACCAGCCCCAGTTATCACTGTATGCTGAGGATCCATATGCAGTATAACTGAATGAAACGGTTGCCACATTCGCCGTACTGTAGCTGGCTTGCTCTTTGGCTGTTGCTGTAATTGTGGTCAGCAGCGTTTCGGTCTGCGCCCACGCGCCCGTAGCTACTGCTGCGAGCAGCACGAGCATTGAAAAGAATTTCTTTCTCATAGTCTCTTGTTTTTATGATGTTATACTTGTTTTTTATTTTAAAAAAGTTTATTATTTCATGTGTTTTTTGTATAACGCGTGCAAAGTTACTGCAAGCATATGAACCATAAGAACGACTTACATGGATATCGTCAGTGGTTACATGTAGGCATACACCTCTGTCATAAGCAACAGGACGAGATAGAAAGTACTTTTGTTTTCATAAGCATTTCAGTTTTTTAGTTTGTTTATTTAAGGAAAGAATATTCCCCGATACAAGTTACAGAATTAGGAATCACTATTGATGAAAGCACGCTGCAACCATAGAAAGCATAATCCCCGATGGAGGTTATGCCTCCTGCAACTAATATTTTCTTAATACTTGTCCTATATTGATGCCATGGAGCTGGCTCCCTGCTAATTCTATACATGTCAGCATAATCTGACATCTTACCATGCCCTGTAATCGTTAGCGTCTGCGTGCTCTCTTTATAAGTGTAGGTCAGATTCTCTCCACATGTGCCGCTGTCATCGGCATAAGAGAATAATGGTAGTAAGAAAGCAATCAAAAAGGTAATAAGTTGTTTCATAGTCGTTATTGTTTAGGTTTTTATTATCGTTTGAGCATAAGACAACAAAAACGTGGACAATTTACATCGTCTACGTTTCCGAGGTGTTGGGGCTACCTAATCATCTTAAACGAGTAAATGTCCACGCCGAGCGGCGTGAACGATCTACTTCAGTTCTTGATGATTTCCTTCAAATTCCCCAATCTTTCGGAAACAAGAATCAAAAGTGGACGTTCAGTCTTATGTCCTTATGATGTTGTCTATGTCATAGTGAGTTGTTAAGGGTTCAACATATCTTAATCAGGCCGCCTCCGCTGAGGTTGAATCGGCTTCGAAAAGCCTTCTTCGTGGCCCTTTTGCTTGCAAAAGTAGCGAATAGTTTTGAATCCGCTGCAAAATTATCAGCTTTTTTCGAGATGAGGCACAAAAAAGCACGCTTAGACCCTTTTTTACACGACGCGTCTTATGGGGTGTCTTCGAGGGCGGGGATGTCGTCGAGGTCGGTGAGTTGGGGAAGCGGGTTCTTGTCGCTCTGCTTGGCGCCGAGTTTCTGGAGCTTGCCGCAGGTCTGAAGGATGCTCTGGCCGGTGGGCTGGAGCTTGCGCTCGCCATCCTCGTAGGCTTGCTGGGCTTTCTGCAGGGAGGCGCCGATGGCCTGGTATTTCTTCATGAACTGCCCCACGCGGTCCATCATCTCGCTGGCGAGGGCATAGACTTTCTCGTGGTTCTGTGCCTGCGCGATCTGTGTCCAGGTGAGGCTGATGATGCGGAGGGCGGCGAAGAGCGTCTGCTCGTCGGCGATATATACGCCGCGTTCCATGGAGCGGCGCCACAGGTCGGGCTGGGCGTTGAGGGCTGTCCATAGGGCGCCGGTGTTGGGCACGAACATGATGACATAGTCCATCTTCACCTTCGGCGGCTGTATGTAGGCGCTGTAGTCCTTGTGCGCCAGGCGGTTTACCTGTTCCTTGAGGCTGGCCACGTGGGCTGCGAGATAGCGCTGGCGGTCGGTTTCTGTGTCGGCGTTGACATAGTCCATGTAGGCCGCCAGCGACACCTTGGCGTCGATGATGACCTCGCGGCGCTGGTCGAGATGCAGGATGACATCGGGGCGCAGGCGCGCACCGTCGTCGCTCACGACGGCTGTGCCGGAGGCATCGCGGATAGTGGCTTGTGTGTCGTAGTGCACGCCGCGTGTCAGGCCTTGTGCTTCGAGCAGCTCGTCGAGGACGGCCTCGCCCCAGTTGCCCTGCACGGTGTTGCTGTGGCGGAAGACGCGCGTCAGCTCGTCGGTGCTTTTGCGGGTGGCTTCGCTCTGTTGCATCATCTGTTCGATGATGGTCTTCAGGGCTCCGCTGTCGGCGCTCTGCTTGACCTGGGTCTCGGACATGGCCTTCTGCATCTTGTCGATGGTCTCGCGCAGGGGCGTGACAATCTGGCCGATGCTGCCTGCCGATGCCTCCTGAAACTCCTTCTGGCGCTCACGCAGCATGACATTCGTGGCATCGCGCAGCTGTGCGGTCACCTTGGCGATGGTCTCGTCGAAGCGGACCTGCTGTGCGTTGAGGGCTTCTGCGTGGCGCTGTTCTTGTGCTGCCTGCGTCTCCTGGTGGTGCTTCTCGGCTTCGGCCAGCTGCTGGCGCACGGCCTCTTCTCGGAGCTGGGACATCGCCTCAGCCATCTGCAGACGGTTGCGCATGAGATACCACGCGACGAGGGCGCCCACGACGGCGCCAATGGCAATTCCAATGATTATTTCCATGGCGAAATTGATTATTTGCTGACAAAGGTACGAAAAAGAAATGAAATGCAGCTCTTTTTCGCGGAAAAAATTATTTCGCGGCCGCTATCATCGCACGCGCAGCTCCCAGAAAGCGACGGCGGAGGCGGCAGCCACGTTGAGGCTGTCCACGCCGTGAGCCATGGGGATGCGGACGACATAGTCGGCGGCCGTGATCGTGGCGTGGGGGAGGCCGTCGCCCTCGGTGCCCATGATCAGCGCAAGGCGTTCCTCGGCCGCCAGCCGCGGGTCGTCGAGGCTCACGGAGTCATCCGTCAACGCCATGGCGGCCGTCTTGAAGCCCAAGGCATGCAGCTGCTCTTGGAGGGTTGCAGTGCCCACGGCGTCGTTCGCCTCTATCCATCCCCAGGGCACCAGGAATACGCTCCCCATCGACACCCTCACGGCGCGACGGTTCAGCGGGTCGCACGAATTGGTCGTCAGCAGCACCGCATCGATGCCCAGAGCCGCCGCCGAGCGGAAGATGGCACCGATGTTGGTGGTATCTACCACGCCGTCGATGACCACGATGCGGCGGGCACCGCGGCAGATATCTTCCAGGGGACGCGGCTGAGGACGTCGCATGGCGCAGAGTACACCGCGTGTGAGCGTATATCCCGTCAGCTCAGCCAGCAGCTCACGCGCTCCGGTATAAATAGGGATGTCGCCCACACGCGCGACGATGTCCTTGGCATCTCCCTCGATATGGCGTTGCTCGCAGAGGAGTGACAACGGCTCGTAGCCCGCGTCCAATGCCACGCGAATCACCTTAGGACTTTCCACGATGAATACGCCCTTTTCGGGCTCCAGCCGATTGCGCAACTGGGCCTCAGTGAGCGAGGCGAAGACTGCCACGCCGGGGTGATGGAGGGAGGTAATTGTGGTGATAGGGTTGAGGGTTTATGGTTGAGGGTAATTTTCAATCTCTCAATTTTTCAATCTTTCAATCTTTCAATTTCCTCCAAAGAGGAAGATGGCGGGCGTCTTGGAGAGGTCGGGGAGGGTGGTGCGGCGCCAGTCGGCAATGGTATGCGTGTGAATCCACTCGCTGTCGGTGGTGATGCCGGCGGCGATGCAGAGGCGCGTCTGCGGGCGGAGCGTCTGGCAGAGCGTGGCGAAGAGCTTCGCGTTGCGGTAGGGCGTCTCTATGAAGAGCTGTGTCTGGTGTTCGCGCACGGCGCGCTCCTCCAGTTGCTTGAGGCGTTTCATGCGGTCGGCAGGGTCGATGGGCAGGTAGCCGTGGAAGGCGAAGCTCTGACCGTTGAGCCCCGAGGCCATCACCGCCAGAATCATGGATGAGGGGCCTACGAGCGGGACAACCTTAAAGCCTTTGCGCTGGGCGATGGCCACCACGTCGGCCCCAGGGTCGGCCACGGCAGGGCAGCCGGCTTCGGAGATGACGCCCACGCTCTCACCTGCCTCCAGCGGCTTCAGGTATTTGGCAAACAGTGCTGCATCGGCGTGCTTGCCCATGGGATAGAACGTGAGCTCGTCGATGTTGATGTCGCGATCCACACGCTTGAGGAAGCGGCGTGCAGAACGCACCTCTTCCACGATGAAATGGCGGATTTTGAGTATCACCTCACGGTTATAGGCAGGCAACACACGCTCTTGTGGTGTGTCACCCAACTCCACGGGGATGAGAAAGAGGGAGGGGGTCATCGGGAATATTGCTGATAGGCATTGATGGCATCGCGGACGATGGCATCGCGCGTCATTTGGGCCCGTTGTTCGGCGGTGTAGTATTCAGCGTACAGCGGGAAGTCCTCGCCGAGGTATTTGTCGAGGCTGATGCCGATGAGCGTATCGCTCACGACAATGCTCTGGTTGAGGCAGGACACCTGCGTGTAGATGTGAGGCATCTTGAAGTTGGGGTCTTGCTTCTTCAGTTCCTCAAAGGCGCTGTTGAGGTCGGCCTCGATATCGCTCATGTCGCTGTACTGGCGGTGTACCTCGTCGAGCAGCACCTGAACGGTGGAGTCGAGGTAATAATGGCGCAGACGCAGCTCCACGTCGGGCTCGTTCACGACACCCAGCTTCAGGACATCCTCGATTAGCAGCTTTGTCTGCATGGGGTACTGCGTGTTCATGCGGTGTAGCGCCGTGTAGCTGCCCAATGAGACGTATTCATCAAGCACGCGGTCGTAGCGGTCCAGCACCACCGCGTTCTCGTCCGGTCCCCCCTTTTTCCAGTCTTTCCAAGGCTGTGCTGTCCAACTCCACACGCCGATGGCGCAGAGGAGTATCAACAGGATGAAAAGAGGGAAATGACGCTTCATGAATCTTTATCTTTGTTAAAATTCGGCACAAAGATAGTGAAAACTTGTTTACGAACCAAACAAAATGCTAAAAAACTTAAAGATTTACTGAAAAATGTGCTACCTTTGTCCCCGTAGTCGCGTATGTACCTTATTTATCAGTACGATAATGAAAGTTTTACTCATCAATGGAAGTCCCCGCGAGAACGGGAATACATTCACTGCCCTCAGCGAGGTGGCCAAGACTTTGAACGCCGAAGGCATCGACACCGAAATCATCCATCTCGGCAAGAAAGCCGTGCAGGGCTGCATCGCCTGCGGGTGGTGCGGTCGCACGGGACGGTGCACGTACCACGACGACCTCTACTATCAGGTGATGCGTAGTGTGAAGGACGGCATCGACGGCCTCGTCATCGGGTCGCCCGTCTATTATGGCGGCCCCAACGGCTCGCTCTGTGCCCTGCTCGACCGCGTCTTCTACTCGTTGGGCCCCGACCTCCAGTACAAGCCCGGCGCCAGCGTTGTCGTATGCCGTCGCGGTGGAGCCTCGGCCGCCTTCGACCGCCTGAACAAGTACTTCACCATCCTGAACATGCCCGTCGTCAGCTCCCAGTATTGGAATATGGCTTATGGCCAGACACCCGGACAGGTGGCACAGGATGAAGAGGGTATGCAGACCATGCGCACCCTTGCCCGCAATATGTCGTGGATGATCAAGCAGTTGAAGGGCCGCCCCGAGCAGGAGCGCCGCGTTTCCACCAACTTCATCCGTTAACGTATAAGCTCATAGAATGAAGCGATTCTTCAAGTGGCTGGGCGTGGCGGTGGCACTGCCGTTTGTGGTGGTGGCGCTGCTGGTTGTGCTCGTGTATCTTCCGCCTGTGCAGGACTATGCTGTGCGGAAGGTGGCGACGTACGCGTCCGAGCAGACGGGGATGCGGATTTCTGTGGAGCGCCTGCGGCTGACATGGCTGCTGGACTTGGATGTGCGTGGCGTGAGTGTGGCGGATAGCGTGGGAGATACGCTGGTGGCAGCCCGACGTGTGGTGGTGGACCTCGATATGTGCGAGGTCTGGCACAAGCGGGTGCGGGTGGAGGCCTTGCAGTTGGACGATGTACAGCTGGACACGAAGGATCTGGTGACGACGACGATCGTGCGTGGCCGTCTGCGCCAGCTGCGCCTCAACGATGACATCGACTTGGCGGCGAAGCGCGTGGCGGTCTCTGACCTGGCGGCCCAAGGGGCTGACGTGGAGGTGGCGCTACTGGACACTACCGTGGTAGATACCACGAAGAGCGAGCCGCTGGGCTGGGTGTTTGCCGTCGGGCAGGCCACGCTGAGCGACGTGCATGTGCGCTTGCTGCAGGAGCATCGCGACTCCGTGGCATCGATGGCGGTGCTGCTGGACATGGACTCGCTGGGCTTGCAGGCCGACAGCATCATTGTGGATTTGGAACGCGAGCATCTCAGCGTGCCGCAGGCGCAGCTGCTGACGCCGCAGTCGCGCATCGATGCCTGGACGGACATGGACTTCAACGCCTTCACGCCCGGTGCCGGCGGACATTTCGAGGGCGGTGTGGGGCTGAGTTTCACGAAGAGCGACCTGCTGGAACTGGGCGGCGAGATGCTGCCGAAGAACTTTGCGAAGGCCTACCCCGATGTGCCGTTGCGCGTGAACCTCGCGGCAGCGGGCAATATCGACAGCCTGTCACTCACACGTGTGGAGGCCACGCTGCCGGGCAGCTTCTCAGTGGAAGCGCGTGGCGATGTAGGCCATCTGCTGGACTCGACGGCGATGGCTGGAGCGGTGGATTTCAACGTACAAACTAAGAATATCAATTGGGTGCGCGGTCTTGCTGGCGGCGCACTGGACGGCATTCAGCTGCCGCCCATGCAACTCAACGGTACGGCCCGGGCGGCCGGCACACGCTACTCCGCGAATGCGCTGCTCAGCGAGGGGCACGGCCTCGTGGCCCTCAAGGGCGACATCGATGTGAGCGAGCCCCTGCGCTATGCGGCCGACGTGAAGACCACGCGCCTGCAGCTGCGTCATTTCCTGCCGTGGCTGCCCTTGGGACCGCTGACGGCGACCGCCACCGTGCGCGGCACCGGAACCGACTTCCTGCGCCCGTCGGCGCGACTGGATGCCGATGTGCGCTGCACACAGCTGACCTACGACCGCTATGACCTCAGCGGCAGTACGCTGCAGGTGCAGTTGGCCCGTGGGCGTGGCCATGCACGTCTTGCCATGGACAACGCGAACCTGGCGCTACAGGCCGATGTGGATGCACTGCTGGCGAAAAATACAGACCTCACCTTCGCCCTGGACCTGAGCCGTGCGGACCTGCAGGCGTTGGGCCTTGTGGATCACCCGTTCAAGATGTCGATGTGCGCGCATATCGACGGCACGACGGACCTGCAGCGCCACCACCGCCTGAGCGGCAATATCAACGATATCATTCTCATGCCGCTGGACTCGATCTTCCGTCCTGAAGACGTGACGCTGGAGGCGCTGCTGGAACCCGACACCACCTACGCCTTCGTAAGCAGCGGCGACCTGAGCCTGCGCATGCGAGGGCATACTGGCTACGACCGTCTGCTGGGGCAATTGGGCCATTTCACCGATGAGCTGAACCGTCAGCTGGCGGAACACCAGATTGATGAGGATGCGTTGTCGCGTCGCCTGCCACAGGTGGATTTTCGGCTCTCGTCGGGGCAGCACAACCCGCTACACGATATCATGGCGGCGATGGGCTACGATTTCTCAGACCTGCGTTTCGGCATCAACCTGGACCCGCTCATCGGCATCAACGGCGGCGGACATATCTATAGCCTCAACACGGGTGCCGTGGTGCTGGACACCATCCGGGCACATATTTATCAGGACAGCACCAGCGTGCGCATGGATGCCCACGTCCGCAACAACCGCCAGAACCCGCAGGTGACCTTCGATGCCCGCCTGAATACCCAGCTCATGCGCGACGGCACGGCAGGCGCACAGCTTCAGTACTTCGACGACCGCGGGCAAAAGGGTGTGGATCTGGGCTTGCAGGCGAAGATCACGGCCGACACATTGCAGGTGCATCTCGACCCGCTGAACCCCGTCATCGCCTATCGCACCTTCCACATCAACGCCGACAACTATATTCAGCTCACCAAGAAAAACCATGTCGATGCCAATGTGGATCTCATCGCCGACGACGGCACGGGCCTAAAGATCTATTCCACGCCCAATGCCGAGGTGCTGCAGGACCTGTCTGTGAGCATCAACCAACTGAACCTCGGCGAGTTGTCGAGTGTGGTGCCTTATCTGCCGAAGCTGGGCGGTTACCTGCACGGCGATGCCCATCTGATACTGGATGAACACCTGAATGTCTCTACAGATATGGAGGTCGATGACCTGCACTACGAGGGTGTGTCGCTGGGGGCTATCGGCCTGCAGGCGGTATATCTACCCAATAGTGACGGCAGCCACTTCGTAGATGGCAGCTTGCTGCACATGGGGATGCCGGTGGCGGCGTTCACGGGGACGTATAAACCCTCGGCTGCTGCAGAGGGCACGGCGGAAGGAGAGGCAGCCAAGGGCGCGGAGGATCACTTAGATATTGATGTGCAACTGGATCGCTTGCCGTTCTCGTTGGCCAATGGTTTCCTGCCCGACGAGGTGGCACGCCTGGAGGGCGTGGCGCTGGGCGATATCCATGTGGGAGGCAGCAGTTCGAAGCCCCAGGTCGATGGCAGCCTGATGACGTCGGGGCTTAAGATCGTGTCAGCCCCCTATAACCTGCGACTGCGCGTGGCTGACGACACGTTGGTCGTGCACAACAGCCAGCTCAATCTGGACCGCATTACCATCTACTCCACGGGTAAGAACCCGTTCACGATGGACGGCACCATCAACTTCGCCGACCTCGACAAGATTGCGCTGGATGCCACCATGAAGGCCACCGACTTTGAGCTTATCAACGCCAAGAAGACGCCACTGTCCAAAGCCTATGGCAAGGTGTATGTCGATTTCAACTCCTTCGTGAAAGGCACGCTGGACAACCTGCGCATCTTCGGACAGCTGAAGGTGCTGGGCAAGACAGATGTGACCTACCTGCTCACCGACTCGCCGCTCACGGCTGACGACCAGTTGGCGGAGCTGGTGGAGTTCGTGGATTTCACGGACACGCTGAGGGTGGAACAGGTGGAGGCGCGCAAGCCCAAGCACATGAATGTCACCATGAGCATCGAGATTGAGGACATCACGCAGGTGCATTGCCTGCTGAGTAACGACGGCTCCAGCTATGTCGATCTGGAGGGTGGCGGCACGCTCATGATGACCTATTCGCCCGAGAAGGAATTGCAGATGAACGGCCGCTATACCATCAACAGCGGTACGCTGAAGTACACGATGATGGTTATCCCGCTGAAGGAGTTCACCATCAAGAGCGGCAGCTATGCCGAATTCCACGGGCCGCTGACGAATCCCACGCTGAACCTCGCCGCCACGGAGCGCATGCGTACGACGGTGACCGAGAACAACCAGCCGCGCAGCGTGAACTTCGAGGTAGGTCTGAACGTCACACAGACACTGCAGAATATGGGCTTGGAGTTCACGCTGGAGGCTCCCGAAGATATGACGATACAGCACGACCTGAGCACCATGAGCACCGAGCAGCGCGGCCGTCTGGCTGTGACGATGCTGGCCACGGGCATGTATGTCAACGATGCCGGCGCCGCCACCAGTGGCGGTGTGACGGGGCAGAACGCGCTGAATGCCTTCCTGCAAAGCCAGATTTCCAACATCACGGGCAAGGCCCTGAAGAGCATCGACCTGAGCATGGGTGTTGAGCAGGGTACGAGTTCCACGGGCGGCACGACGACCGACTACAGCTTCCGCTTCGCCAAGCGCTTCTGGGGCAACCGCATCAGCGTTATCGTGGGTGGTAAGGTCAGCACGGGTGAGAATGCCGTGAATACGGGCGAGAGCATCATTGACAATGTCAGTGTCGAATACCGCTTGGATGCAGGGGCTACGCGCTATGTCAATTTGTTCTACAATAAGAACTATGAATCGATCCTCGACGGTGAGGTCACGGAGATGGGTGCCGGTCTCGTCCTGCGCCGCAAGACCCAGCGCCTGGGCGAGCTGTTCCTGTTCAAGAGAAAGAGTGAAGAAGTGAAGGAAGTGAAAAATGAAAGATTGAAAAATGAAAAATAAGAGTTACCTTCATATCTTATCGCTCATGGCGAAGGTGAGCAGTATCCCCTTCCAAGGGGGCGTGAGGAGCTGTGCTTTGTATTTTTCACTTTTCACTCTATCATTTCTCATTCTTTCTTGTTCCACCACCGAGCATCTGCCGGAGGGCGAGCAGCTTTACACGGGTATCTCGGAGATTGCATACGGACATAAGGCGGGTGGCAAGAAGGCGGCAAAGGCAGACAGCACGGGCGTCATCACCGCCGTGGGCAAGGCATACAACACGGTGTCGGATCTGTTACGCGGCAATGCCCAGCCTCAGGACCTGCAGGCGATGCTCAAGCAGAACAAGGACCTGAGCCCCGAGCAGCGCGACTCCCTGCAGCAGGCCTCAAAGGTGCTCACGGAGGCCACCGCCACGGCCAAGACGGAAGTGAATGCAGCCTTGGCCTATGCGCCCAACAACGCTATCTTCGGCAGCTCCAAGCGGCGCTGGCCGCTGCCCATCGGCTTGTGGGTCTTTAACGCCTATGCCGAGTCCGAGAGCCGCTTCGGCCGCTGGATGCTCAACACCATCGGCTCCCAGCCGCGAACCATCAGCATGGCGAATCCGCAGCTGCGCGTGCAGGTGGCGCGACAGACACTGCGCAACTACGGTTTCTTCCACGGCTCGGCCGGCTACGAGGTGCAAACCAATCCGCGCGACTCGCTGAAGGCAAAGGTCGCCTATTCCGTCTATCCCGGCCCGCTGTTCACGTTGGGGACGATAGAATACCAGCGCTTCACAGGCCTCACCGACAGCATCGTGCGGCGAACGATGCGGAGCTCCAACCTACACACGGGCGATGCCTTCAGCGTGGTCAACCTGGATGCCGAGCGCAAGCGCCTCAGTGACCTCTTCCGCAACAACGGTTTCTATTACTATCGCCCCGAATACATCACCTTCCGTGCCGACACGCTGCAGACACCTTACACCGTACACCTGCAGGTCCGTCCGAAGCCCGATATGCCGGAGCAAGCCAAGAACTGCTTCTATATGGGCCGCACGACGGTCACCGTGCTGCCCTATGGCACACGCCAGATTACGGACAGCATCCGTGGCCGCAATTTCACCTACCGCTGGGCAAGCGAGGAGGGTTCGAAGAAACCGCCCATCCGCCTCGGGGCCATCATTCATAACCTCTATTATGAGCGCGGCTCCATCTATCGCCAGCGCCTGCACGAGCTCATCCAGAACAAGATCTCGGGTATGGGCGTGTTCTCCAATGTCCAGATGAACTACGCGGCCCGTGATACCAGTGCCACCTGCGACACGCTCGACGTGAACATCTTCGCCATCCTCGACAAACCATGGGACAGCGAGTTCGAGGCCAAGGTGACGAACAAGAGCAACGGCCTGCTCGGTCCGGGTGTGGCCTGGGGCATGACCAAGCGCAACGCCTTCCGCGGGGCCGAGAGCGTCCATTTCAAGGTCTATGGCAGCTATGAGTGGCAGACGGGTGCCACCGTCGTGGAATCCGATGAGGGCCGCGGCTTCCTGAACTCCTTCGAGTTGGGAAGCTCGCTGACGCTGACCTATCCGCGTCTGCAGTTCTTCGGCCTTACCCGCAAGCTCAACCGCCGCGCTGAGGCTTCCACGAACTACAAGGTAGATGTCACGTGGATGAACCGTGCCGGCTACTTCAGGATGATTAACTTCGGCGTGCGAATGACCTACACCTACCAGCGTGTGCGCCGTTGGAAGCACGAGCTGACACCCTTGCGTGTGGATTACACGATGCTCTCCCACACGTCGGCCCGTTTCGACTCCATCATGGACGCCAACCAGGCCATCTATGTATCCATGCGTGACCAACTGGTGCCGTCCATCGGGTACAACGTCTCCTACACGCGCCGTTGGCGCGGCGGCCACCAACGCACCATCTTCCTGGGAGCCAAGGAGGCCGGCCATATCATCAATGGTATCTATGCGCTGGCCGGCCGTGCCATCAAGGAACGCGACAAACACCTGCTGGGCGTGCCATTCGCACAGTTCCTCAAGCTCACGGGCGAGTGGCGCGAGACCTTCCCACTCACGCCCAGAAGCTGCATCGCCGTGCGCGCATTCGCGGGAGCCGTGTGGAGCTATCATAACAGCACGATGGCCCCCTATGCCGACCTCTTCAGCGTCGGCGGTGCCAACAGCATCCGAGCCTTCGCCATTCGCAGCATAGGTCCCGGTAGCTACCACCCCTCCAATGGCAAGTGGAGCTATGTGGACCAGGTTGGAAATTTGAAGTTCGAGGCCAACGTGGAGTACCGCTTTCCCATCTTCGGAGGCTTGGGTGGTGCTTTGTTCGTGGATGCCGGCAATGTATGGCTGATGAAAGCCGACCCGGCACGTCCCGGCGGCGATATCGATGCCAAGCGTTTCTTCAAGGAGGTTGCCTTAGGCACGGGTGTCGGTTTGCGCTATGACCTGGACTTCCTCGTCCTGCGCTTCGATATCGGTGTCGGCATCCATGCGCCTTACGACACGGGTCGCAGCGGCTACTACAATATGCGCCGCTTCTGGGACAGCCTCGGCTTCCACATCGCCGTCGGCTATCCGTTCTAAGAATGTCTGTCTGGGAATTGTGGGGAACTATGCGAGTCCCATCTTCTTCGCCTTCTCGATGACGAAGGCGAGGGCGGCATCGTGGTCGTTGGGGATGAGGCCGTCGAGGATGGCGTCCTTCACGGCAGACTTCAGCACGCCGACTTCGCGGCAGGGCTGCAGATGGAAACGCTCCATGATTTCCTCGCCGCTGACGGGTGGCTGGAAGTTACGGATGCGGTCGCGCTCCTCCAGGTCGATGAGCTTTTGACGCACGAGCTTGAAGTTGTCCAGGAAGCGCTGCTTGCGCTGCTCGTTCTTGCTGGTGATGTCGGCCTCGCACAGCAGCATCAGGTCGTCGATGTCATCGCCCGCCTCGAAGAGCAGACGGCGCACGGCGCTGTCTGTGACCTCGTCGTCGGCGATGGCGATGGGGCGCATGTGCAACGACACGAGCTTCTGCACGTATTTCATCCGCTCGTCCAGCGGCAGCTTCAGGCGGCGGAAGATCTGCGGCACCATCTTCTCACCTATATAATTATGGTTATGGAACGTCCATCCCAGCTGCGCATCCCAGCGCTTGGACTTGGGCTTGCCGATATCGTGGAGCAGGGCAGCCCAGCGGAGCCAAAGCCCGTTGTCCGTCCTCTCCACGCTATCAGCGCGAATAGAACGAACCACATTCGTCAGCACCTCCAGCGTGTGCCATAGGTTGTCCTTGTGGGCACGGCCATTCACTGTCTCTACGCCGTGGAGAGCATAGAGCTCGGGGAAGATGAGTTCCAGCAGGCCGCACTGGAAGAGCAGCTCGAAGCCGCGGGCAGGGCTGTCGGAGGCCATGATTTTCTGTAGCTCCTCAATGATACGCTCGCCGGAGATAATCTTTATGCGCTCGCGGTTGCGCTCCAAGGCCTCGAAGGTCTCTGGCTCTATCTCGAAGTTCAGCTGCGTGGCAAAACGGATGCAACGCATCATCCTGAGCGGGTCGTCGGAGAACGTGATGTCGGGGTCCAGGGGTGTGGCGATGATGCGGTCCTCGAGGTCCCAGATGCCGTCGAAGGGATCCACGAGCTCGCCGAAGCGCTCTGTGTTCAGGCAGATGGCCATCGCGTTGATAGTGAAATCGCGACGCTGCTGGTCGTCCTCCAGCGTGCCGTCCTCTACGATAGGCTTACGCGAATCGTGGCTATAGCTCTCGCGGCGTGCGCCGACGAACTCTAATTCTAGATGCCCGCTCTTCACCTGCGCCGTGCCGAAGTTCTTGAAGACACTCACGTGAGCACCCTTGCCCAGTCGCTTAGCCACGGCCTTGGCCAGCTCGATACCGCTGCCCACGCACACGACGTCGATATCTTTCGACGGGCGCTCCAGGAACAGGTCGCGCACATAACCGCCCACGACATAACACTCCACCCCCATTTCATCGGCAACTTGGCCGATGGTGTGGAAGACGGGACGGTCCAGTATGGTGGCGAGTTGTTCGCGGTCGAGATGTCTCATGTGTGCTTAAAAAAGGCCTTTCTAGAGTTGAAGGTTGTTAAAACAGCGGCAAAAGTAATAAAAAAGGTTGAGCCAGCAGGTCTGAATGATTGTTTTTTTGAAGAAAAGGCTTACTTTTGCAGTTGCTATGAAAAAGAATACACGTTTATATCTTCTCTTGGCCGTGGCGGCAATGTTTTCCTGCACGGCAAAGGACGAACCTGCCGATGCCCCTGCAGCTGCCATGCTGTCGGAGGCCCGCACCTTATTAGAACAGAAAGATTATAGCGCCGCTCGCGACACCATCCTGAGCCTGCGCCAGCGTTATCCCCAGGCGCTGGAGGTGCGCCGTGCCGCCATCCTCACGCTGGACAGCGTGGAGCTTCTGGAAGCCCGTGACAGTGTGGCGGCCTACGAGCCGCAGCTGAATGCCGCCCGCGATGCCTTCCATCAGATGCCGCCGCGCCTCAACGGCAAAACCAACGATGCCTACTACGAGCAGCAACGCCTCGTCATGGCCATGGACCAGCGCTACGACGAGCTTTGCGCCAAGGTGAAATTCTTCCTGCGCAAGATAGACATCGACAAGCAAGCGAACTAAGGAAAAATGAAAGAAGCGGGCCGCGGGGCTCGCTTCTTTCGTTATGTTCAGAACAGGAACTTCACGGCATCGTTGAAGAGCGCCAGGGCCATGAGAGCAAAGAGGAGTGCCATGCCAACGTACTGGGCACGCTCCATGAATTTGTCGGAGGGCGGTCGGCGCGTGATGGCCTCCACGAGGAGGAAGAAGATGTGGCCACCATCAAGGCCGGGGATGGGCAGGATGTTCATCACGGCCAGAATGATGGAGATGAAGGCGGTGATGTTCCAGAACGACTGCCAGTCCCAAACTGCTGGGAAGAGGTTACCGATGGTGCCGAAGGAGCCTACACTCTGCGCGCCCTTCTTGCTGAAGAGGTATTTCAGGTCACTCACGTAACCCTTCAGCGTTTCCCAACCATAGGCGATGCCGGCGGGGATGCTCTCCCAGAAACCGTAGTCGCGATGGACATACTCATCCTTATAGTAGATGGGGTAGAAGGACTTGACGATACCCATCATATACTGCTCGGTGAGCTGAATGACGGCGGTGTCGGGGGCTGCGTTCTCGTTGGCGAAGACGATGGGGAGTGTGCGCAGTCGTACGCTGTCCTCGTGGCTGCAGCCTGCCGCCAATACGTCGGCCTTGCGGGCCATCACGGCATCAAACTCGTGCCACCATTCGATGTCCTTGCCATCGACAGCCAGCAGACGTGCACCGGGCTTCATGCCAGCCAGCGCGGCGGGCGAGTCGGCCATGACGCTATCTACACGTGACGGCACGCGGATGGTGAGGAAGCGCGGATCCTGCTCAATCATCTCCAGCAGGTTCACGCCCTCGGCGGGCATCGCAATCTGCACCTCAGCGCCGTTGCGTAGGACGGTGACCGTCTGGGCCTCGGAGATGGCGCGAAAGACGCTGCCATCCCAGGCTTCGAGGGCCTCGCCATCGACCTTCACGGGGATGTCACCGTCGCGGAAGCCCAGATCCTGGGCCATCTCGTTGTAGGCGAAGCCGTGGCGGATGTGCTGCATGGGCAGTGTGTCGCTGCCCCAGGCAAACAGGATCATGGCATAGATGAAGAGCGCCAGCACGAAGTTGACGAGCACGCCGCCGACCATGATAAAGAAGCGCTGCCACACGGGCTTGGCACGGAACTCATCGGGTTGCACGGGCTGCTTCATCTGTTCCATGTCTAGGCTCTCGTCCACCATACCTGCAATCTTGACATAGCCGCCAAGGGGAATCCAGCCGATGCCGTACTCGGTTACGTTGTCCTTGAGTTTGGGGAAGAGGCGTGTGATCCATTTGTCCTTCGTAGAAAAGAGATGGAACTTCCAGTCAAAAAACATATAGAACTTCTCCACCTTTACCCCGAAGAGCTTGGCGAAGAAGAAGTGCCCGCCCTCATGCAATACGATGAGGATGGCAAAACAGAGAATCAATTGAAAAGTTTTAATCCAGAAGATGCTCATATATAATTCGTTTAACGTTATTTCGTTATTTCGAGGGGAGAATTAGTCCGGCCGCAATGCGTCTTGCTTCGGCGTCGGTGGCGAGGTAGTCCTCGTAGGACGGGGTTTTGATGAAAGGTGTGCGCTGCATGGTCTGTTCGATGATATCGGGCATTTCCAGGAAGCGGCAGCGGCCGTCGAGGAAGGCGCGGTTGACAATCTCGTTGGCGGCATTCACGATACACGGCATATTGCCACCTTGGCGCAGGCTCTCGTAGGCGAGCGCGAGGCAGCGGAAGCGGTCGGTGTCGGGACGCTCGAAGGTCAGGTCATGCATGGCATACCAGTCCAGACGGTCGAAGGTGCTCTGCAGACGTTCGGGGAACGAGAAGGCCAGCTGAATGGGCACGCGCATATCGGGCACGCCGAGCTGCGCCTTCACGGCACCGTCGGCAAACTGCACGGCGCTGTGCACGACGCTCTGCGGATGCACGACGACTTGGATCCTGTCGGGCTCCACGCCGAAGAGCCACTTGGCCTCGATGACCTCGAAGCCTTTATTCATCATGGATGCGGAGTCGATGGTGATCTTGGCGCCCATGTCCCAGTTGGGATGCTTCAGCGCCATAGCGGGTGTAACGGTCTCCAGCTGTTCGCGCGTGAACGTGCGGAAGGGACCTCCGGAGGCCGTCAGGATGATCTTCTCTATCGGAGACACCTCGCCCATAATGCTTTGGAAGATGGCGCTATGCTCGCTATCGACGGGCAGGATGGGCACCTGGTACTGTCGGCAGAGGCCGTTGATGAGCTCACCGGCCACGACCATCGTCTCCTTGTTGGCCAAGGCGATGGGCTTGCCAGCGCGTATGGCCGCAATCGTGGGCGGCAGGCCTGCGAAGCCTACCATTGCCGTGAGCACGATGTCTATCTCATCGCCTTCCACTACCTGGCAGAGCGCCTCGGCACCTGCATAGACGGCGATGGGCAGGTCGGCGAGGGCGTCGCGCACGGCGGGGTAGTAGGTGTCATTGGCAATCACCACGGCGGCGGGCTTGAAGGTCCGTGCCTGCTCGACGAGCAGCTCCCAGCGGTTGTTGGCCGTGAGCACGCGGGCCTCGAAGCGGTCGGGGTGCTCGGCGATGACCTGCAGGGCCTGTGTGCCAATGCTGCCGGTGGAACCGAGGATGGCGATTTGTTTAGCCTCTCCCCCTGCCCCTCCCCTGTTAGGGAGGGGAGTAGATACCTTGGGCTGTTGAGTATATTCCATATGGATCAGCTATTCAAAGTTAAGAGTTCTTCGGGGACATCGACATAGAGGCGACGCTCGCGGTGGTCGGCGCGCAGGATGAAGTCCTCATGGGCGGGAATCAAGATGCTGCGGCCGTCGGGCGTGGTGACTTCCAGAAGGATGTTGGCGGTCTGGTCATAGACGGCGGTGACGGTGCCGAGGAGACCCACTCCCCGTTCCCCCGTGAGGGGGAGAGCCTCGCTATCACTTGAAAGCTGCGCGCCAGCCTTCTCCCCTCCATCACGGGAGGGGTTGAGGGTGGGTCTGATGACTTCAAAGCCTATAAAGTGCTGCCAGGTCAGGTCCTCGTCATCGGGCTCCGTGGGCGTCAGCGCCTTGGGGAAGAAGACCTCAGCGCCGACGAGGCGGGTGGCGGCGTTGACATCGTCGATGTCCTCGAACTTCACGAGGGCGGTGGTGTCAGAGCGGAAGCGCCATTCCTCCATGAAGAAAGGCACGAGCAGGCCGTCCAGCCGCAGGAATAGATAGTCAGCCTCCACGCGGTCCCAGACATCGTCGGTGAACTGGAAGGCGACCTCTCCGCGCACGCCATGCGTGCGCGTGAGTGTTCCTATTTTATAAACCTCATTGTCGGAGATCATGGGGGTTATTCAATTCTCTTGATGGCTGCGCCGAGGGCATTCAAGCGGGCCTCGATGTCCTCATAGCCGCGGTCGATCTGTTGGATGTTGCTGATAGTGCTGGTGCCTTCGGCGCTCATGGCTGCGATGAGCAGGGCGATGCCGGCACGAATATCGGGCGATGTCATGCGCGAGGCACGCAGGCGCAGCTGGTGGTCGTGACCCACGACAACAGCGCGGTGCGGGTCGCACAAGATGATCTGTGCACCCATATCGATGAGCTTATCGACGAAGAACAGACGGCTCTCGAACATCTTCTGGTGGATGAGCACCGAGCCCTTGGCCTGCGTGGCCACAACGAGCAGCACGCTCAGCAAGTCGGGCGTGAGGCCCGGCCAGGGGGCATCACTGAAGGTCATGAAGGAGCCGTCGATGAAGGACTCTATCTCGTAGTGGTCGTGGCAGGGCACGTAGATGTCGTCGCCCTGGCGCTGCACGTTGATGCCCAGTCGGCGGAAGGTGTAGGGGATGATGCCGAGGTCGTCGTAGCTGACATCCTTGATGCGGATGCCGTCGCCGCACATGGCCGCCATGCCGATGAACGAGCCCACCTCAATCATATCGGGCAGGATGCGGTGGCTGGTGCCGTGGAGCGTGCCGACGCCGTGGATGGTGAGCAGGTTCGAGGCGATACCCTCGATACGCGCGCCCATGGCGTTCAGCATCTTGCAGAGCTGTTGAATATAGGGTTCGCAGGCTGCATTGTAGATGGTGGTCGTGCCCTCGGCCAGCACGGCAGCCATAATGATATTGGCCGTACCCGTCACGGAAGCCTCGTCGAGCAGCATATACGCTCCCTTCAGCCTGTCGGCCGTGATCTCGAAGAGGCCGCGGTCGGCGTCGTAGGTGAAGCGTGCGCCGAGTTTCTCCATGCCCAAGAAGTGTGTATCAACGCGGCGGCGCCCAATCTTGTCGCCACCGGGCTTCGACACCAATGAGCGGCCGAAGCGCGTGAGCAGCGGGCCTACGAGCATAATGCTGCCGCGTAGGCGTGCCGACCGCTCCAGGAACTCATCGCTGGCGAGATAGTCGAGGTTCACGGCATCGGCCACGAACGTGTAGTCGCCCTTGGCGTTCTCCGTGACTTTCACGCCGATATCGCGCAACAGCTGAATCTGGTTGTTGACGTCGGCAATATCGGGGATGTTCTGGATGTGCACGGGCTCGTCAGTAAGCAGCGTGGCACACAGCACCTGCAGCGCCTCGTTCTTGGCGCCTTGTGGTGTGATGACTCCTGAGAGGCGATGGCCGCCTTCGATTTGGAATGAACCCATGTATAAGAGTTAAAGGGTTTAAAAGTTCAAGAGTTCAAAAGTTCAAGAGCGTTTAGCGTCTTCTTTTCTTCTTGCTGGCGTTGCTGCCGGGCAGATGGCCGTTGCTGACGGATGCGAAGTGGAAGTTCTCGGGCAGCGTGGCCTGGCCGTCGGTGTAACGTTCGAGGTCGCCAGCCACCTTGCGCTCGTCCATCGCATCGCGGTTCCAGTTGTAGAGGCTACGCTTCATGAAATTCGCCATCATACTGGTCAGGCGTTCGCGGTTCTCGCCCTCGGGCATGTCCTTGAGTTCCTTCATGAAGGCCTCAGTGAGATGGCCGTAGTGGCGGAAGCGGATGCGCTGCATCGGGTATCTCAGGGGTCTGGGGCGCGCGGCGATTTCCTCGGCCTTCACCACCTCGAAGGGGTAGTCGATGTCCAGCTGGTAGCCGGAGATGATGGCCAGCTGGTCCCATAGCTTGCGCTCATAATCGGGCTGTTGCTTGGCATTGGGGTTCATGGTGGCCATAATGGCTACGATGCTCTCGGCGCACTGCTGACGCTGTGCGCGGTCCTCGATGCCCATGCAGATATCTACCATCTCCTGAATCGTGCGACCGTATTCGGGAAGAACGAGTTTCTCGCGTTGAGTGTTGTATGTCATAACAGATCCTTTGGTTTAGTGGCAATGAAGTCCTTCAGATAGAAGGGCTCGAAGTAGGCGACATCGACGGTCTCGCCCCTCGACAGCGCGCGCGCCGCCAGCGGGTACATGTGCTTGGCCAGCGGCTGGATATTGTCCAGAAAGTGGGCGTTGGGGTGGGTGAGGACGGCCTTGCACTTGGCGGCGCCGTCGCCAAAGAAATAGACGGGGCCGCGGTCCAGCCATTCCTTGTAGGTGTCGGCCTCCACGATGTCAGCCTGCACAGCGCGCAGGGGGTGCAGCGCACGGTCATAGACGGCGGCATAGACCTCCATGCGGCGTGCGTCGATCATCGGCACGAAGAGGGCTTCGTCGGGGATGTCCTCGCGATAGAGGAGCACCGGCACACACAGCAGCTCCAGCGTAGGCACCGCCACGAGCGGCACGCCGCGACCGTAGGCTACGCCCTTGGCCATCGACACGCCGATGCGCAGACCCGTATAGCTGCCGGGGCCTTGGCTCACGGCCACGGCATCAAGCGGAATCGCGTGGCTCTCGGCAAAGCTCAGCGCTTCCTCCACGAACACACCGCACTTGGTGGCATGGTTCGGTCCCTCGGAATCCGTCTGCTCGAAGATGACGTGGGCATCCTCCGTGACAGCCACGGAGCACACCTTTGTGCTGGTCTCAATATGTAAAATACAAGCCATCTTATTCTTTTTAGGCCGCAAAGGTACACATTATTTATGATTAAAACTTCTGTTTTACGTTTTTTTACTACCTTTGCACCCGAAAAACGTTGAAAAAAGAATTATGATATTGTCTATGACTGGCTACGGCAAGGCTTCCGCCGAGTTCCGTGGCAAGAAGATTACCGCAGAAATCAAATCTGTGAACAGCAAGGCCCTTGACCTGCAGACCCGCATTGCTCCCATCTACCGCGAGAAGGAGATGGAGCTACGCGCCATGATCAGCAACACACTGGAGCGCGGCAAAGTCGATTTCAGCCTCTACATTGAGCGTGATGACGCCAACGCCGCCACGCCCATCAACCGTGCCGTCCTGAAATCCTACGTGGATCAGATCCGCGATATCGTCAAAGATTATGACCTCGACGAGCCCGAGGAGCAATGGATGCCGACACTCCTGCGACTGCCCGACGTTCTCTCCAAGACCGAGGCCGTGGAGCTCGCCGAGGACGAGTGGGACGTAGCACGTGGCGTCGCCGAGGCAGCCATCGACGCCCTCATGGCTTTCCGTCGCCAGGAAGGTGCCGCCCTGCAGCGTAAGTTCGAGGAGAAGATAGCCAATATCACCTCCCTGCTTGCGCAGATAGAGCCCTTCGAGACGGCCCGCGTGGAGAAAATCCGCAGCCGCATCGTTGAAGGCCTCAACGCCATCCCCGAGGTGCAGGTGGATCGCAATCGCCTCGAACAGGAGATGATCTACTACATCGAGAAACTCGACATCAACGAGGAAAAACAACGTCTCGCCAACCACCTCCGCTATTTCTCCGAGACCATGCAGAACGGTCACGGACAGGGCAAAAAGCTCGGTTTCATCGCGCAGGAGATGGGTCGTGAGATCAACACCACCGGCAGCAAGTCCAACATCGCCGAGATGCAGAACATCGTCGTGAAGATGAAGGACGAGCTGGAACAGATTAAAGAACAAGTCTTAAACGTAATGTAAGGAATGGGAAAAGTCATTATCTTCTGCGCCCCCAGCGGCAGCGGAAAAAGCACCATCATCGGCAGCCTCATGCCCCGCAAGGAACTGAATCTCTTCTTCTCCGTCTCCGCCACCACACGCCCGCCGCGTGGCGAAGAGCGTAACGGCGTGGAATACCTCTTCATGACGCCCAAGGAGTTCCGCAAACACATCGATGCCAACGATTTCATCGAGTACGAGGAAGTCTATACCGACCGCTTCTACGGCACCCTCCGCTCGCAGGTTGACAACCAGTTGGCCGAGGGACAGAACGTAGTCTTCGATGTCGATGTCCACGGCGGCCTGCGCCTCAAGGAGTGCTTCGGCAGCCGGGCCCTCAGCCTCTTCATTCAGCCCCCCAGCATCGACGTGCTGCGCCAGCGTCTCGAAGGCCGCGGCACGGACAGCCCCGAGGTCATTCAGCAGCGCCTCGACCGCGCCGAGTACGAGCTTTCCTTCGCCCCCCACTTCGACCGCATCGTCATCAACGACGACCTCGAAGCTGCCAAGGCCGAAGCCTACAAGGCTATTCGTGATTTTCTTTCAGAGCCCATATAAGCCCCAAAGGACTCCTCCTTAAACTTTAAACTTTAAACCTTAAACTTTAAACTCCCCCCATGACAGTCGGTCTCTACGGCGGCAGCTTCAATCCCATCCACGAAGGGCACCTCTCTCTGGGACGTTGGCTTGTCAGCCACGCCCTCGTGGATGAACTATGGTTTCTGGTGTCGCCGCAGAACCCCTTGAAGCCCGCCGCAGGTCTCCTCGATGATGATGCCCGCTTCCATCTCGCCCAGCTTGCCGTAGGGCGTAAGCGCCATCTGCGCGTCAGCGACTTCGAGTTTCACCTGCCCCGTCCCTCCTTCATGGTCCACACGCTGGAAGCCCTTCGTGCCACCTACCCCGACCGCGATTTCGTCCTCGTCATCGGTGCCGACAACTGGCATCGCTTCCCGCAGTGGTACCAGTCCGACGAGATCCTCCGCCACCACCGCATCCTCATCTATCCCCGCTCAGGCTTCCCCATTGATGAAGCCTCCCTCCCTACGGGCGTCACCCTCGTCCACACCCCCCTCTTCGACATCTCCTCCACACAGATCCGCGAGGCCATCGCCCACAACCCCGCCTACAACGGCTTTGGCCTCAATCCCCGCGTTTGGGCGGAGATCAAGGCCAAAGGTTACTATCGTTGAACGTCTTTAGACGATGCCTTGTGCCATCATCGCTTTGGCGACTTTCATGAAGCCGGCGATGTTGGCGCCTTTCACGTAGTTGACGTAGCCGTCGGGCTCGGTGCCGTACTTGACGCACTGGGCGTGGATGGCGTGCATGATGCCGTGGAGGCGCTTATCGACTTCGTCGGCGCTCCAGCTGATGTGCATAGCGTTCTGGCTCATCTCCAAACCGCTGGTGGCCACGCCGCCTGCGTTGACAGCCTTTCCAGGAGCGAAAATCATCTTGGCCTCGATGAAGGCATCGATGGCCTCGGGTGTGCAACCCATGTTGGAGATCTCACCAACGCACTGCACGCCGTTCTGGATGAGCTGACGGGCATCCTCGCCGTTGAGTTCATTCTGCGTGGCGCAGGGCAGGGCGATGTCGCACTTGACCTCCCACGGACGTTTGCCGGCAACGAACTTGGAGCCGGGGAACTCCTCGGCGTAGGGCTCGCAGATGTCATTGCCGCTGGCACGGAGCTCCAGCAGGTAGTCGATTTTCTCGCCGCTGATGCCAGCGGGATCATAGATGTAGCCGTCGGGGCCGCTGATGGTGATGACCTTGGCGCCGAGCTGCGTAGCCTTGGTGGCAGCGCCCCATGCAACGTTGCCGAAGCCGCTGATGGCCACGGTCTTACCCTTGATGTCGAGGCCGTGGGTGTTGAGCATCTCGTTGACGAAGTAGAGGCCGCCGAAGCCCGTAGCCTCGGGACGGATGAGCGAGCCGCCGTACTCCAGGCCCTTGCCGGTGAGCACGCCGCTCCAGTCGCGCGTGAGCTTCTTGTACTGTCCGAAGAGGTAGCCGATTTCGCGGGCACCGACGCCGATGTCGCCTGCGGGGACATCAATCTCAGGACCGATATAGCGGTAGAGTTCGCTCATGAAGGCCTGGCAGAAGCGCATGACCTCGGCATCGCTCTTGCCGCGGATGCTGAAGTCGGAGCCGCCCTTGCCGCCACCCATGGGCAGCGTGGTGAGGGCGTTCTTGAAGGTCTGCTCGAAGCCCAGGAACTTCAGGATGCTGAGGTTCACGCTGGCGTGGAAGCGCAGGCCGCCCTTGTAGGGGCCGATGGCGCTGTTGAACTGCACGCGGTAGCCGAGGTTCACCTGCACCTCGCCCTTGTCATCGACCCAGGGCACGCGGAACGTGATGATGCGCTCGGGTTCTACGAGGCGCTCGATGAGCTTGGCGCGCTCGAACTCAGGATGCTGGTTATAGACCTCTTCGATGCTCATGAGCACCTCGCGCACGGCTTGCAGGTACTCCTTCTCGCCTGGATGTTTGGCCTCCAGGTTGGCCATGATGGTTTCAATCTTCATAAGTCAGTTAGGTTTATAGGTTTTTTAGTGATAAGTCTGTCAATAGCACGACAAAATTACCTCTTTCTGCTGAACCGACAAAGAAAAAAAGAGAAAAAGCGCCGTTGGAGCAAAGAAATAGTATATAGTAAATCGTAGAATCGCAAATAATCACTACCTTTGCCTACGAAAAGCCATAAACCCTCAACCATAAACGATAAACCAAAAACCCTCAACCATAATCATGAAAAGAATCTTCTTCCTCCTGACCCTCTGTGTATGTCTGCTGCCTGCACTGGCTGGCGAGCTGACCCTCAAGGACCTCACTGCCGGCGCCTACAGTGCCAAGGGCATCTACGGTGTGCGACCCCTCAACGACGGCGAGCGCTACAGCCAGCTGTCGGCGGACTCGCGACAGATCATCGCGCGCTCTTTCCGCACGGGCGAACAGACAGCGGTGCTCTTCGACGTGGCCACCGCCCGCGGTGTGCGCCTCAACAGCATCGACGGTTACATCATGAGCCCCGATGAGCAGACCATCCTCATCCAGACCGAGACGAAGCGCATCTATCGTCACAGCTTCACGGCCGTGTACTATATATATAATGTACGCAACCAAACGCTGGCACGCCTCAGCGAGGGCGGCCCGCAGGAGGTGCCCGCCTTCTCGCCCGACGGCACGATGGTGGCTTTCGTGCGCGACAACAACCTCTTCCTGGTGAAGCTGCTCTTCGACAATGCCGAGAGCCAGGTGACGAAGGACGGCGAGTTCAACAAAGTCATCAACGGCAAGCCCGACTGGGTCAACGAGGAGGAGTTCTCCTTCTCGCGCGCCTTCGACTTCAACGCCGACGGTACGATGCTGGCGTGGATTCGCTACGACGAGAGCGCCGTGAAGCAGTTCTCCTTTCCCCTCTACAAAGGCGCGAACCCCGTTATGGAGGAGTTTGCCGACTATCCCGGGGCCTACACCTACAAATACCCCATCGCCGGTGAGCAGAACGCCAAGGTCACCGTGCATAGCTACGACATCAAGAGCCACCGCATCCAGCAGATGAAGCTGCCCCTCGATGCCGACGGCTATGTGCCCCGCATCCGCTTTACCAGCGACCCCGAGAAGCTGCTGGTGCTCACCCTGAACCGCCATCAGGACCGCCTCGACATCTACGCCGCCAACCCGCGCTCCACAGAGTGCAAGCTCATCGTGCGCGACCAGGTGGACAAGTACATCACCGAGGAGCCCTTCAAGAACCTGCAGGTATTCCCCGGCGGCTTCGTGCTCGCCAGCGAGCGTAGCGGCTACAACCACCTCTACCTCTACGACCTCAACGGCACCCTGCAGCGCCAGCTCACCAAGGGCGACTTCGTGGTCAAAGCCTTCTACGGCTACAACCCGCAGACGGGCGACTGCTTCTATGCTGCCAACCCCGAAGGGCCTCAGTATCAGGCCGTCTATCGCGCCGATGCCAAGGGCAACGTCACCTGCCTCAGTCAGGAGAAGGGCACCAACGGCGCCACCTTCGCCAAGACCTTCAAGTACTTCATGAATGTCTATTCCAACATCACCACGCCCCCCGTGACCACCCTCAACGATGCCAAGGGTAAGGTATTGGCGACGCTGGAGGACAATAAGAGTTTAAGGTTGAAAGTTGAAGGTTTAAAGTTGGGCAAGCCCGAGTTCTTCACCTTCAAGACCAGCGAGGGCGTAGAGCTCAATGGCTATATCATCAAGCCCTCAACTCCCCTCCCTGACGGGAGGGGCACGGGGGTGGGTCTTCCCGTTGTCATGTACCAGTACAGCGGTCCTGGCTCGCAGCAGGTCCTCGACTCGTGGTGGGTCGGCAATATGGGCGGCTGCCTCTATGAGCACTATCTGGCGCAGAAAGGCTTCATCTGTGTGTGCGTGGATGGTCGCGGCACAGGCGGCCGTGGTGCCCAGTTCGAGAAGCAGACCTATCAGAACCTCGGCCTCCTCGAAGCCAAAGACCAGGTGGAGACCGCCCTCTATCTCGCCTCCCTACCCTATGTCGATAAGGACCGCATCGGCATCTGGGGCTGGAGCTACGGCGGCTTCAACACGCTGATGTCCATGACCGAGGGCCGCGGTGTCTTCGCCGCTGGTGTGGCTGTGGCGCCCGTCACCAACTACCGCTACTACGACACTGTCTATACCGAGCGCTATATGCGCACGCCCAAGGAAAACCCCACGGGCTACGACCGTAACCCGATGACGCGCGCCACCAAGCTCCACGGCGCCCTCCTCCTCTGCCACGGCACAGCTGATGACAACGTCCACTACCGCAACACCGCCGAGCTCACCGAAGCCTTCGTGCAGGCGGACATCCCTTTCATGCAGCTCGTCTATACCAACCGCAACCACTTCATCCAGGGCGGCAACACCCGCCATCACCTCTACAGCAGCATCACCCGCTGGTTCGAGGACCATCTGAAGTGAATCCCGGTCGTACAATGAAGCATGGCTTAGTACTCGAAGGCGGCGGTCTGCGCGGCCTCTTCTCCGCAGGCATCATGGACATCCTCATGGAGGCTGGCGTGTGCTTCGACGGCGTCGTGGGTGTCTCCTCGGGCGCCTGCTTCGGTTGCAACTACAAGAGCCATCAGCCTGGCCGCGTCCTGCGCTATAACCTGCGCTACGCCCACAACCTGCGCTACTGCAGCCTCTGGTCGTGGCTCACCACTGGCGGCATCTTTGGCCCTCGCTTCGCTTACTACGACCTCCCCCTGCGTCTCGATCCCTTCGACATCCCCACCTTTGACCGCGACCCGATGGAGTTCCATCTCGTCACCACCGATGTCGATACCGGCGCTGCGGTCTATCGCCGGTTCGACCATTTCACCGAAGATATGTTGGAGTGGATCCTCGCATCCTCGTCCATGCCCATCGTCTCGCGCATCGTCACCATCGGCGGCCAGCGCCTCCTCGACGGCGGCATCGCCGACTCCATCCCCCTCCGCTATTTCCAGGAGCAGGGCTTTGAGCGCAACCTCGTCATCCTCACGCAACCCGCAGACTATCAGAAACAACCCCTCGGGCATCTGCCAATCATCCGCCGTGCCTTGCGCCACGCCCCCGCTCTCCTGACCGCCTGGGAGCACCGCCACGAGATGTACAACGCTCAGCTCCGCTATATCGCCGAGCAGCAGGCCGCCGGCAACTGCCTCATCCTCTGTCCAGAGCACACGCTCCCCGTCGGCCGCATCTCCCACAACCGCAGCCACATGCTTGCCGCCTACAGCCTCGGCCGCACCCTCGCCCTCTCCCAACTCCCCCGCATCAAAGCCTTCCTAGCCGATTCACTTAATCCCTGAGTCACCCCCAACGTTTCTTTCCGCATTTTTCCGTTCCTTTCCGTGTTTTTCCGTGTCTCCCGTGTATTTTCCGCCCAAAATCTTTTGCCCGAATCGGATTAATCGCTACTTTTGTGGCGTGATATTTAAAATTCCGTAAGTTGTATGGGAAAACTGATGTTCCTTTTATACTTCATTCTATCTGTATTTCCTGCTGATGCGACCGAAAACAGGAGACATATTCATGTTATACGTCGAGGGCATAAGAAATCCCATAGAGGCGATACCGTAGCTAAGATATGGATTGAAGAAAATGGACAAAAGAAAATAGAAGTCGCTTGGTCGGAGCTCTCTGCTGACGAAGAGGCATTAATCATAGAGGCCATCAATAAACATTGGAAAGAGTTGAATGGACTCATTGACGAGGTCTTTGCAGGTAAGAAAATTCGAATTAAAAGAATTAAATAAACCAATAGGAGGATTAGAATATGTGTAAATTCAAGGATACGCAAATTGGCATCAAGAAACTTGACTTTAATGTTAAGCGTGGTGCGATGGCAGCCTTCCTCACGGATGGCCGCGAGATTATTGTCCCCATCTCAATGTTCCCAGACATTAAGCACCTCACTCGCAAGCAGCGTGAGGACTGGATGATTATGGATGACCAATACTTCTCGTTTGAGAATCTTAGCCGCATTTACTCCGTAAAGGACTTAATGCAGCTATAACCCCTTAAACCCCTTAAACCCCTTAAACCATTAACCATTAACCCTTAACCATTATTCACCCCTTAAACTGTTTATGAAATAAACCATAATAGATAGACATACAGACAGAAGCGTCCGCTTAGATTCTTGTTCTTCAATCGAAGAACGTAGACGAAGTAGGTAGTCCACGTCTTCTTTTTGTGTTTCTTAGCATTATGTATAGTAAAGTAATACACCTATGAAAAAAAGATTATTCTCAAATCGTTCGATAGCACCATTTCTGTTCTTATTAATGTCAGTTCCATCTTGGGCGTACGACTTCATGAGCAATGGTATTTACTATAACATTAATTCGGATGGAACGAGCGTTACTGTAACATACAAGTCTTCGTCTGAAAAGGAGTACTCTGGCTCGGTCGTCTTGCCCTCTACTGTGATATCTGGAAGTACGACGTATAATGTTACTCACATAGGCAACGCTGCTTTTTATGATTGTCCGGGGCTTACTTCAATTACTATTCCTGAGAGTGTGAAGAATATTGGCGAAGCTGCTTTTAAAAACTCAGGTCTTACATCGGTAACGATTCCTGGTAGTGTTGTATCAATTGAATATCAGGCTTTCCAAAATTGTACCAGCCTCGCGACAGTTACAATCTGTGAGGGTGTTACTAAGATTGGATTAGAAGTTTTTCGTGGATGTACGAGTCTTGCAGAAATAAGAATTCCTAAAACTGTAACATCTATCGGCGACCACTTCCTTCAAGACTGTCCTGGGACCGTCTATATCAATTGTAACGTTCCTGGATGTGAAGTAACTAACGGAGATATATTTGCAGAGTCTTTTATTGTGGGTGCATTTGCTGGTTGTAAAGCAACAGAGGTTATCATTGGAAAGGATGTTAAGAAAATAGGCACAATGCCGTTTACTTTCGGCCCAAAACTCACATCACTGACCGTTGAAGCTGGGAATACGGTTTTTGACAGCCGTGATAATTGTAACGCTGTTATTAAAACTTCTACCAATCAATTAGTGGTCGGCTGTGCAAACACGACTATACCCAACGATGTTACTAGCATTGGCGATAACGTGTTTTCATACTGTGAAATGGCCACTATAGGCATCCCCAACAGCGTAGTTTCTATCGGTAAACGCGCTTTCTATGAAAGTGGTATCATGACAATAACTCTTCCACAACAATTAAGGAATATAGGCACTGCAGCATTCTGGAGGTGTACAAAACTCACGAATGTCACTTTCCCTGACAACATCAAACAGATTGTCTATGAAGATGATAATGTTCCTTATACTGAAGGTCAATTGACGGTGGGAGACATTGTTTTCCAGAATTGCACAAGCCTGCCTGTTGAAAATAATCTTCGATATGCTGGGAACTATCTTGTTGAAGCCGTTAATAAAGATGCCACAAATTATACAATCAAAAGCAATACAAAGTACATAGGCCCGTCAGCCTTCAGCTATTGTCATGAAATGATATCACTAACCATCCCTGATGGCGTGACAAGTATTTGTTATAATGCTTTTAACTCTTGTACAAACCTACAGTCAATGGATATTCCTGAGAGTGTGACGACTATAGGCTCATCGTCATTCTCTTATTGCACAAATCTCAGATATGTGATTATTCCTGAGGAGGTGACAACTATTGGTGAATGGACGTTCAACGGTTGCACGAATCTAACTTCTGTAATCTGTAAGGCTGAGCAAGTTCCTGCCGTCAAATATTCATCATTTAGGAACGTTCCGCAGAACCGCGGAACATTAGGAGTACCAGCCTCTGCATTAGATGCATACTCTTCTGCAGACTATTGGAAGGACTTCGGAACAATCTTACCTTTGGGATCTTCTTTGACAACTTCTCTAACGTTAAACAAGACCTCGGCGACCATTGACAACGGGAGCCAATTTCAACTAATCGCTACGGTAGCTCCAGAGAATGCCTTTCAACATGTTGTGTGGACGTCCTCCGATAACGATGTCGCTCTGGTGGATGTGAATGGTCTGGTGAATGCCGTGGGCGCAGGAACGGCGGTCATTACAGCAGCTACGATTGACGGCACAAACCGCTATGCTCAATGTGAGATAACTGTGACTGATGGCGAATCAGTTCTTCTTTCGGATAAATATGGAGATAATGTTCAATTCATTCTGTACAAAGATGGTTCCCTTGTCTTCATGGGCTCTGGCGGTATACCATATAGCGATGATATGCCGTGGAATGATTATTGTGACCTGATAGTTTCTGTCACCATTCCAGAAAGCATTACATACATAGAATCCAAAACGTTTGCATCTTGCCCGAACCTTACAAAAGTGACTGTTAATTCTAATACCGTATTTAACAATCAGACGTTTAGTCCTCGATTGAAGCAAGGAATGAAATGGATTTTTGGAGAACAGGTTGAAGAATATATTTTAGGTGATGCAATAAGGCAAATTGGTAGTTATGCATTCTATGGCTGTACTCATTTAACTTCTGTCACATGTATGGCTAACACTGTACCCACAACAGGAGATTATACATTCGGAGAAGATGACGAAGCCCTAAGAACGAAAACACTTTATGTACCAGCTTTGGTATTAGATGCATATAAAGCGGCCTATCCATGGAAGTATTTTGGCAATATTTTACCAATTGGTGGCAATACACGCGTCCATTCCATTGGGACAAGCGGAAAGAACTTTGATATGTATGACCTAGGAGGCTTAAAAAGAGCACATATCCAGCGTGGCCTCAACATCCTCCGCATGAATGACGGCACGACTAAGAAGGTGATGGTGAAGTAACTTCACAGTCCCCCAAATCCACGATTCTATAATCTGATTGCCACAAGGTTTGCTGCCAAGCGGCTTGAGGCTATTATATAACCGCTGCCCTGATTCGGGGCAGCGGTTTGAGGTGCAAAACATGGAACTGGCGTGGGAGAAAGCCAACGGAAGTAAATTTGCTTTGGTTGACGACTGCTATACTTCAAATGGAGGATGCCAGCGGAAAAAACTGTAATCTGTGGACAACTGTTGACATTTTGTGAGTAGTTTGTTGATATAAGGATAGCGGCACCCGATTCTTGCGAAAGGGTGCCGCTGCTGGTTGAGGACTCAAGGGATGAGAGGGGAGCAGGCTCAAAGGATGAGGGGGAACAGGCACAGAAGGATGAGGGGGAACAGGCTCAGAAGGATGAGGATGAACGGGCTGAAAATTCAGCCCGTTGACTACGGCTAAAACTCAGAATTCAAGTTTGCGGAAGGTGTTGGGGGTATCGGTGTCCTCGATGTAGCCTTGGCAGCTTGAAGCATTGCCACCTGCTGCAAAGCTTGCTGTCGCGTAGCACGCGACGATGGACGCCCCAATGAGAGGCGCACCTGCTGTGCAGAGTCCTGCATGCTCTGATAAATTGAATCGATGAAAATCTTCTGTCCTAGGCACTAAAAAACGTTTTTTCGACGAGAAAGTTTAAAACCTTACACCTCGCGCAAAATGGTTGCAATTGATTGCTATACAGCAGATTGCAGCGCTCAACCCCCTACGCAACCTCGCGCAACCTCGCGCAACCTCGCGCAAGGTCGCGCAAACTGGGTGCTGGGGTTGGCTGCGTGCAGGGTTGCGCGAGGTTGCGCGAGGTTGCGTAGGGGTATGCGCGGGGTAATCAACTGACTTTCATGGGTGTTATGAAGATTTTGCGCGAGGTGTAAGCTTTTCAGACATTTCTAAGAATTTTGTCATGAGAGGTGCCGTAATGAATATCATGGAGGTCTGGAGAAGAAGGATGCGTCCTTCCGCCTATTACGACGCGTCGTAACGCCCCGAGGGACGCGTCGTAATATTTTTTCTCACGCGTGGGAAAAATAAGAGGACCGCGGTCTTGTGGGCTGAGGACCGCGGTCTTCGCGCCGTAAGACCGTGGTCTTTCGGTGTGTTCCATGTGTGGAATTGACTTTGGTCTTTATTGGCCAGTCTCATTTCTTTTTGTCTTCCAAGTAGCGCCGTTTCTTAGCGCTCATGGTTCTTGCCTCCTTCGCGGCCTTTGCAGCAGTCCTGACAGAGTTCTCTGCCTTGCGTATCTTGGCCGCAGCCTGACTGGCGCGTCGTTTGCGGTCTATGGCTTGTGCTATTTCCTTGCGCTTAGCCTTCTTTTCATCACGGATGGCATCCTTAGCAGCATCGCGGGCTTCTACCTCAGCCTTGCGCTTGGCAATCTTCTCCTCCTCTCGTGCCAGCACGCGTGACTGATAATCGGGATTTGACAACAGCTCTTTGCGGAAGGGAGTGGCGAGGATGTTCAACGCCAGTTTGGTGGCCTTCGTGCGTGCATAGCGCCAGCTCTTGCTCATGGCCTCGCACAATACGGTTCCATCGGTTAATACGGCTTTGGCACGATGAAGCCCGCCTTCGGTCTCTTCCATCTCTAAGGAGAGACGGCGCCCGTCGGTATTGCGCACGATGGCGTCGGCCTGGGCAAGCAGATTGGCATTGCGTCGTTTGTGCTGGAAGAGATAGATGTTCTCGTCGTTAAGGATATACTTGCCGATGAACCAGTTGCGGATGTCTTCATCAAGCGTGGTCACATAGCCGAAGATGGCATACACGAAGATGTGCCTGTGCGCCGTGATGTCGAACTTCTCGCCGGCACGAACAAACTGACGCAGTTTCCACTCGTCGAACAGCCGTTCCAGCCGTTCGTTGCAGAACAGGTTACCCAGCACATGCTGCAGCCGCGTGCCCTCGCCGGTGAAATAGCGGTAGAGCACCTGTGCCACCATGCCCTTGAACGCTAACCTGCCCTTAACAGATCAGGAGGCCATGAGGTCGCTCATGATGTCGTCGGAGATCATGAGGGCGGATTCGGTGAGGCGGAGGGAGGATTCATCACGGATGAGGCGGGAGGCGTGAAGGTGGGGGGCGGCGTTGGTGAGGAGGGCGTCGAGGCGGGGCTGGCCGAAGCGGGAGAGGAAGCGGGGAAGGTCGATGCCTTCGCGGGTGCGGAGGCCGCACATGACGGCTTCGTTATGGAGGTCGGTTGTTGTGAGAGTTTCACAAGAGAAAGGAAGGGCTCCCTCCTGACCTCCCCGAGGGGAGGAATAGTAGGTGACGTAGTCATCGAGACTTGGGAGGTTGGCGCGGCGGGTACGGAGGCCGTCGTAGCTGTGGGCGCCGGGGCCGAAGCCGAGGTAGGGGATGCCGGTCCAGTAGCTGCTGTTGTGGCGGGAGCGGTAGCCGGGGAGGGCGAAGTTGGAGATCTCGTAGTGCTCGAAGCCAGCCTCGCGGGCACGCTGGCAGAGGAGCTGGTACATGGCGACGGACTCCTCGTCGGTGGCCTCGCGGAAGCGCCCTTCGTCGCGCCAGCGGGTGAGGAGGGTGCCCTCCTCGTAGCTGAGGGCATAGGCGGAGAGATGCTGGATGCCGAGGGAGAAGGCGGTGTCGAGGTCGTGCTCCCACTGTGCGAGGGTCTGGCCGGGGAGGCCGTAGATGAGGTCGATGCTGATGTTACGGATGCCGTCGGCCTGCAGACGACGGACGGCTTGGATGGCGGTCTGGCTGTCGTGGCGGCGACGGATGAGGTGCAGGAGCTGGTCGTCGAAGGTTTGGATTCCTAATGAGACCCTGTTAACTACGCGCAGCCTGCTCCCCTCCCTCACGGGAGGGGCTGGGGGTGGGTCTAAGTCATCAGGGTTCATCTCCAGCGTCACTTCAGCCCCGTCCTCGACGTCGTAGTTGGCATAGACGGCATCGAAGATCTGCTGCAGAAGAGTGGGGGAGAGCTGCGAGGGAGTGCCGCCACCTATATATATTGTGCGTACACGCGTGTGAGGAAGCTCATGACGACGCTCGGCGATCTCGCGGCAGAGGGCCTGGACATAGTGTTGCATTTCCTCCTCGCGCGTGGTGGAAAAGAAGTCGCAATAGGCACATCGGGAGCGACAGAAGGGGATGTGTATGTA
>CAMVUB010000017.1 GCA_947170495.1 uncultured Prevotellaceae bacterium
TTGATGATTATGATCAATTATGGTCATTTATGTTCGATTAGAGAGATTTAAGTTTCGATTTAAGAGAGATTTAAGTTCTTATTATAACCGCAAAGGCGCAAAGATTCAAAGGTTTCATGTCCTCGGGTAGCTTAAGTTAACTTTATATCTGGTCGTCACTTCGTTGACTTTGTCGTCCTCGAACGCGACTCGGCCATTGATGCGAGCATCATGGCTCTCACTGCTTACTCGGTTCCTCAAAATTGAAACAAAAATTTTGCTTTAATTTTATTTGTAATTTTTGCTTTAATTTTGAGCGCAGCGACCATTAATCTCTGTGCCAGCCTTTTATGTTTGGGCGATTTTTTGCCTTGAGAGCCAAATATTACCGTATTTCTTTTGTCCGTACTGAAAATCTCCGTACCTTTGCACCGCATTATGCCCGAAAAGGGCGGTGCGAACTATCTTATTTGCTCAAATTCTCTGCCGAACTACCACCTCGTCAAGAGATTATAACGAGCTGAATACCAAATCCGTTAGGAGCTGCGCACAAGCGTGGACTTCCCCATAACGGATTTGAGGCTGTGGTAGGCCTGGCAGAGACATGGCAGGTCTGCGCTTTTTCTATGCCTATAGTTTAGCAACGACCCACCGAACCATAGTCATAGAATCAACTAACAATTATATTTATGAAACGAAAATTACTTATAGTGACCGTAGCACTACTGTGCTCGGTGGGAGTGTGGGCAGATACAGACTACACGTCCAGTGTTAAGACAGGTAAGGATGATTGGAATGGTGCGTCAGGAACTTATACACCGCACACCCTTGATGTTCAAATGGTTGAGCGCTATACTGACGGCTTGACTGCCGCTGGTACGATAGTTTTTACACAAACTGTAACAGGACTATCAGCAGGCACTTATACAGTCGTTTTGTATGCAACAGCTAACAATGCACGTAATAATGATGGCATAAAGAGTGATGCCCAAGATATTGCGTATGTTTATGCAGGTTCTGACAAGAGTCATAAGGCTTATGTGTTATCACATTATCAAGAGCAATTTGTTATGCCTCATATTTATGCCTTGAATAATGTTACAGTAGGAGCTGACGGCAATTTGGAAATAGGTATGTATACCGAAAAGACTGGCACACAGTGGCAGACAATCCAAATAAAGTCTCTTACAAAGGTTGATGCTGTGGCTGAGCCTGATGTAACAAAGAAGGTTACTGTTGGTGGCTCTGCCGTTTCTAACACAGACGCTTTCACCAGCATTGCAGCCACCTCTACACTCGAAGTAGGAGCCACTGCTTTTATGCCAATTCATTTTACAAATGCAAGTGAAGCATTTACGTACACACCTGAAACGACTTGCACCGTCCGTTTCGTGCGTACTGGAGGTAATATCTATGTCTATGAAGGAACAACATACAAAGGTGTTGTAGCCACGTTCACTCCCACGCTGTACACTACTTTTGCGGCAGATTATCGCCCGACAAATAAAAATCAACTCTTGCAAAATCCAGATTTCGACACTAAAGGTGACGCTTTGAATGGAGGTAATGCATGGAAAGTAGGAACACCATGGACATCGAATGTTACTTGGGGAAATTCTTCAAGTGGTATTCGTGTAAGAGAGAACAGTGATAAGGTTGTTTTCCTATGGCGAGGAAGTGGAAATAATAACTATTTTGGTCAGCCCCTTAGCACTCTCAAGCCTAACACCCAGTACCGCGTGATGTTGCAACAAATTGCCTCGGGCAATTCAAATGCTACATTCTATATTGGTATTGGCTCATCAGTGGGTACGCATGGGCTTTGCGAAAAAAGTTTCACATTGGGAACTAATCAAGATGGTGTGAAGAACGGTAATTTTACGACTCCCGCCAGCATTGTTAATGGTACCACCTATCACTTTACATTCCAAAATTCTTCATGGAACTCTGCAAGTGATGGCAGCGACCCTGTAACTCAGATTGACTGGATTTCCCTGGAAGAACCATACACATGGGCCTTAACAGGTGTCTCTTCGGCTTCTTATTTGGATGGAACGGCATACAAGCCTTATACTCTTTCGGAGATTCGAGCCGAGTTTGCAACTGCATATGCTTCGCTTAATACAAATCTTAACGATGCCACCTATACAAACGTTACGGGTACTGAACGTACGGCTCTGGAAACTGCGTACAACACCACTTACAAATCATATTCTTCTGAAAGTCTTACGGATTATGAAACGGCAATAGCAACAATCAATGGTCTTATCGAGACCTTTACCGGAGCCAAGAGCGAATATGATCGCTATGCTGCCGAAAAAGCAAATGCCGACCGAATCGCTACAAGTATTGCAAGTGGTATTGATGCTCCAACCACTGCAGAAGGCTGCGATGCAGTCATCAACAGCATCCTTGTTGCTGAGTATAACTATGTAAGCAATACAAGTAACTTCAATGCTAAGCAGGCCGAAGCATATAACCTTGGTTTGGGTAATTGGGAAAGTACCGCCACATCTGATGGTGGGAAAGCGGATACTCGTCAAACTCATAATAACGAGCATTGGAGCGGAAGCACCGTAACCTATTACGAACAAGGTGCAAATGGATGGGGAAAAGGTAATTGGGTAGTTAACTATACAAAGAGCGTGACCCTTCCCGCAGGTACGTATGTTCTACGTCTTGCCGCACGTGCTTCTTACAATACCACAGCAACGATGAAAGTTACCATCGGAGAAACAGCTTATACAGAAGCTCTGCCTAGCAAGGGTGCTGCGACTAAAGGTGTTACCACTTCTGGCGTGGCCAGTTTTGATGAAGGCACTTTTGCCAATACAGCAGGTCGTGGTTGGCAATGGCGCTATCTCGCCTTTACTGTTGATGAAGAGGCTAGCGTTCGCTTTGATATTGATGCTTCAGCCACCCCAAAGAATGAATGGTGTAGTTTCTGTGATGTGGAACTCTACTCCTATGTAAGCACCGCAGCAATGGAAACAGCATTATCTGGTTTCACGCTGGAGAACCTTGGTTATGAGAAAGACCAGTATGCGCCGTATAACAATGTTGCCATTCTCGAAGCATATGCATCGGCAACAGCTATCCAAAATGGTACACAAGCTCCGGGTACTCAAGCCGAGGTGGATGAAATTACAAGCATATTGACATCACCATCATGGTCAGTCAATGCAACCGATGTGAATGCCATCTATGATGGAAACTTCAAAATCCAAGAAGAACACACAGCTTCTCCAACGGCTTTGATTGGTTGGACAGAGGTGGAAGGCATACGTCAGTTGATAAAGAATACGACAACTGATGTGGGGCTCGCCAGCCTGGAAGAGGGCTCGGGTGCTGTCTTTGCATGGGGTAACACGACATTGACCTATGGCGAAAAAACCGGATATACTTTGCCTTTGGCGGCGCACACTATTTATGAGTTGAGTTTAAAGGTAACAGGATGGAGAGATAGTAATTTACCAACAGCCTACTATGCTAGTGTTTTATATAATGGCAATGGACTTGCAAACGGGAACATTCTTCAGCAAAGTGTAACCAAGAGAGTAAACGAAGAAGACCCCTTCGTTGATGTTTCTATTCTATTTGCAACAGGTGAAGCTGGAAATTATATTCTCACTCTTAATTCACCAGGGTATCAACCAGCAGTTATTTCTGATATAAAACTTCAAAAGGCCGCGTCTCAGACTCTGACCTTGCCTTCTGCAACTCAGTATGCCGCTGGTACTTATCCCGCAGTAGCCCTTAGCCGCACGTTTGCCAGCACGTCCAATTGGTACACGCTGTGTGCTCCGTTCGACTTCCCCAAAACAGCATTTGAAGAAGTGAAGGTATTGGATAGTGTTACGGATAATGCTGGTGATGTGAACATGACATTTACTGATGCTGGTTCAACGATTTCTGCTGGTACGCCCTGCTTGGTGAAACCAGCATCGGCTGATGCAACACTCTGCGTTGAGAATGTGCCCATAAATCCTGCAGCATCAGCAGGTAGCACAGTAGAATCGATTGGCACAACAACCGTAACTTATGTGGGAACGTTCGAGAATACGGTTATTAATGGCTCGAGTGTTACTAATGCTTGGGTTGTTAGCGACAACGCTCTTTATCATGTCGCTGAGGGTCATAATGCAACCGTTGGTGCTTATCGCGCTTACTTCACGGTCGCAACCGGTGGTACTGTGAAAGCTTTGTCCTATGACTTTGGTAATGCTGACGGTATTCGTTCAATTGACAATGGGCAATTGACAATTGACAATGACAAGGTAATCTACAACCTGGCCGGTCAGAAGATGAACAAACTGCAGAAGGGCGTCTACATCGTCAATGGTAAGAAGGTGCTCGTGAAGTAAAAAATATTTTTCACACGAATGGTCATGAACAGGCACATCAATGGTCATGAATATTTCAGGTCATTACATGAAGCTAATTGATGATCATTCGTGTGAAAGAAAAAGATAATCATTAAATGTTTTATACGACTATGGAAAAGAAAACATATATTACGCCGTCTGTTTTAACTATTCAGCTTAATGTACGTGATGGCATTTTCATGACCGCCTCTGATGGTTCAAATAATATCTTACGAAATGGCGGTGAAACCACAGGAGACATAGTGTCTGACACCAAGGACGAAGGCGACTTTGACCTCTGGGACGAGTAGCGAAGCGGAGCTTCGCGGTTAGCTTCGCTGACTTTTGTCACGACTCGGCCAAACAAGCAAGCTTGATGGCTCTCGCTGCTCCAAAAGTTCATGGTTAAGGGTTCATGGTTCATGGATGGCCTCACCCCCAACCCCTCTCCAAAGGGCGAGGGGAGTGGTAACCTGAAAGTTAACGTCCCTCCACAGAAAATGCAACAGCTGCAACGCATCCCGCGTTGCAGCTGTTGGTGTATAAATCATGCTGCAAAGTGCGGGACTGCGCTTCGTTGGTACACAAGTTTGTGGTCCACAAAGTTGTGTACCGTTGCGAATATTTAACAAATACGGACTCAAATTATAACGAACATGGATCTCTCGGATCTACACGGATAATAACCACAAAGGCACGAAGCACACAAAGGCATGTCCTGTTGTCGTCATTATCCTGAAGTACTGAGAGCCGCAGGAACGGCTACGCAAGCTTCCTGCTAGGCGAAGGTCACAGAGAAATTCTGCTGTGAGTCAAAAAAGTGAGACATATGCGGTTGCCGTGTGAAAGAAAAAGCGTACCTTTGAGCCGTCATATAACAGATTTGAGGTATGAATGAACAAGAAAAAGAGCACCTTAATGCTTTGAGTCATGAGATAATAGGAGCAGCATTGGAAGTCCACAAGCACATGGGACCTGGGCTGTTGGAAGCCGTATATGAAGACTGCCTTATGTATGAGCTGGAACAGCGTGGATTGAAGGTCGCGCGCCAAGTGCAGAGGCCTATTATATACAAGGGTAACCCCGTTGGGCATCCTCTTTTCATAGACATCTTGGTGGAAGATCGTGTCATTTTGGAACTTAAGGCAGTCTCGCAACTTTCTGAAACGAATGTTGCTCAGTTGCTGTCTTATCTCAAACTGTCAGGACTCTATTTGGGGCTACTGATTAACTTCAATACGGCTCATTTAAAGGATGGTATCCGTCGAGTTGTTAATGGGTAGTGGTATTTCTTTGTGTCCTTAGTCTAAGCCAAAACCTTGCGAAGCGTTTTGGCTGGCTTTCCGTACTCCTAGAGGTCAATAGCGAAGAACCAGTTGCGAGAGGACTAGCCTTTGTGTACCTCTGTGAATTTGTGGTTAGACAAGACTCGGGTTACATCCCTAAGGTCTTTCAGCGGTAGTCGTAAGATTGCCAGTAGTTGCGCTTTACGGCCTTTTTCTGTGTAGTTTTTCTTTTTTTACTCTTCGTTGCGCCTCGTTCAATAATTATTCGTAACTTTGCGGCCGATAATTAGGATATATAGCATCAATATGAATCAGATTATGCGTGTGCAGCTGTTGGTGGCGCTGGCGTTGACGGCGCTGATGACGGGCAGCTGCAGTAAGGAAAAGAAGGTGGAACGTGCCTCGAGCGTGAAGGTGCGGACCATGAAGGTGACGGCCTACAGCCATGTGGTCGGCAAGAGTTATATGGGTGTCATCGAAGAGGAGGACGGGGCGAATGTCTCGTTCGGCGTCCTCGGCACGGTGGTGCGCGTGATGGCCGAGGAAGGTCAGTTTGTGCGCCAGGGCCAGGCGCTGGCAGAGGTGGACGGACAGAATGTCCGTAACTCTTACGAGATCAGCTCTTCGACGCTGGCGCAGGTGGAGGATGCCTACCGCCGTGTCAAGGACCTCTACGACAAAGGTACGCTGCCCGAGATACGCATGGTGGAGATGGAGAGCGCGCTGGTGAAGGCCCGTGCTGCCGAGGCCATCTCGCGCAAGAGTGTGGAGGAGATCGTGCTGCGCGCGCCCTTCGACGGCTATGTGGCTTCGTGCAACGCCCATGTCGGCGCTGGCGCCGTGTTGGGTGTGACGGGCTTCCGCCTCGTGAAGATCGACCGCGTGAAGGTGAAGCTGTCCGTGCCGGAGAAGGAGATAGGTCAGATTGGGAAGGGCGAGACGGTGCGCTTCACCGTGGGTGCCCTGGGCGACAGCATCTTCACGGGTAAGGTCGTGAACCGCGGTATCACGGCGAACCCCATCAACCACGCCTATGCCGTCACCGCCCTCGTGGAGAACCGCAAGCACACGCTGCTGCCGGGCATGGTCTGCAAGGTCCGCTTGGAAGCCGGCGGCGAGGACTACGCCATCGTAGTGCCGCAGCAGGCGGTGCAGATCAGCGGACATGACAAGTTCGTGTGGAAGGTGCAGGGCGGCAAGACACATCGCCAGGAGGTGACCACGGGTGACGTCATCAGCGAGGGCGTGATCGTGGAGAGCGGCCTTACATCTGGCGATGAAATCGTCGTTTCCGGACAGAACAAGGTGTGCGAGGACACGGCGGTGGAGGTTGAGAATGATTAATGATTAAGGATTAAAGATTAAGGATTAAGGATTAGAGAAAGGCGGCCGGGGAATATCGTAATAACGTTATAACGATATAACGTAATAACGAAATAATGAGGCCGCCAAGAGAATAAGATAGATGGAAAAGAAAAAAACGGACATAGTGGCGGCGGCGATGCGCCACAAGAGCATCACGCTGCTGTTGGTGTTTGTCATGATGGCAGCGGGTGTCGTGTCACTGATTCATATTCCCAAGGATGAGTTCCCGAGTTTCCAGATGCCGCTGGGCCTTGTCGTGGGCGTCTATCCCGGCGCCTCGGCATTAGAGGTGGAGCAGCAGCTGGCATGCCCGCTGGAGGAGTTCCTGTGGACGTTCAAGGAAATCAACAAGATGAAAACCAGCGTGCAGTGTTTCAACGGCATCTGTGCGGCTGTCGTGTGGCTGGACCCGAACGTAAAACAGACGACGGAGTTCTGGAACAAGCTGAAGGAACGCCTGAAGTTGTTTAAGATGACGCTGCCGACAGGTGTGCTGGCGCTGATTGCCAATGATGACTTCGGCGATGCCTCGGCGATGCTCATCACGCTGGAAAGCGAGCAGAAGACCTATCGCGAGATGGAGGAATATGTCTCGGGTCTCAGCAACCGCCTGCGCTCGGTGCCCAGCCTGGCGAATGTCATCCGCATGGGCGGACAGAAGGAGCAGCTGGCCATCTATCTCGACCGCGACCGCCTGACCAACTACGGCATCAACACGGCCATGCTGGTGAGCAAGCTCTCCGGACAGACGGGAACGCTCTACACGGGTAACCTGGCAGACGGCAAGCTGAGTCGCGACATCCATGTGCAGTCGTCGCTCAATACGGAAAACGACGTGGCGCAGACCATCCTCAACAGCGCCCCCACGGGCGAGGTGGTGCGTGTCGGCGATATAGCCACCATCCAGCGCGAGTATCCCAGCCCGCGTACCTATATCAAGAACAACGGCAAGAAATGCATCCTGCTCTCGCTGCAGATGATCAAGGGCAATAACATCGTTGACTTTGGTGAGCAGGTGAAGGACATCGTCCGGGAGTACGAGGCCACGCTGCCGTCGGACGTGCATATCAACATCATCAGCGACCAGAGCCAGGTCGTGAGCCACTCCGTGGATGAGTTCATGAACGAGATGTTGATTGCCATCATCTCTGTCATCATCGTGGTGATGTTGATGCTGCCGCTGCGCGTGGCGGGCGTCGCCGTGGCCACGATTCCTATCACCATCTTCGCATCCATCGCGGTGTTCCTGCTCTTCGGCGTGGAGATCAACAGCGTCACGTTGGCGGCGTTGATTGTCACATTGGGTATGATTGTGGATGACAGCGTCGTGGTGGTGGATTGCTACCTGGATAAGCTGGATGCCGGCGTGGGACGCTGGCGGGCGGCGGTGGAGTCGTCGCGCGAGTTTGCGGCCAGCATCATCACGGCGACGCTCGTCATCAGCATCACCTTCTTCCCTCTCATCTTCACGACCAGCCAGATCATTCACGACTTCCTGCAGTGGTTCCCGTATTCGGTGGCCATCGTGCTGACGGTGTCGCTGGTGGTGGCCATCTTCGTGGTGCCGATTTTGCAGTACCAGTTTATCCGGAAGGGGTTGCATCAGAAGGGGGAGACCCTCGGGGGAACCCTCGGGAACGGTAATGAGGCCCTCGGGAACGGTAAGGAGCAAAAGGCCCCGCGGCGATCGATGCTGGATGTGCTGCAGGGGGGCTATGACCGCCTCATCGAGGGGTGCTTCCGGCATAAGCGCATCACGATGGCTGTGGGACTGGGAAGCATCATTGTGGGCGGACTGCTGATGATGAAGGTGCCGCAGCGCCTGCTGCCGCGTGCCGAGCGCAACCAGTTTGCGGTAGATATCATCCTGCCGACAGGTGCGGATTTGAAATATACGGCTCAGGTGGCGGACAGCCTGGCGGCCATCCTGAGCAAGGACGAGCGTGTGGCGAACCTCACCACGTTCTACGGCAGCGGCTCGCCCCGCTTCCACGTGACGTTCGTGCCTAACTTCGGCGGCACACATTTTGCGCAGTTCATCGTGAACACGCACAACGATCAGGAGACGCAGGGCATGCTCGATGACTACGCAGAAAAATATGCCTCTTACTTCCCCGATGCGCAAGTGCTGTTCCGACAGATTGAATACTCCGACCGCCAGTACCCCATCGAGGTCATCGTGGAGGGTGACAATCTGGACAGCCTGCACGTGGCCATCGACAGCATCCGTGGGCGTCTGGCATTGAACAAGGACGTGGCATCGCTGAGCACCAGCTTCGGCGCCATCAACAGCAGCATTGATGTCATCATGCACCCCGAGGAGGCCAACCGCATGGGCATCAGCAAGTCGCTGCTGTCGCTGAACTTCGCCATGCGCTACGGCGGCGGCATTCCCGTGACCACGATATGGGAGGGTGAGCAGGCCTTGGACGTGGTCGTCAAGGACGCCGACAAGGGCGATAACAATATCGAAGACTTCAAGAACATCCGCGTCACCGGCCTGCTGCCGACGCTGACGGCGACGCCCCTCTCGCAGATTGCCGAGGTCAAGGCAGGGTGGGGCGACGGCTGCATCACGCGTGTCAACGGCCAGCGCCGCGCCTCGGTGTTCGGACTCATGGGGCGTAATGGCAGGATCGGTGAGCTGACCAAGAGCATCTATAAGGACCTGGAGACGTTGCACCTGCCCGAGGGCGTGAAGATCCGTCAGGGTGGTCAGGCAGAGATGGAGGCCACGTACCGTCCGCAGATCTATCTCGGACTGGAGATTGCCGTCATCCTCATCTTCTTCATCATCGTGTTCCACCTGAGGAGCATCCCGCTGACGTTGCTCATCATGTACTCCCTGGGCTTCTCGATGCTGGGCGGCGCGCTGGGTATGTTCATGTTCCGGCAGGAGTTCGGCGCCACGGCCGTGCTGGGCTTCATCTCGCTCATGGGTATCATCACGCGATGCGGCATCATCATGATCGACTATGCCGAGGAGCTGCATGTGAAGGACGGCCTCAGCGTGAATGAAGCCGCGCTGGAATCGGCCAAACGACGCTTCCGTCCGGTCTTCCTGACCTCGGCGGCGGCCTCGATGGGTGTCATCCCGATGGTCATCAAGAACTCCCCGCTATGGGGACCGATGGGTGTGGTCATCAGCATCGGCGCGCTGGTGTCGATGGTGCTGATTGTCACGATGATCCCGGTCGGCTATTGTATCGTGCGTAACAGACAAAAGGAAACGGAGTATGACGAAGATATGTAAGATAACGTGCCTGATAGCGCTGCTCGCCGTCGCCTCGGCGCTGACGGCACAGGCGCAGAAGATTATGACGCTGAAGGACTGCATCGCCGCTGCCCGGCAGGGCAACACGCAGGTCAAGGATGCAGAGTACGACCTGATGATGGCCGACGAGCTGCGCAAGTACATGAAGACCAAGTACTACCCCATGGTCAGCGCCTCGTTCTCGCATTTCGAGGCGACGGACTACCTCATCAGTGTCGATCTCTTCGACGGCACGCTCAAGGAGATTGTCGATCTCATCCTCGATGACGTCTCTGTCTATAAGGATGGTGGTATCCGTGCCCTCAAGCGCGGCACCTCGGCGGGCATCTCGCTCCTGCAGCCCCTCTACACGGGCGGTCGCCTGCGTAACTACAACAAGCTGGCCAAGATGAACGTGGACGCGCGCACGATGATGAAGGATGTGGTGGATGACAATGTCGTGCAGACCACGGAACTATTATATTATAAGGTGGTGGAGTTCCACGAGACCGACAAACTGTTGGAGGCGATGGAGCGCGAGACGGAGAGCATCCACCAGGATGCGGTCAACATCTTCGACAACGGCCTCGTGAATAAGAACGATGTCCTCAGCGTGGAGCTCGTGCAGGATCAGCTGTCTGCCCTCCGCGTGAAGGCTGCGAATGGCTGTAAGCTGCTGCGTCGTGCGCTGGCCAAGTACATCGGCATGGCCGACGAGGACATCGATGTGGACATGAATGTAGATTTCGATGTGGAGGCTCCCGAGACCTTGAAGATGAACACGGCACAGGCCGTGGAGGCGCGCACGGAGACGCAGCTACTGGATATCTGGGCCGACAAGGCATCGCTGGAGACCAAGATCTCCAAAGCCTCGTTCCTCCCCATGGTGTTCATAGGCGGCTCGGCCAACTATGGAAAGCTCCTCGGTGGCTGGAAGCCGCGTGCCATCGCTTTCGCCACGTTGCAGGTGCCCATCAGTGCTTACTGGAGCGAGCGCCATCTGGTGAAACGCTCGAAGATTGCCGAGCAGAAAGCCCTCGACTTCCGCAAGGACAAGCGTGAGTTGATCACGCTACAGGTGCAGGATGCCTACGATAACCTGGAGAGCACCTACCGTCAGCTGCAGATTGCTGAGAAGAGCATCACGCGTGCCGAGGAGAACCTGCGCATCAACCGCGAGCACTACCGCGCAGGTATGTCCAACATGACCTCACTCCTGGATGCCCAGCGCCAGCAGCAACAGGCGCAGATGCAGCACAACAGCGCCGTCTGCGAGTACATGCAGGCCAAGACGCGCTACCTCATCCTCACGGGAAGACGGAAATATTGATAAAAAGGAAACGCCCGACGAGCTGCCGGGCGTTTCCTTTTTATCAATATTTCCTTATGCCTTCACACGGCCGAGGTAGCTGCCGTCACGGGTATCGACCTCGACGATCTCGCCTTCGTTGATGAAGAGAGGTACGCGGATCTCAGCGCCGGTCTCCACCTTGGCGGGCTTCAGCGTGTTGGTGGCGGTGTCGCCCTTGAGGCCAGGTTCGGTCCAAGTGATGGCGAGCTTCACCTTCACGGGCACGTCGGCGTAGAGGACGGTCTCGGTGCTGGCATCGGTGACGACCTCAACGTTCTCACCTTCCTTCATGAAGGCGACGCCGTTGATCTGGTCCTTGGCGATGGGAATCTGCTCGAAGGTCTCGTTGTTCATGAAGATGTAGTCCTCGCCCTCCATGTAGAGGAACTGGTAGCTGCGGCGCTCCACGCGCACATCCTCGAGCTTCTCACCGATGTTGAAGCGACGCTCCAATACGTTGCCGCTGACCACGTCCTTCAGGGTGGTGCGCATGATGGTGTTGCCCTTACCAGGCTTCACGTGCAGGAAGTCGATGCAGAAATAGAGCTTGCCATCCATGCGGATGCAGGTGCCCTTCTTGATGTCTTGGGAGTTGATCATAATTCTATAGTTTAAAGTTTAGCGTTTAGCGGTTATCGTTTAGCGTTTAAAGTATAATGTTTAAAGATGAATAAAGAGGGTATTCTCTCGAAATCGGGTGCAAAGGTAGTGAAAATAAGCGAAAAGGAACAAAAGTTTGAGGAAAATGTTGCGTGAATGAAAAAAAGTGCCTACTTTTGCAGCCCGTTAGCCCATATTATGCAACAAAACAAAAAAATATAGCATTATGAAACGTACATTTCAACCCCACAACCGCAGGAGAAAGAACAAGCACGGTTTCCGTGAACGTATGACCACCGCTAATGGCCGCCGCGTGCTGGCTGCCCGTCGTGCGAAGGGTCGTAAGAAGCTGACCGTCTCCGACGAGCGTCACGGCAAGTAATTCTCGGACCGTCACACTTGTTGTCGCGGCGCAGATGATACACTCCAGTGAATGTGTCATCTGCGCCGCACGGCTTTTCTAAAGAAGCGAACATGAGTATCAAACAGAAACTTCTCAGCCCCATCGTGTGGGGTAACCTGCTGGCAATGGTGCTGGTAACGATTGTCCTGTCGCTCGTCGTGTGGCAGGGCATGGCCGGCTATACGCACCACGGAGAGAGCATCCAGGTGCCGGAGCTGAAGGGCTTGCAGATGACGGATGCCCAATACCGTCTGGAGCAGCTGGGGCTGCACGCCATGGTGGTGGATTCCTCCTATCACAAAGGCATGGCACCGGGCTGCGTGTTAGACTACACGCCGGCGGCTGGGCGCCGTGTGAAGAGCGGCCGTAATATCTACATCACGGTCAACACTGAGCGCACACCGACGGTGGCGTTGCCCGACCTGGCTGACAACAGCTCTCTGCGCGAGGCGCAGGCGAAGCTCACGGCCATGGGCTTCCGGCTGGCTCCCGTGGAGCTCGTGCACGGCGACAGGGAATGGGTCTATGGCATCAAGAGCGGCGGCCGCAACGTATATGCGGGTGAGCGCGTGTCCATTGATGTGCCCTTGGTGCTGCAGGTGGGCAATGGCGATACCGAAGGGGAAGACGAGAGTCAGAACGACGTAACCATCGATTCCTACGATATACTCGACGATGTGCTCGAATGAGGATGACGAGCTGCTGCTCGACGATGAAACCCTCGATGACGAGGGCTTAGAGCTGGCGCCCGACGGCACGCTCTACGAACATCGTCGCGTGGTGGCGGACAAAGGACAGACGCTCCTGCGGGTGGATAAATTCCTCATGGAGCATTTGCGCGACACCAGCCGTGCGCGCATCCAGCGAGCCGCCGAGGCCGGTTGCATCCATGTCAACGACCGCCCCGTCAAGAGCAACTACAGGGTGAAACCCCTGGATGTGGTCACGCTGATGTTGGACCATCCGCGTATGGAGACGGAGGTCGTGGCCGAGGACATTCCGCTCGACATCGTCTATGAGGACGATGACCTGCTGGTGGTCAACAAGCCTGCGGGGCTGGTGGTACACCCTGGCGTGGGGAACTACACTGGCACCCTCGTGAATGCACTGGCCTGGCACCTGCGCGACAACCCCAAATACAATCCCAACGACCCAAGCGTGGGTCTCGTGCATCGTATTGACAAGGACACTAGCGGGCTGCTCGTCGTGGCGAAGACGCCCGAGGCGAAGACACACCTCTGTCATCAGTTCTTCGTCAAAAGCACAAAACGACAGTATAACGCCCTCGTGTGGGGCAGCTTCGAGGTGCAGGAGGGTAGGATAGAAGGCAATATCGCCCGTGACCCGCGTGACCGTCAGCGCATGACGGTGCTGCCGCCCGAGAGCGAGATAGGCAAGCCCGCCGTGACACATTGGCGTGTGCTGGAGGCCTTCGGCCCGGTGACATGGGTGGAATGTGTGCTGGAGACGGGGCGCACGCACCAAATCCGCGCTCACATGAAGTCCATCGGGCATCCCCTGTTCGCCGATGAGCGCTATGGCGGCTTCGAGATCCTGCGGGGGCAGCCAACGGCCAGCTACAAGGCTTTCGTGCGCAACGCCTTTGAGATATGTCCCCGTCAGGCACTCCATGCCCGCACTCTGGGCTTCGTACACCCTCGCACCAAGCAAGAGATGTTCTTCGAGGCACCGCTGCCCGAGGACATGAAACTGTTGATAGAGAAATGGCGGACCCACCCCCCTGCCCCTCCCTTGTAGGGAGGGGAGTATAGACCTAAATATATTGTATATAACGACATTACTATATTATATTATAAATGGAAAAAGACACAATTAGTCAAATACAAACTACTCCCCTCCCTACAAGGGAGGGGCGGGGGGGAGGGTTCCCCATAGTGGCCATCGTCTGCGGTGGCGACAGTTCGGAACACGATGTCAGCCTGCGCAGTGCGCAGGGCATCTATAGCTTCCTCGACAAAGAACGCTTCGAGGTGTTCATCGTTGAACTCAACGGCCTCGTGTGGGAAGCTCACCTCGAGGGCGACAAGCGCGTGCAGGTCAGCCGCGAGGATTTCTCCTTTAAGGTGGGCCGTCGCACGGTGAAGCCCGACTTCGCCTACATCACCATTCACGGCACCCCCGGCGAGAACGGCATTCTGCAGGGCTACTTCGACCTGATACACATGCCGTACTCCACCAGCGGCGTGCTCGTGGAGGCCATGACCTTCAACAAGTTCACGCTGAACCAGTACTTGAAAGGTTTCGGCGTCAGCGTCTCCGAGAGCCTTGTGGTGCGACAGGGCAATGAGGACCTGGTGACTGACGATGAGATCATCAACCACATCGGCTTGCCCTGCTTCGTGAAGCCCAACGCTGGCGGCAGCAGTTTCGGCGTAACCAAGGTGAAGACACTGGAACAGCTGCGCCCCGCCATCCGTCTGGCGATGGAGGAGAGCGACGAGGTGATGGTGGAGGCTTTCATGCCTGGCACAGAGCTCACCTGCGGCTGCTACAAGGTGGCTGGCAAGGAGGTCGTCTTCCCTATCACGGAGGTGGTGACGCACAACGAGTTCTTCGACTACGACGCCAAGTACAACGGCTCCGTCGATGAGATCACCCCTGCGCGCATCAGTGAGGACCTCAGCGACCGCGTGAAGGCGCTTACCAGCGCCATCTACGACATCCTGGGCTGCTCGGGTATTGTCCGCGTGGATTATATCGTCACGAAGGTCAAGGATGAGGACGGCCGTGAGCACGACCGCATCAATATGCTGGAAATCAATACGACACCTGGCATGACAGCCACCAGCTTTATCCCCCAGCAGGTGCGTGCCGCAGGGCTTGACATCAAGGATGTGCTGACAGAGATTATCGAAGACAAACTATAAGTCATCAATTCTCAACCTTCAATGAGTATGACGCCGGAAGAGTTTAAGGATATTCGCCCTTATGACGATGCTGAGGTGCGGGGAGCCATCGACAGCCTGCTCCACGACCGACAGTTCTCGCATATCCTGAAAGGGATGGTGCCCTTCCTGCCGCTGGGTGTGAGCAGGGGCATCCTGCGTCTGGCTACCGTGGGCATACACTCCACGCTGGGCTTCCAGCTGCGCTTCATGAAACCCATCGTGAAGCTCATCCTGCGCCGTTGCTCCACAGGACATTCCTTCGTGCATGACGGCATCGCTCCCGGCCCGGAGCGCTACACCTTCATCAGCAACCACCGCGACATCGTGCTGGACAGCGCCATCTTGGACCTGATGCTCCACGACGCGCATTTCCCCACGACCTGCGAGATAGCCATTGGTGACAACCTGCTCATCTATCCCTGGATACGCACGTTGGTGCGCCTGAACAAGGCGTTCATCGTGCAGCGTTCGCTACCGATGCGCGAGATGCTGAAGGCCTCGCAGACGATGAGCCGCTACATGCACTATGCCATCAACGAGAAGCACGAGAATATCTGGATTGCCCAGCGCGAAGGACGCGCCAAGGACAGTAGTGACCAGACGCAGACGTCGCTGCTCAAGATGCTGGCCATAGGTGCCGAGGACACCGCTACCGCCATCGAGCGCCTCAAGAACCTGCATATCGTGCCGCTGGCCATCAGCTATGAGTACGACCCGTGTGACTACCTGAAGGCGCAGGAGTTCCAGCTGAAGCGCGACAACCCCGAATGGAAGAAGTCGAAGCAGGACGACCTCACGAACATGAAGACGGGTATCTTCGGGCAAAAGGGGCATGTGCATTACCAGACGGGAAGCCCTGTGAACAAATGGATAGACACGTTGGCCGAGCAGCCCGAGAAGGAGTTCTTCCAGGCTTTTGCGCAACGCATGGACCGCGAGATACACCACTCCTACCAGCTCTATCCCGGTAATTATGTGGCTGCCGATTTATTGGATGAGGCTAATGGGGCCAATAAACCCAATGAGGCCCGCTATTCTCCTGCTGACAAGGCCACCTTCGAGAAGTATCTCCAGGAGCGCGTGACCTTGGCCGCACAAGGTTTGCAGGCTGCGGGTGTCACCCCTGACACCGTCTTCCTGCGTGAACGCATCCTCACGATGTACGCTAATCCAGCGAGGAATATGATTAAGGATTAAAGATTAAGGATTAGAGATGAGAGATAATCATTTATTCTTTATCATTTATTCTTTATCATTTCTCTCTGTGACAGCTTGCTCCAGCGACCAGGAGGAGACGGAGGACGCATTTCCCTCGCTCATCACGGAGATGGCACTCATAGAGGTGGGCGAGACGACGAGCAACATCACCATGTACACCGACAGCGGTAAGAAATACCGTGTGGCCGGCGAGCTGGAAGGCTTGAAGCCCCGCACCTGGGGACGCGGCCTCTTCGGCTATGTCTTGCAGGATGCCAGCACCGTGGAGGTGAGGACCTTGCTGAACGTGCCTCTCTTGCCCAACAGCAGCGAGCTATCCCCCCTCAAGCGCGACCCCGTTGATGTCGTGAGCGCGTGGATGGGTGGAGGATTCGTGAACATACACCTGAAGAAAAAGACGAAGGGCGGTGACCACACCTGGGGCTTCATCCTGGATGGCTCGTATGCCAATACCGCTGGCGGTACCACCTACGAGGTGTCGCTCTACCATGACCAGAGTGGCGACCCGACGGCATATAGTACGGATGTCTATTTCAGTATCGATGAGGATGCCCTCAGCAAGCATCGTATCACGGGGGACAGCGTGCGCCTGAGCATAACGACCTTCGAGACAGATCCCTATCAGTGGCACTTTGCCCTCACCCCCTCATAACCTCATAACCTCACTCGCATGTCTCATAAACATATTCATATAGGCTTCGACGCCAAACGCGCCGCGCAGAACAAAACAGGTTTGGGCAACTACAGCCGTTTTGTCATCCGCGGCCTGGCGCAGTGGGCTCCCAACCTGCGCCTGTACCTCTTTACTCCCAATGCGAAGAAAACCCAGGCCATAGGTGACATCGCTAAGCTGACGGCGGTGAGGATGCGCTTTCCCGAGAGCCTCTTCTGGCGTCTTTGCCGTGCGCTGTGGCGCCAGTGGGGCGTCGTCCGCGCTGCGACGAGTAAGAAGGTGAGGCTCTTCCACGGACTCACGGGTGAGCTGCCCTGGGGACTGCGCGCGAAAGGCATCAAGAGCGTGGTCACCATCCACGACCTCATCTTCCTGCGTTTCCCGCACTACTATCCTTGCATCGACCGCTGGATATACCACTGGAAGTTCCGCTCCGCCTGCCTTCGTGCCGACCGCATCATCGCCGTGAGCGAGTGCACGAAGCGCGATATCATACATTTCTTTGGTACCCCCGAGGAGAAGATCTCCGTTGTCTATCAGGGGTGCGACGAACAGTTCGCGCAGCCTGTTACAGAGTACCATCAGGATCAGGTGCGTCGCCGCTATCACCTGCCCGAGCGTTTCATTCTGTATGTAGGAAGCATAGAAGAGCGCAAGAACCTGCTGCTGCTGGCACAGGCGCTGACGCAGCTGCCCGACGAGGACATCACCGTCATCGCCCTCGGCCATCAGACAGCATACGCCAAGAAGGTGCGTCGCTATGCCGAAGACCACGACCTGGGCCGTCGTTTCCGCATGATCAGTGGCGTGAACTTTGGCGACCTGCCTGTCTTCTATCAGTTGGCGCAGGCCTTTGTCTATCCCTCTCGTTTCGAAGGCTTTGGCATCCCCATGCTCGAAGCCATCACCAGCGGCACACCCGCCATCGGCTGTACGGGTTCCAGCCTCGAAGAAGCCGGCGGCCCCTCCTGCCTCTATGTGTCGCCCGACGACCCCGCTGCCCTCGCCGACGCCCTCCAGCGCGTCCTCACCGATGAGGACCTGCGCGCCAAGATGATCGCCGACGGCCACGCCTACGCCCAGCGCTTCGACGCCGAGAAACTCACCATGCAGCTCCTCCAACTCTACGCAAACATCATTTAGCCTCTCTTTTTTAGCTATATCCATCTAAAATATTCTCACATCTCTCACGCGGTTGTTTAACGGTTGTATAACAAACGTTATACGATGCGGATTAGCGTGAGAAATGTGGTTTTTTGTCTGTAAACGTAAATTTATGCTTATATTTTTGGGGGGATGGCAATAAAGTTCTATATTTGCACCGCTATTAACAATGAATTTCATTCATTCCCTGTTGAAGATGCGCAATCTCAAGATAACTCATATAATTCTACTGGCATTTGTTGTTGGTGTTTTATATCGGCTACTGTTAAGCTTGCAGGGCTTAGATGCCGTGGATGCGGGTTTTAACATGACTTATTTTCAGCACATCTTCGACCGCCCGGATGCAATGCCTTATTCTTTCTGTTACTACTTGACGGGTCTTGTTGGCGGCTGTTGGCAATGGGCTTTCGGCTCATGGGGGCTGTGGGGCTCGCGCCTGTTTGAGGTGCTGACGATGTCGGCGGGCGTCCTGCTGACCTATCAGACCTTCAAGCCTTGGCTGCCTTCCCAACGGATGGCCGCATGGGCCATTCTCATGAGCTTCCTGTTCCCCTCGTTCGTCATCGTCTTCCACTACAATACGCTGACATTCTTACTGATAGCATCTTCGGCCTATTGCATGAGACGTTGGGCACAAGGCGACAGCAAGGGTTGGTTGGTGGCTGCCGGCTACCTTGTGGGCCTTTGTTTCTTTGCCCGTATCGTGAATGTCAGCATGGCAGCGTTGTGCCTGATTCCCCTGATGGTGGGCTGGAGGACGTCCGCCAAGCGTGCGCTGTCGTTGGGTTGCATGTATGCCGGCGGTATGCTGATGGGCGTGCTGTCGGTGCTGGCGCTCTTGCTGGTGACGCACCAATGGAGCTATTTCCAGGAAGGTGTGATGGACGCTTTCGGCTTTTTCCACGGCGAAGGCACGAGCCACACGTCCGGCAACCTGATCATCGTCTATCTGAAGAGCTGGCTGAACATTGGCTTGCAGGTGTTGGCGCTGGCGCTGATTTTCTTCTTATATGTGAAGGCGGAGCAATGTCCGAAACCTTGGCGCATCGCAGCGCGAACTGCTTTAATTATCGCGCTGTTCGTGTTGATCGTAACGAGTCTGCCCGTCCTGTCCGCTTTTGCCTCATGCTTGGTGCTGATGCTTGTGCCTGCATTCCGTAGGGAGATATCTTCTGCGTTGATGATTATGCTAGGCTATGTCATCCTAGCTGCCAGCTTGTTCCCGTTGGGGAGTGACATGGGCGTGCCGGGTGTGTTCCATTGGTATGGGGCCCTCATGGTGGTGCCTGCGTCCTGTTGTGTCGCGCAGTCTTCTTGGGAGGGTTACCGCCCGGTTCTCTGGTATTTGTATGGCTTCGTCTTCATCGCCTTGGTGGGGAAGACGATCTATAAGCCCTACGGCGAGCAGCAGCCGCGTTATATGCTGACGGAGCAGGCGCTCGACGGGACGCTCAATGTATGGACGGCTCCGGACCGTGCACGTCAGTATCAGCATATTGTGGCATGTATCAACCAGTATGATGCGGACAATCCCTATATGCTGATTGGCAATCAGGCTTCTGAGCTCTATTACGCGACGAACCGGCTGCCCTTCACGAGCAATACACAGATGGAAACCTTTACGGGCGAACATCTGTTTGCGACGCTGGACAAACAACAGCGCAGGCATGGCCGCCTCCCCTTGGTGGTGTTCCTCAAGCGTGGACATGGGAAACCTTCGCCTGACGACTATCAGGCCTCTTTATATCCTTGGCTACAGGCCCAACACTACGAGGTGGTGTATGAGGATGAAGACCTAAAACTATTCAGTACAAACTAAAACATGAACTAATATGAAAGCAGTTATCTTAGCTGGCGGTTACGGCTCTCGCCTCAGCGAAGCCACGCATCTGATCCCGAAGCCTATGGTAGAGATTGGAGGCAAGCCCATCCTCTGGCACATCATGAAGATCTACAGTTCCTATGGCATTAATGATTTCATCATCTGTTGCGGCTATAAGCAGTATGTCATCAAGGAATATTTTGCCAACTACTTCACGCATAACTGTGACATGACGGTCGATCTTTCCGATAATAGCGTGAAGATTCATAGCAATCACTCGGAGCAGTGGCGCGTGACGCTGATCGACACAGGTCTGAACACGATGACCGGCGGCCGCGTGAAGCGCATCCAACGCTATGTCGGACATGAACGTTTCTGCCTCACTTATGGGGACGGTGTCACGGACTTGAACATCGCTGACACCATCCGTGCCCATGAGGAGAGCGGCGCTAAGATCTCCATGACGGTGTACAAGCCCGCCGGAAAGTTCGGCGCCGTGAAGATCAATCATTCCACGGGTCAGGTGCTGTCGTTCCTGGAGAAACCCGATGGCGACGGCAACTGGATCAATGCCGGCTTCTTCGTCTGCGAGCCGGAGGTGTTCGACTATATCCCCGAGGGCGATGACTCCTGTGTTTTCGAGAAGAAACCCTTGGAAACCTTGGCTGCTGAAGGCCTGATGCATGCTTACAAGCATCGTGGCTTTTGGAAGCCGATGGACATGCTTCGTGATAATACGGAGCTGAATGAAATGTGGGATAATAACAAAGCTCCCTGGAAGTGCTGGGAGTGATTCTTTTAGTTTATAGTTGAAAGTTTATAGTTTAAAGTTAACGGCTTTAAGTTTATGAGTAAAAAAGAAGAATTGAAGGCTCAGATTCTTGAGCTGACACGAGAATACTACAAGGAAGTGCACGGCCAGGCGAAGGAGTTCGTGCCTGGGAAAACCAAGGTGAACTACGGCGGCCGCTATTTCGACGATGCCGAGATGGTGAATCTGGTGGACTCATCGCTTGACTTCTGGCTGACGGCAGGCCCGTGGGCACATAAGTTTGAGACACGCTTCGCCAAATGGCTGGGTGTGAAGTACTGCTCGCTGTGCAACAGCGGCTCAAGTGCCAACCTGCTGGCCTTCAGTGCGCTGACAGCCCATGAGCTGGGCGACCGCGCCATCCGGCGTGGCGACGAGGTCATCACCGTGGCGGCAGGTTTCCCCACCACCGTGGCCTGCATCGTGCAGTTCGGTGCCGTGCCCGTGTTTGTGGACATGAGCGTGGAGGAGGGCAACATCGATGTCACCCAACTGGAGGCCGCCCTCAGTCCCAAAACCAAGGCCGTGATGGTGGCGCACTCGCTGGGTAACCCCTTCAACCTGGAGGCCGTGGTGGCGTTCTGCAAGAAGCACCACCTGTGGCTCGTCGAGGACAACTGCGACGCGCTGGGCTCCGAGTACTTCATCGACGGCGAGTGGAAGAAAACCGGTACTATCGGCGACATCGGCACCAGCTCCTTCTATCCCCCTCACCACATGACGATGGGCGAGGGCGGCGCCGTCTATACCAACAACCGCGAACTGGACAAATACGTGAAGAGCTTCCGCGACTGGGGACGCGACTGCTGGTGCGTCGGCGGCGTGGACAATACGTGTGGCTGCCGCTTCACAGGGCAGTTCGGCAAGCTCCCCAAGGGCTACGACCATAAATATGTCTATAGCCATCTGGGCTACAACCTGAAGGCCACAGACATGCAGGCTGCCATCGGCTGCGCACAGCTGGAGAAGCTGGACTTCATCGTCAGCCGTCGCCGCGAGAACTATCAGACCATGTACGAAGGCCTGAAGGGCACGCCGGGTCTGCTGCTGCCAGAACCGCAGAAGAACAGCAACCCCAGCTGGTTCGGCTTCTTCATCACCGTGAAGGACGATGCCGGCTACACGCGCAACGAGCTGACCACCTATCTGGAGGAACATCAGGTGCAGACGCGCAACCTCTTTGCCGGCAACCTGCTGATGCACCCTGCCTTCGAGGAGTATGTCGAGGGTAAGGACTACCGCACCATCGGCGACCTGCCCGTCACCACCAGCATTATGAACAACAGCTTCTGGCTGGGCGTCTATCCCGGCATGACGCCCGAGAAACTGCAGTATATGATTGACACCATCAAGGCTTTCGTGGCCAGTAAAGGTTAGTACACACAGAATGACAGACATCTTCAATAACTTCTATAAGGGCAAGAAGGTCCTGGTAACCGGCCACACCGGTTTCAAGGGCTCATGGCTCTGCATCTGGCTCCATGAGCTGGGTGCTGAGGTCGTGGGCATCGGCTTGGCCCCCTACAGCGAGCGTGACAACTTTGTCCTCAGTGGCATCGGAAAGAAAATGAAGGCCGACATTCGTGCCGACATCCGCGATGGTGAGAAGATGAAGGCCATCTTCGCCCAGTATCAGCCTGAGATCGTGTTCCATTTGGCCGCACAGCCTCTCGTACGCCTGAGCTATGAGTGTCCGGTGGAGACCTATGAGACGAATGTGATGGGCACGATCCACGTGATGGAGGCCATCCGTGCCACCGACAGCGTGCGCGTCGGTGTGATGATCACCACCGATAAATGCTACGACAACAAGGAGCAGCTGCGCGGCTACAAAGAGGATGACCCCTTCGGCGGCTACGACCCCTACAGCTCCAGCAAGGGAGCCTGCGAGGTGGCCATCCAGAGCTGGCGCAGAAGCTTCTTCAATCCTGACGACTACGGGAAGAAACATCATGTCAGCCTGGCCAGTGTGCGCGCTGGTAATGTGATTGGCGGCGGCGACTGGGCCAAGGACCGTATCATCCCCGACTGCATCCGTGCGCTGGAAGCTGGCAAGCCCATCGATATCCGCAGCCCCAAGGCCGTGCGCCCGTGGGAGCATGTGTTGGAACCCCTGAGCGGCTATATGCTGCTGGCACAGAAGATGTGGGAACAGCCCACGGGCTACTGCGAGGGCTGGAACTTCGGCCCCGAACCAGATGCCGTCTCGACTGTCTGGGAGGTGGCTACCAAGCTGGTGCAGAGCTTCGGACATGGAGAACTCAAGGATGTCTCCGACCCTAACGCTCTGCACGAAGCTAACCTGCTAATGCTGGACATCAACAAGGCCAAGAGCCGCTTGGGATGGAAACCACGTCTGAATGCCATGCAGACCATTGACCTGGTGGCAGACTGGTATAAGAAGTATCGGACAGAGGATGTCTATCAGTTGTGTGTAAACCAAATACAGCAGTTTCTATGTCCATGACTCCGGGTCGCCATATCGTGATTACCGGTGCCTCCAGTTTTATCGGTGTGCATCTGACCAATGCCTTCCTGGCAGCGGGGGATAAGGTAGTAGCGGTATGTCGGGCTTCCTCTAAAAGCAAGTTTGCACAAAACCCGAATCTCACCATTGTGGAGGCAACCATGCAGGACTACGGCACGCTGGCGCAGCAGATTCCTGCTGCGGATGTGTTCATCCATCTGGCGTGGATGGGCACGGGACATGACGGGCGCGACGAGCAGGAACTACAGGCAGAGAATGTGACCTGCTCTTTGCAGGCTCTGCAGGCAGCCCGTGAGATGAGGTGCCGACTGTTCGTGGATGCCGGCTCGCAGGCAGAGTATGGTATTGTGACGACGACCATCTCCGAGACGACACCCTGTCATCCCTTCTCCGAGTATGGGAAAGCGAAGCTACGTTTCAGGGGAGAGGCTGCACAGCGCTGTCAGGAGTGGGGCATGAAGTATATCCATTGCCGTATCTTCAGCCTAATAGGCGAGGATGACCATCCGTGGACGCTGGTGATGACGTGCGTGCAGAAGATGCTGCAGCATGAGCCCATCGCGCTGAGTGCCTGCACACAACATTGGAACTTCCTCTACGTCAAGGATGCAGCACAGCAGATTAGGCGCTTGTGTGACTACGCGCTCAGCGCGGACGCCTTTCGCGCGGAAACCTTTAATATCGCTTCAGAGGACACGCGCGTACTGCGCGACTTCGTCTTGTCCATGCAGCAGCTCACGCACTCGAAGAGCGTGTTGCAGTTCGGCGCCGTGACACCCGCCCATGTGGTGACGCTGCAACCGGACGTCTCTAAGGTGCGGGAGGCGATAGGCTTCATCAGCTCCGTGTCTTTTGATGATGTGGTGCGGTCCATTATTTCCGAAAATATTAACAGATAGACTATGATAAAAGTTAGTGATTTCATCTTTCAGTATCTGGTGGAGAAGTATCGTATTTACCATTGCTTTCTCGTGACAGGTGGCGGTGCGATGCATCTGAACGATTCCATCGGACATACACCCGGCCTGAGCTACGTATGTAACCATCATGAGCAGGCATCCGCCATCGCCGGAGAGGGCTACTATCGCGCTTCCGGACAACTCGCCGTCACGTGTGTCACCACAGGTCCTGGCGGCACGAATGCCATCACAGGCGTGCTGGGGCAATGGCTGGACTCCATTCCTGGCCTTTATATCTCGGGACAGGTGAAGCAATCGACAACCATCGCGGCATGTCCTGAGCTACCCCTGCGCCAGCTCGGTGACCAGGAAGCGGACATCAAGAGCATGGTGCGCTCCATCACCAAATATTGCGTCACCATCACGGATGTGCGTGATGTGAAATACGAGTTGGACAAGGCTATCGCCATCGCCATGAGCAGTCGTCCCGGCCCTGTGTGGATTGATGTACCTTTGGATATCCAGGGGGCGATGGTGGATGAGTCCACCTTCCGTGAGTTCGATCCTGCGGAGCTGAACGATGACATCAACCATGCGCTGGTCGATGAGCAACTGGCACAGCTCATGCGTCGCCTGAAGGGCGCCAAAGCACCCGTCGTCTATGTCGGCAATGGCGTACGACTGGCACGTCGCGAGCAGCAGTTCATCCAGCTCATGGAACGCTGGCAAGTGCCCGTGGTCACGGCCATCAGCGGCAGTGACATCATCTGGTACGACCATCCCCTCTGCTACGGCAAACCTGGCATCTGTGGCGACCGTATCGGCAATATCATGGTGCAAAACAGCGACCTGCTCATCGTCATGGGTACGCGCCTCTCCATCCGTCAGATCAGCTATGCCTACGACCTGTTGGCACCCAAGGCTTACGAGGTGATGATTGATGCAGATGCGGCCGAGATGCAGAAGCCCACGCTCAGCATAGACCTGCAGATTCATGCGACGCTGGATGAGGCTATTGATAAGTTGACGACTCTCAGCTCTGAGGGTGCCCTGCCGGACTTCACAGCGTGGCGCCAGTGGGGCCGCAAGATAGAGGCTCAGTTGCCGACTCTCTTCGATGACAACCCCGACAGCGAGGGCTATACGAACTCCTACCGCTTTGCCGACGAGTTGTTCCAGCAGCTCACAGCCGGTGACGTGGTGGTAACAGGCAACGGCACGGCCTACACCTGCACGTATCAGGCCATGCGTGTCAAGCAGGGTGTGCGTGTCTTTGCTAATCAAGGCTGTGCCGCCATGGGCTACGGACTTCCCGCCGCCATAGGTGCCTGCGTGAGCAACCAGCAGGGGCGCACAATCTGCGTCACGGGTGACGGCTCTATCCAGATGAACCTGCAGGAACTGCAGACGTTGGTCACCTATCGTCTGCCGTTGAAGCTCTTCGTCCTTGAGAACGAGAGCTACCTAGCCATCAAGACGACCCAGAAGTCTTTCTTCAAGGGTCACTTCACGGGCTCCAACCCCGCTAGCGGCGTCATCTGCCCGGACTTGTCCAAGATTGCGGCAGCCTACGGCATACCATATATCAGCATCAGCGAGAACGGTCAGGCCCTGACGGATGCCATCTCAGCCACGCTGGCCACCGAGGGCCCCGTTATCTGCGAGGTACACATGCATCCCGAGCAGACACTCTTCCCCAAGTCTGCCTCCTTCATGGATAAGGAGACGGGTAAGATGTCCTCAGCCCCGTTGGAGAAGATGGCACCCTTCATGCCCGAGGAGTTGCAGCGCCGCTGCATCTATGAACCCTAAAGGAGCGCACGATGTTTGGACGCCTGTTACAGAAGTACTACGATCTTGTTAGTAGCCAGTTCCTACGCTTCATTCTGGTAGGTGGACTGAACACGGCTTTCGGTGTGGGTGTCTATTGTCTGGCCATCTTCATCGGGCTGCCCTATTTCATTGCTACTTTGCTGAGCAATGTGCTTGGTGTATGCTTTAACTTCTTCACCACGGGAAACCTGGTGTTCCGTAACAACGACCCGAAGCTGATTTTCCGCTTTGTGTTGTGTTATGTGGTCATCTACTTCGTCAATACAGGCGTTGTCAAATTATTGATTGTCGCTGGTCTCAACGACTATTGGGCAGGTATCTTGGCCACACCCATCGTAGCAGTCTGCTCCTATAGTCTCCTGAAATATTTCGTCTATCGCAAAAAGAAACAAGAACCAGATGAAAAAGATTAGTATCGTTACCCCTTGCTACAATGAGGAACCCAACGTAGAGGAACTCTATAAGCAGGTGAAGGCTCAGTTTGAAAAGCTGAGTGACTGCTATACGTACGAACATATTTTCATTGACAATGCCTCCACTGACCGCACGGTAGAGGTTCTGAAGAGCATCGCCTCCCGGGACCGCAACGTGAAGATCATCGTCAATGCGATGAACTTCGGGCATATCCGCTCGCCCTTCTACGGACTCTGTCAGGCTACAGGAGATGCGGCTATGCTGATGGTGGCGGACCTCCAGGATCCCCCCGAGCTGATACCTCAGTTCCTGGATTTATGGGAACAGGGCCATAGGGTCGTCGTGGGTGTGAAGAACAAGAGCAAGGAGAACCCCATCATGTATGGCTTGCGCACGGCCTTCTACAAGATGATTAAGTTTATCAGCGAGACGCGTCAGGTGGAGAACTTCACAGGCTTTGGTCTCTACGACCAGTCCTTCATCCGCTTGTTGCGCCAGATAGACGATCCTTATCCCTATATGCGTGGTCTGGTGGCAGAGTATGGCGGTGACCTGGGTGAGGTCTTCTATACCCAACCTCAGCGCCTGCACGGCAAGACGCATAACAATTTCTACACGCTCTATGATATGGCCATGCTCGGCTTTGTCAACCATTCCAAGGTACCTCTCCGCATGGCGAGCTTCATTGGCTTCCTGTGTGGTGCTGTCAGTTTGTTGATTGCCTTCGTGTATCTCATTTACAAACTCTTCTATTGGGATTCCTTCCAATTGGGTTCTGCGCCCCTGATTATCGGGCTCTTCTTCTTTGCCTCCGTACAGTTGTTCTTCCTCGGTATCGTAGGTGAATATGTGGGTAGCATCCTGACGCAAGTACGTCGCCGTCCGTTGGTAATAGAAAAGGAAAGAATAAACTTTGACGACAAGCAAGGAAACGAATAGCCCCGCACAGAGGATAGAATATATAGACCTTTGTAAAGGTATTTGTATTATCCTGGTGGTCGTGGAACATGTTGCTCACTTTTATCAAGTGGACGACAATATGCTACGTGTCATTCTCCGGAATTTCAGGATGCCTTTGTATTTCTTCCTCTCCGGATTCTTCTTTAAATCTTATAGCGGGTTCACGTTCTTTCGGAAGAAGGTCAATAATCTGTTGGTCCCCTTTGCTTTCTTCTATCTGGTGACGTCTGTCCTTCTCCCGATTCTTCTCATGAAGGCCTTTCATTATCAGATGCAATGGGCGATTCCTGGGACTTTTATGGACTATCTGCCTCAGTGTCTGACAAAAGAGGAGTTCCCCAATATAGCGATATGGTTCCTCCTGTGCCTTCTGGAAGTGAACATTCTATTCTTTGCGATTTACAAATTGTGTCGAGGTAAGTCGCTTATCATGTTATTCCCTGTCAGTATCGTAGGTGCGATAGGATTGTATTTAAGTTATGCACATATCAATTGGTGGGGCTATGCGGACTCCGCGTGTACTGTACTCCCCTTCTTCTTTATGGGGTATGTTCTCAAAAAAAAACCGCATTGGCTGGACACGTTGTTGACGTTGTCGTGTGTGGCCTTCTATTGTATCTTCTTGGTGGCTTTGAGTTTGAACGTGGATTACCGTAGCAACCTCATTCCAAACTGGTGGGCGTATATCACAGGTGCCTCGGGTGTCATGATTGTCATGTCTGTAGGCCGTTATTTCCGCAGGATTCCAGGTGTGAGCTATCTCGGCCGTTATTCCATCATTGTGCTATGCACCCATGCACTCGTCTATCAATCTTTTCATGAAGTCTTGTGCAAAGTCGGTTGTATGTATTCTCTTCCTGTCGTGAATTTCTTATTGACGTTAGGGTCTTATGCTGTGATTATTCCGTTCTGCAGATACTTTATGCCGCATGTCACAGCGCAGAAGCCTCTGTTCAAGTAATACGGGGCTACTTACCGGCAGGCATCAGGATGTCGTAGTATCTGTTGCTCCATACTTGTCTGTAGTGGTATTGCTTCCGGACGCGTAGAAGGTTGTGGGTCATCTCTATACTGGAGAAGTTGCAATCAGCCTCAGGATCCATGTACAGGGGAAGGACTTTGGACCAATAGTTGCTGGAATAGAAATGCTGCAGGACAATTAATGGCATTTTGTCGGTGGACTTTTCGGCCTCGATGAATTGATCCACATAAGCTTGGCCGTAATAGACGCAGGGCCATGAAATCCCTGCAAAGGGCTTCGTCTCGGTGAGGTAGTAGATTAAGGGAGAAGAGTCATATACAAGAATGGTATCACCAGCATGCACATAATCCTGTAAAGCGGTTAATAACGGGTTAATGATATCGGCCCGCTGAGAGGTGGCATAGATACCAGCTGCCAATGGGCTGTTGATGGCTGTAGTCTTGGAACTCCTGCTGCCTGGGTCATAGTAGGACTTACGCTCGATTTTTATGAGCGCGGATACAACCATCACAACGGTGCAAAAGATCAAACCGGAGACCAATGTGGGAAGTGGTAAGGTCTTTGTGGATGATATCTGAGAGGGCTGTATGGAGAGTGTAATAGAGAGGTGTGTCCAACGATTTGATAGATTTTGGAAACACTCATAAAGCCCGCAGAGGCCAACAGGTAGCGCCATCCAAGTGCCAACCCACATGGTTTGATAGCCGCCATCGCTGCCTAACGGGATGAGGAAAGAGAGCAGGAATGAGCTGATGGCGATGGCGCGCTTATGATTGTCGGAGAAGAGATAGGGAAACGCCCCGAAAAGGGCAATGCCGTTCATGAGTGCAAAGAGGTTACGACCTAAGAGTGTGCTATGGATGTATAGTATTTGGTATAGACATAAAAACGAGAGGGCGAACAAACAGATTTTCCCCATCTTGTTGACGGCGCTTTTTGCATAGCTGGCGGCTATGATGCATAGGATAAAAGCACCAAAGATAATGATACTGGATGTAATATTGCCCAAATAGGTACTGATGAGCGATGCTGAAGAGTGTGTGCTCTTGCCGTGCAGGGTTCCTGTGATGGATTGCAGAAGCTCAACGACGTGTCTATCCGCACCGATGTGTGTCAACCATATCCATGTAAGACTTAAGCTGGTCAAGGCACCCAGGAGGATACATGCCCCTTGTGAAATGCCTTTCTTCCAGGACAACTGCTTCCAGCTTGTGAAGTGGACAAGGAAAGGACACAGGATGAAGGCCCAACAGGTCAGATTGGGTATGCGCACGAAGACATTCACGCCTAAAGCTAAACCTCCTAAAAAGAGTAGGTAGTTGTGCTGACCACGGGAACCCTCTAATATGGTGATGAGGGCGAGGATTCCGACAAAGGCGGTGAGGGTGTTGTAGCCGAAGGGCTTGGGGTCACCGGCCACCATGATAGCCTGAATGAATAAGCCTGCAAGGACAAAATAGGGGTTGAAGTGGCGGCGCAAATAAAGGTACACGATAACCTCTGTCAGTGCTACGATGAGGATGCCCCATAAACGCATGGGGAGGATGCCTGGCGTCCAGAAGTTCAGCAACCATCCAAGATAACAGGTCAGGGGGTATCCGCCAGCACCTTTCGCGAAGTCGATGTCGGTGCCGAACCACTGATACAGGGACATGAGGTACCCTTCATCGGTTAGGTCAAAGCCGTGGATGGCGCAGTGTACTTGGTAGATGACGGAGAGGCCGATAATCAGAGAGGCCAGCAGCAGTTCTGCTCGTCTGCTCATCGTAGTGGGGAGATTAGTCGTTTTCATAAATATGTTGTGCCTTAGTGTCCCGTAGTATGGTGAAAACCTTTTTCCATTTGCTTCGCGCAATATCTTTCTTCAGCTGACCGCGATCATCCATCTCCTTACCCCATGGCTCACCACGGTGTAGCACGTCACGCATAAAACTGGCAGATGTGATGCCCCATTTCCGCAGGAACTGTGTGCTGCCGTCATTCTTGATGATGCGATGTGTCGAACGTGCTTCGAAATGATAGACACGACTACGATTAACGCCTTTGAAATACCGGACTCCGGCGTGATAAAGCTTCGCTGAGAAGTCCGGATCGGAATACATGCCCGGACTATATTCCACACTATAGCCTCCCACCAAATCCCAGATGTCACGGTGTACGATGTTGGGCGGCCATGTAGCGCCCTGCCAATCGCTATGAGGCAGCGAGGAAAACTCCCGGAGCAGCCTTTCTTCGTCAAACGTTTCCACACTCTGTCCGAAGTCAGCAGGAGCGATGACGCTTTTGCAGAAGAAAGGGCGTGGCTGGATGAGGGTGGAGGAGAGGAAGAAACGATTGTCCGGTAGCGTTCGTATCTCCTCTAACAAGGCCGTGTCCCACCCTGGGCAGACATACATGTCATCGTTCATGAAAAGGATATAATCCGTGCTCACCAATGGACGCAAACCGTTGAGGGCATAGCAGACACCTACGTTCTGGCTCGTATGCCGATAAGGAATCCCTTCTGATTGAACCCATTGCAAGGTGCCATCACTGCCATCATTGATGTGGATAAGGATTTCGTGCTCGTAGGCGGAGTTCTTACGTATGCTTTCCACACAGAGCTTTAAGAATGCGAGGTTATTCCATGTAGGAATGAGTATGGAGAAGAGAGGGGCTGCCATATCGCACAGACGATGAAGTTTTTATAATTGCGTTGTTTCGGAGGATGCTTGTTGTCGCATGTCAGCCTCTATACCCTTGGCCACCTCCACAAATTGGTAGAGGGCAGCCATGCCTGCCTGGATAAGGCCGGGGCGTCCGTCAAGAAAACCTAATTTGAGAAAGTAAAACCTGAAGAAGCGCCATGTGGGGCGGAATACGAGCGCCCACAGGCTGTTGCGCTGTCCTTCGTGCTTCAGTATCTCGTCGTCGGTATATCGGTCTGTCTTTTGCAGGAGCTCGCTGATGGACTCATCAGCCAGGTGTATCAGCTGTACATTTCTCTTCCGTGAGGAGATTCGTTCTGTTTTCCCATTCACGATGGGGAAGGTATGAACATGTGATGACCATACAGTGCCTTCTTTCTTGAAGAAACGCAGTTGATGGTCGCGGGCAATGCTACGGGTATAGTGCCCCATGAAGCGATTGAGGCGAGGTATATAGATTCCACAAGGGCAGTCAGCCTCTTGGATGCGTTTATAAAGGAAATGCCGGAGCTCAGGCGTCACTAATTCATCGGCATCCACCACAAGAACCCATTCGTGTGTAGCGCTTTGTATGGCAAAATTGCGGGCCGGTTCAGCACTCTTATGGTTCCCTTTGGGGAAGGTGATAACGCGACATCCGTGTGCTTGGGCAATGCTGAGGGTATCATCATCGCTTTCCATGTCGCAGATAAGCACTTCGTCAAAGCCCTCTACGCATGTAAGGACTTGTTCAAGATACTGCGCAGCATTGCGCGTATTGATGACTACTGAAATCCTGTTATCTTGCTTCATCATGGCGCAAAGGTAGGTAAAAGAATGTGTGTTGACAACTTTTTTTGCAGAAAAACGTTGTTATACTCGTTGGTTTGTATTGAATTTACTACTTTTGTCGCAAATTACAGATATACAGATATGCCAACCTCTTTTATTCAGCGCTGTCGCGAGTTCTTTGCCAGGCCATTCTTCTCGGACCGCCGCACCGTTTTTTGTTTGTGGATGTTGCTTGCCATAGCGGCAGCCGTCGCCAAATATTCACGTTGTAATAACTTCCTTATCTTTAGGGGCGTATTCTGGCATACCATCCACCAGACATCGTTGTATGCACTGTATCCAGAAGAATATTTCGACCTGAACTTTTATGGTCCTCTCTTCTCGCTAATCATTGCTCCTTTCGCCATGGCGCCACTCTTTATAGGCCTGCTGACATGGCTGTTGGCACTCACGGGCATCCTCTATGTCGCGGTGCGTTGGTCGCAGTTTACATGGCGCCAGCAATTGTTCATCTTCTGGTTTTGTGCCCATGAGTTGTTAACAGCGCTCTTCATGCAGCAGTTTAATATTGCGATAGCGGCCATAATTTTGCTGACGTATTATTGTATTGAACGTGAGAAGGATTTCTGGGCTGCCTTCCTGATAGTTTTGGGTACTTTTGTCAAGCTTTACGGCATCGTCGGTCTCGCATTCTTTTTCTTTTCGCGCCATAAGGGACGGCTGATTCTCTCGCTTCTCTTCTGGGGGGCTGTGCTGTTCGTTGCGCCCATGCTGATCAGTACTCCTAAGTATATCATCAGTCAGTATCAAGAATGGTATGTTAGCCTCACGGACAAGAATGCCGATAATATGTTCGGTAGCGGCACGAATATCTCCCTCTTGGGATTCGTGCGGAAGGTGACGCATTGTGCTACCTATTCCGATGCTTGGCTGATTCTCGGTGGGCTGGTATTATTCTGTATTCCGTATTTGCGCTTCTCACAGTACAAATACAAAGCCTTTCGCCAAACGCTGTTGGCGTCAGTGCTCATGTTTGTAGTGCTGTTTTCTACGGGCAGTGAGTCAAGTGGCTATATCACCCCATTCATCGGTGTCGTCATCTGGTACACCGCCTCGCCATGGAAACGCTCACGCTGGGATGTCACCCTTCTCGTTTTTGTCTTTATCCTTTCCAGCATGTCACCTTCTGACCTCTTCCCTGCTTATGTGCGCAAGCAATGGGTGCAGCCTTATGCGCTGAAGGCGTTACCCATTATCATTGTATGGCTGCAATTGTGCTATGAGATGACATTTAAAGCGTATGGTACGCTTCAATCTGCTGAAACAGAGATTGGAAATGGCTGAAGCTGTCATCTGTTAACGTAGCATCGCGCGATGGAATCCACCAGATGGGTACATCATGGTACATGGCGGCCACGAGGGAAAAGGTGCTGGGCGCTCCCATGAGGTAATCACAGTGAGACAGTACACAAAGATCTTCGCCGGGATTACCTTGCGGGAAGACGAAATGGATATCGGGGTATGCTCGCTCGTAGGTTGTCGGCTGTAGGTGCGGGTCGTTGCCGCAGATATAGACGACCATCTGCTTTTCGGGATGCAGGGCTTGAAACTGTCCAATGAAGCGCAGCATGGTTTCATCGTCATAGAAGTATTTACCTCCGAGGAAGCTGGCGTAGTCGCCACGGCGGATATGAACCCCTAAGCGTATGCAATTGTTACGTGTCAGCCACGGCATCATGCGCAGCTGTGCTGCCTGTTCTACAGCCGTATCGAAAGCGAAGAGGGCGCGGATTTCATCTAAATACTTTAGGAAGAGATAGGGGAAACGTACGTTCCAACCGTCAATCCATGCGAACCGATGTCTCTGTAATAGCCGGCTTTTACCTTCTTCATTAGCGGCTGGCTCCTTGTCGAAGTCGGTGGTGGGTAATAGATGTGTCTTTGCTGCCAGTTTTGCCAAGGCATAGACAATAAAGGTATGCCAAGGGGCATGGCAGATGTGGAAGTATTGGTACTTGTAGGAAAAACGCATGGAGAGGGCTCGGTATTCGTGCTCTCGTGCCCATGCATAGACGTGGCCAAATTGCAGGATATTGTTGCACATCTGACCACGGTCGTGGACGAACAGGGTGGGCTGTATGATTGGATTCATGCTTTCCTGTGGAGGGCTATAGCTGCTGCATGTCGTAGAGGCGTTTGTAGTAGCCGTTCTTGGCGATGAGCTCCTCATGCTGTCCGCACTCCACAATCTCGCCTTCGTAGAGGACGTAAATCTCGTCGGCATTCTTGATGGTGGAGAGACGGTGTGCAATGGCGATGGTGGTGCGGCTCTTCATCAGTCGCTCCAAGGCCTCCTGCACCAGACGCTCGCTCTCGGTGTCGAGGGCCGAGGTCGCCTCGTCGAGGATGAGGATGGGCGGGTTCTTGAGGATGGCGCGGGCGATGCTGACACGCTGACGCTGGCCGCCGGAGAGGCGACCGCCACGGTCGCCAATCATGGTGTCGTAGCCGTGCTCGCTCTCCATGATGAAGTCGTGTGCATTGGCAATCTTAGCGGCCTCGATGACCTGTTCCATGGTGGCATTATCGACGCCGAAGGTGATGTTGTTGTAGAAGGTGTCATTGAAGAGGATGGCCTCCTGATTGACATTGCCGATGAGCGCGCGTAGTTCCGAGATGCGGAGACCTTTGACGTTCTTACCGTCGATGAGTACCTCACCTTCTTTGACATCATGGTAGCGTGGCACGAGATCCACGAGGGTGCTCTTGCCGGACCCAGACTGCCCCACGAGGGCGATGGTCTTGCCCTTGGGCACGACGAGGTTGATGTGCTTGAGCACGGGGCGTCCTTCGATGTAGCTGAAGCTGACGTCGCGCAGCTCCACTTCCTTCTCGAAGGCGGGCAGGGGCTGGGGATGCTCGGGCTCCTTGATGGGGTTCTCGGCCTTGAGGATGAAGTCGATACGGTCCATGGAGGCGAGGCCAAGAGGTATCTGGTAGGTGGCCTTCGACAGTTCCTTCAGCGGGTTGATGACGCTGTAGAGGATGACCATGTAGAAGATGAACGTGGAGGCGTCGATGAGGTTGCTCTCGCTCAGGATGAGGTAGCCGCCGAACCATAGGACGATGACGATGATGATGGTGCCGAGGAACTCCGACATGGGGTGGGCGGCGTTCTGGCGGATGGCCATCCAGATCATTTCTCTTCGGTAGGCGCTGTTGATGGCTGTAAAGCGCTTCAGCATCTTGGCCTCTGCTAGAAAGGCCTTGATGATGCGGAGGCCACCCAACGTCTCATCAAGTTGGGCCATGATTCCTCCCCATTGCTGCTGCACGCTGAGCGACTGACTCTTCAACTTGCGGCTGACGATGCCCATGAGCCATGCGGCAACAGGAGCGAAGATGATGACGAAGACGGTCAACTGCCAGCTGGTGATAAATAGCGTGAGGAAACAGACGAGAATGGCGATGGGCTGACGGATGAGCATGTCAATGGAACTGGTGATGGAGTTCTCAACCACTTGCACGTCGGCAGACATACGGGCGATGATGTCGCCCTTGCGCTCCTCGGAGAAGAAGGTTAGCGGTAGCTTCAGCACCTTCTCATAGACTTGTATGCGGATATCGCGAACGACCCCTGTGCGTAAGGGCACCATGATGGCGGAGGAGCCAAAGTAGCCCAACGTCTTGAGCCCCGTCATGATAATCAGGGCGACGCCCATGAGCACCAACGTGAGGAAAGCTCCGTGGTTGGTCATCATCTCCTGAACCCACGCATAGGCGTTGTTAACGATGACATCCTTTTCCCATTTAAAAGGTTGATAGGTATAGACGGCCTGGTCTATCTTGAAAAGGATGTTGAGGATTGGGATGAGGACCATGAACGAGAACACGTTCATCCATTGCGAGAGGAAATTGAGCACGACCGACCAGCCCAGGTACTTGTGGTAGGGCTTCAGGTAGCGCGACATTATGGAAAAGAACTGCTTCAGCATGTATGTGAGGTTATGAGGTGATGAGGTTCTCGGGGGCTCAAAAACGGAGGCAAAGGTACAAAATTTTACTGAATGATGGTTGTTTGAGCAATAAAAAGGTGGAATATCGTGAAAAAAACGTACCTTTGCGGCGATAATAGGCAGAATTAGGAATGAACAAGAAAGTTTCCATATTGATTCCGTGTTACAATGAGGAGAAGTCACTTCCCTTGATGTATCAGGCATTGTGCGATCTGGTGTCGTCGCCTGAATTGGGCGAGCGCTACGATTGGGAGTGGCTCTTTATCAATGATGGTAGCGTGGATCAGACGCTGGATGTCCTCAAGGAATTGCGACAGCATGACCCTCGCGTCTGCTATATTGACCTCTCGCGCAACTTCGGTAAGGAGAATGCCATGTCGGCAGGCTTTGACTATGTTACCGGTGATTGCATGATCATCATGGATGCAGACTTGCAGCATCCACCAGCATTGATTCCGCAGATGCTGGAGCAATGGGAACAGGGCTTTGACGACGTCTATGCCAAACGCCTTTCGCGAGGACGTGAGAGCTGGTTGCGACGTAAGCTGAGTCTCTTCTTCTACTCTTTATTGCAACGCTCAACGAGGGTGGATATTCTTCCTAATGTTGGTGATTTCCGACTCCTTGACCGTAAATGTATCAATGTGTTACGTCGGATGCGAGAGAGTCAGCGTTATACGAAGGGAATGTATAGTTGGATCGGTTTCCGCAAGAAGGAACTACTGTTTGAGCAGCAGGATCGTGTGGCGGGTACTTCTTCCTGGAACTTCATGGGGTTGTTTAACTTAGCCATTGACGGCATCACTTCCTTTACCACGTTCCCGCTTCGTTTGGCAACCATCATCGGTGTTGCTGTTTCTTTGGCCGCTTTCCTCTTCCTTGTCTATGTGCTCGTCTGCACGTGGATATGGGGTGACCCTGTACAAGGTTACCCGACATTGATGGTCGTGATTCTTTTCTTGGGAGGCGTAGAATTATTGGCGTTGGGTATCATCGGAGAATACCTGGGACACATCTATCATGAAAGCAAGCATCGTCCAACGTATATCGCACGTGAATATAACGGGGAACTGTTGACAGATGGCTATGCGCGCTTGTAAAGGAAGGCGAATTGTAGCACCAGGAAATTGATGCATGACGCGATAGCCATGTCAAGAATGGGTGCAATCCATTCGCTGAACCCTATCCACAGGAACAGATTCAGCAAACCTATTTCCACAAAATAATTGAGAATGTGGCTGGCAATGAAGCCAGTCACATTTCGTTTGTTAGGATTCTGGCGAAAGGTGAAGTAGGTTGTTAGCAGGTAATTGCAACACAAACTAATGACGAAACCTGCGGTATAGGCAATGTTGGCATCCTGGTGCAGCAGAATCAATAGGGCATAGACGCCATAGTGAATACCGGAGGCGATGATACCTACGAGCCCGAACCGAAGAAAGCGGTAAACGATGGCACGCTTCTCTGGGTGATTGTTCCAATATGTCCGGATATTCTGGAGCATGATTAAACCTGTTGCATACGAACAAAATCCTGGAAGGAAACGAAGGTTTCACCGTCAGCCTTCAGCATCTTGATGAGACGGTCGAGGCGTTGGCACATCTGCAGGCCACTGTGATTGCGGATGATGAAGGGCATACGCAGCTCTGGATGCTCGCGCAGCTCGTAGAACTCCCAGGGGTGGAAGTAGGTGACGAAGTAGCCGTCGTGCTGCAGCGTGCACCGTACCATCCAATGATATACACGCTCTGGCAGGTTATGCAGGGAGAGCCAGAAGAGCGGGAAACGCAGCCAGGGGGTGACGGAGGCTGGGATCTGCATGACGCCATCCTTCATGAACCACGTCCTTGGCGCCGTGAGGTGCATATAGCGACCAGGTATGAAGGCCGGGTTCAGCGAGGAGTTGTATGTGTAGCCTGCCTTGCGGATGGCTTCATCGGAAACAGGGAACATGCGCGGCTGGCGATAGCCGTAGGCCGTTACGCCCGTCACGCGCTCCACAATCTCTTTGGAGTGACTCACATCAGAGGCCTTTGGCTCCCAGTGATCAACACCATGGCAGGCCACCTCATGCCCCTCGCGCAGGATGCGTTGCATCACCTCGGGGGCATGCTCGGCGAAGTTGCCTGTGCAGAAGAAGGTGGCACGCACACCATTCTCCTTCAACACGTCAAGGATGCGGTTCGTGCCCAGCACAGAGACCTCCATGCCTTCCTTGAGCGTGTCGTAATCGACACCATGCTCACGAGGGACATCAAATTCTTCGGTATCGAAACTCAAAAGTACCATTGTGCTTAGAATCTAAGTTTTCCTGTTGCGGGATCAATCATCTTATCGTATTCTTCACGGGTGCGCTTCCAGCGGTTGTGGGTCCACAGCCAATAGGACGGTTGGCGTCGGATGCTTAGCTCCAACCTTTGGAAATAATCCTCGGTGATGCTTTTGTCGGGCTGCTCCTTGGGGGTGTCGGTCATGAGCTGGAACTCAGCCTCGTAGTAACCGCGACGCAAGCGTCTGACATCGATATATACGCAGGCCATGTTATACTTGCGGGCGATGCGCTCGGTGCCTGTCAGCACAGGCGTGTCGGGATGACTGAGGAAGGTCATCCAGTGACCGATATTGTTCCAAAACGGGACTTGGTCTCCAATGAATCCCATCACCACGGGCAGCCCGGCTTTCCGGTTGTCAACGATATAGCGCAGCACATCCATGATCTTCACGTTCTCGGTCCCCATACGATGGCGTGAATAGAGCAAGAGTTTGTCCATGACATGGGATTCCAGCACGTGATAGACCTGTGCGCCTGCGTAGTTGCCTTTGAGCCATTGTGGAATGCTTGAGATCCATTCCCAGTTGCAGTAGTGACCCAGATATAGTGCTACGCCTTGGCCCTTCGCCACAAGCTGTTCGGCCATTTCGACATTGCGGAAGGTCATATGCTTGCACATGGATTTCTTACTCATGGAGAACAGCTTGAGCGTTTCCACAATATAGTCACCGAACCAGCGATAGAACGCCTGTTCAATCTCACTTAGCTCTTTCTCATCTTTCTCGGGGAAGCTGTCACGCAGGTTCTTGCGGACAATGGCCCTGCGATAACCTATTATATAATAGGTGAGCACAAAGATGAGGTCCGACAGGCGATATAGCAACCAGAACGGCAACAGTGACACGCTGTAGATGAGTGTGAAAGCTAAACCGTAGGCGATGCGCTGCCAGAAGGTGAGGGCGTATGTGGATTGTTCCATGATGAGACGTGGATTAAGGGGTGAGGCGGTCTTCGTTCATGCGAGACATATATTGTTGGATGATGGCTTTCAGCTCTCGTTCCATCGAAGCCTGCAGCTGAGGCTCCTCATTGATGAGGTTATGCTGAAGGAGGCTATCGGTGAGGGCATAGATGGCGTGCGTATGCATGGTACCGAACTGCAACAAGCGGTTGTGCTTTACATACTGATAGATGCCGTTGTTGTAGTTGACGGCCCAGGTGCTGTCGGCAGGCGTGTGGAAGAGGTCGCAGCCGAAGGCGAGATAGGGCTCGTTGTGATTGAGGAGGCCTAGGACGCTGGGCATGATGTCGATGTGTTGGGCGATGGCTTCACGCATGCCGGCCTCGAAGAGCTCGCCGCTGGGATCGTAGAAGATGATGGGCGAGCAGAAACCGCCGATATCATTCTGGTAGAAGGCGTGGTCGCTGAGGTTCGTATGGTCTGAGGTGAGCACGAAGAGCGTGTTCTTGAACCACGGTTGTTTGCGGGCCTCTTCGAAGAAACGGCGCAGGGCGTGGTCTGTGTAGCGGATGCACTTGTGGATGATGATGCCCTCCTCGGGGAAGGTGTCGCGATAGGCTTCGGGTATCGTATAGGGGTGGTGGCTGGTGGCGGTGAAGAGGGCGGTCATGAAAGGTTCTTTCAGTTCCGACATCTTTGCACAGTAGAACTGCATGAAGGGCTCGTCCCAGATGGCCCACATGCCGTCGAAATCCTTATCCCCACGAAAACGGGAGTCGGCGTTGAACTCGTCGCGCCCGAAATATTTCTGGAAACCTGTCTTGCGTGCAAAGGCCTGGAAACCCATGCTTCCGTTTTCGGCGCCATGGAAGAAGGCGGTCTCGTAGCCGTGTTTGTCAAGCTCCTGTGCCAGTCCGCCGAAGGTGTTCATGGAGGCCGGCGTCAGCACGAAGGGTTCCACAAACATGGGGATGGCGGAAAGGATGCTGGGCATTCCGTCGATGCTCTTGCGACCGTTGCAGAACGACCAGCGGAACGTGGCACTCTCACGGCAGAGCTCGTCTACGAAGGGAGTATAGCCAGCGTAATGTCCGTCCTCCAAGGTCTCGTTGAGGGCTCCGATATATTCGCGTCCGAAGCTTTCGATGATGAACACCACGACATTTTTCTTCACGAAGGCGCTGTCGGGTTGAGGCTGGTGGATGGGCGTGTAGATTTTCTCCATTTCATCGGCATCCTCATAGTAGTCAGGTGTGATAAACCTGGCTTTGCCAATCGTGCGGATAAGGGCGAAGGGCGTGTTCAGTATAACGGCGGCCTCGGCAGGACGCGCGACATACTGGTTGGCATTGGAGATGGTGATGGGACGCACGGCTGTGGTGGCACCGCCACGCATGCCAATAACGGTCAATGGAATGTAGGCGGCGAAGAGCACCAGATGCAGGAGGTAATAATAAACCCCTTGGGCCTTCGACGTGAAGACCGCGGTCTTATGGCTTGAAGACCGTGGTCTTACGGCCTGAAGACCGCGGTCTTCCGATGGAAGCCTATAAGCCTTCCACAGAAGTACCATGAAGGCGATGCCGATGAGCACCAAATACCAATGGCGCAACAGCTCAACACCCACGATGCCTCCGAGGTTGCTTTCGTTGGAAAACTCTTGGAAGACGGTAGTCGTAGTACGACGTCCTGTGTATTGGAAGTAAACGGCATCGGACAGGTTGACGATGACGGACAGACTGTTCACCAGCAAGAAGAGCCCTTTTGCCATCATCTGCCACCAGCGACGTTCCTTCAGGTGCAGGGGAATGAGCATCAGTAGGGCATAGAGCGCGTTGGTATAGAGGATGGCCGAAGTGTCGAACATCCAGGCGCCCGTGAAGATGTCGCACAGTGAGTTGCCGCTCCAGAATTGGGGGAATGTAGCATAGTTCTCAGCCCAGAACGCCACACGGCACAGCCAATAGACCACGTAGGCCAAAGCCATATTGCACACAAAAGCCAACGGCGTGCGCAGCAGCGGAGAGGTTATATGTCTGGTATGAGTTCTCAATGGTGTAAATCTAATGTTTTTAAGTCTGCAGTTGTGGCCTGCAGGATGGCTTTACCCATGCGTTCCAGATGTTGGGGTTGTGTGCTCTCTGTTACCGCGAAGCGCTGGGCATCGAGGTCATAGACAACGTAGCCTGTACTGTCCGTCAGTGCGAAGCCGTGGTTGAAAGTGTGGATGGCAAAGGGATAGGTATAGGAGGCACTCAGCACATCACGGCTCCAACGGAAGTCGTCATGGGGTAGGTGTAACTGGCCTAACAACGTGGCGGCGAGGTCTGTCTGGTTACAGAAGACGGGGATGTCCCTGGGGCCCTTGACAGCACCGCCGGCCCATATCAGGGGAATCCTGTTGCGCAGCGGATGGGTTATCGAATAGTCCCAGTAATCCATGCTGTGATCTGGGATGAAGACGAGCAGCAGGTTGTCCCATTGTGGGGTCTGCTTCAACTTTCCGATGAAGTCGCCAATGCAGGCGTCAAGGTAGGAGAAGGCATTGGGCACTTCATCCTCATATTTCTTGATGGGCACATCCCAAGGTTCGTGGGAGCTGAGGGTTGAGAAGCCGATGAGATAGCGCTCGTCCTCGGGCATACCCATGATTTGTTGGTATAGGGTACAGAAGGTGATATCGTCCCTGACGCCCCATTTCGCAGAGCGCTGCTCCTGCTGCGTGTAGTCTTTCTTCCATGTGAGCGTCTCCCAACCTGTAGCTACCAGATAACTGCGCATATTGGTGAAATTGATGTCACCGCCATAGAGATAATAGGTGTGATAACCCTCTCTCCGCAAACTGGAGGCGATGCTGGGCAGATGGCGGGTCTTCTGAGGCATTTTCATGACGGAAGAGGTCGGAAACGAAGGGTAGCCGCTAAGGGTACACACGGTGCCGCGGTCTGTCCGATAGCTGTTACCGTAACAATTTGAGAAGTTGATGCCTTCGGCTTTCAGCCGTTGTAGGTTCGGCATATATTCGCTGAAGAGGTCCCCCGCACTTTCCATGAGTACGATGACGATATTGGGCCGCTGGGTGGTGAGCAGGGTGTCAGTATCCGTGGATGCTGTGGGATAGAGGCCTTCCAGCTGTGCTGCACATTCATCGTCGTCGTAGAAATGGTAGTCCACGATATGACTTGCCGTCTTCTCAAAAGAGGCCAGAAAGCTGAAAACCGGGTTCACGGCAGCATGATTCAGGAACTGGTTCTGTGAGAAATAGACTTGCCCGATGTTGGTTGTTGATTCGCCTAGGCCGCCGCGGATGCCGATGACAACTGGCGGGATACAGAGGATATAGAAGATCGTTTCACACGTTTTCTTTATGGTTGAAGCTGCAACATTTTTCCACCGATGCATAGGAATCACATAACCCCAGAAGATGAATACCGCCGTGGCCAATAGTATGAGCAGCCGGATGATGAGATAACCCGTGGATACGCTGGCGGCGGCTTCATTGGGGGAGGACAGGTATTGCAAACAAGAGGCATCAAGCTTGAATCGCCAGAAGGGGTATAGGCTGCAGTCTGCCACGAATGCCAAGGCAAAGGCGACGGAGATGATCATAAAATAGGTGTAAAAAACCTTGTTGATGACCGTGCGGCGATACCACCAGACACACACCATTGTCAAGAAGAATGGCAGTATGAGAAAATACAGTGCTGTTGAAAGGTCAAGCGTCAACCCGTGCCAGAGTACATCCTTCAAATCTGTGATTGTAAGGTCCCCTGTATGGCAACTCGCTATAAAGGCTATCTTGGCCATACAGAATACGAGAATCGTCCACAGATAGGTCCGAAGTAGGAATGTAACTCTTTGTCTCATACGATCTATGCGTTGGCGCAGACGATGGCTGACACTTTCTCGACCACAGCTTCGGGAGTGATGCCTGTCAGACAACGATAGTCGCCGAATTGGCACGTTTTGTCACCATAGATGGAACAGGGGCGGCAGGGGAGGTCTGTGCGTTGCAGTACGTTGTCGAGCTTTTGGCGATAGCCGAGGAAGCCCGCATAAGGGTGCGTGGCGCCCCAGATGCTGACGACGGGAACGGCAGCTAAGGCGGCCAGGTGCATATTGCCGGAGTCCATGCTCACCATGACCTGGCAATGCGAGATGAGCGCCAGCTCCTCAGCGATGTTGTTGAGTTCCCCTGCCATGTTTTCGGCGTGAACATAGCGCTCGGCCCATTGGCTGAGGATGTCGGATTCCGTTTTGCCTGCGCCGAAAAGGAATATGCGCGTGTCACCGCGTGCGTTGAGCTGACGGATGACCTCCTCCATCTGTTCCTGAGGATATGTCTTACCATCATGTATGGAAAACGGGGCGATGGCCACCCAATGAAGCTCGGGGCGCAAAGAGGGGTCGAAAGAGGGCACTGCCGTGGAGAGGTCGGCACCTCCTTGAGGATAAAGGCTCTTGAAATCCAGCGACCAGTCATCGAAGCCCAGACGACGAAACACATCCACGTACTTCTCGAACATGCTCGTCTGCGGCACTTTTACCTCAGCAGATAGAAATGCTTTTCGTGCACGTCGGTCCTTTCGGATATGAGCCACGTGGTGTCCTGCGATATGCAAGCGCATGCGCAGCCATTTCGTGCGGAGCACGTCGTGCAGGTCGGCAACGTGTGTCGGCTGCAGGGCAAAGAGCCTTCGCGCCAGAAGGTTAAGTCCATGGTAGCCTGCGTGCTCTCCTTTCAAGTCAGCAGCCATGAATCCTACGTTTGACGGCAGCAAACTGAAGAGCGGCTGCGCCCAAGGACGGCTTACCACCGTCACGCGGACGTCGGGGTGCTGACGGGCAAAGCTGTCAATGACGGGAATCGTCATCAACACGTCGCCCATAGCCGAAAAACGAAGAACAATAACGTGTGTCATTTAGAATATAGCACGGGGTTCGTATCGGGGTCGTTGTACATCTTCATCTGCTTATACACCTTCATCCATTTGCGCCCGGCTTCGATGTCTGCCAAGAGCTGGTCGATAGCGGAGGAGAGGTCTATCTGCTGCTCCAGCAGCACGTTGAGCTTCTGCTGGCAGGTCGTACGATGTGCCTCGCTGGCATCGGAACGTTCCACCTGTTCACGCATATGATAGATCTTCAGCGCCAGGATGCTCAGACGATCGACGGCCCAGGCTGGGCTCTCTGTGTTGATGGTAGCATCGGGTAGCGGAGTGATATCATGGTACTTGGTATAGAAGTAGCTGTCGATGGTCTCCACCAAATCCGTGCGGTCTTGGTTGCTCTGGTCGATGCGACGTTTAATGGCCAAGGCCTCCAACGGGTCAATCTGCGGGTCACGGATGATGTCCTCTAGATGCCATTGTACCGTGTCAATCCAACACTTGCGATAGAGGTCGGCCTCGATGCCTTCGGTGTACGGATTCTGCATCGGAGTGTCCACATGGTCAGTCTTGTGGTAATTGAGAATGGCTTGCTCGAAGATGGGGCGTGCCAGCTCTGTGAATGTCATAAGCTGTAACTTTTAATGTTGTCAAGTGCGCAAAGTAACACATTTTTTTGCGCATGACCAAGTAAAGCGTGCATTTTCTTTATGTGGAGGCGTCCTTTGGGTAAAAGTTAGGTTAAAATCCATTTATTTTTTGCGCTATCTAAAAGAAAAGATGTACCTTTGCCACGCAATTTGGTCATTTTCCTCGTATAAACGACAAACAACATCATCAATGAAACACAAAATCTTCCTAATCGTGACGCTGCTGAGCTTGTCAGTGGCAAGCTTCGCACAACGCATCACAGACAAGCTCGACCGTGGACTTGTGGTGACTGTCGCTATGAGTGGTTCCGGTAACTTCATTTCATGGCGCATACTCCCAGAGGAGCACTATGATGTGACCTATAACCTCTACTGCAATGGAAGTCTCCTCAAGAGTGGACTTACAGTGAGTAACTATGTACATAGTGCAGGTAATGTCAACAGCAAGTATCAGGTGGCACCTGTCTTTCGCGGGGAGGTCGGCCCGCTCTGCCCAGAGGTGACACGCTGGACGGGCATTTCGAATTTAACCAATGGGGTGAGTGACAATCCTCACACGGGTTATATCGATATCAAATGCCAGCCTGCAGTAGATAGGGACAATCAAGTTTGCACAGACCAATACGAATTTAATGACTGCGTGGCTGCCGATGTGGATGGCGATGGTCAGGTGGAGCTTGTGTGCAAGCGTAACTATACTGGTGGCGTGAATGATGCTAATAATAAAACGCGATTCCATCGGATTGAAGTCATTAAACTCAATGGTACGCGTCTTTGGTGGATAGACCTTGGACCGAACATGATGGCAGGCCCGGATGAGCAGTGGGATGCGGTGGCCTATGACTGGGATATGGATGGCAAGGCAGAGGTGTTGTTGCGCGGTGCTAACAATATGTATGTTCACACCAAAACAGGGCACGATATCGCCATCGGTAATATGAACTATTATGCCCCACGCGACCAATATACCTGTGTGGGCGACGAGTTCCTGCTCTATCTGAACGGTGAAACCGGCGAACCTTATGGGTGGAATGGCACACAGGACACATTCACCCCCATGGCCTATCCCCTAAAACGCTACGAAAATGGTGAATCGCAGAGCCTGGCGGTTTGGGGTAAGGATGGAGATGGCGGCCATCGCTCCACGAAGCACTACTTCGGTGCTCCTTATCTCGATGGGCAGCGACCCAGCATCTTCCTTGGCCGTGGATGCTATACGCGTCATAAGTTTGTGGCCTTCAATGTGGATCCTTCTACGCACGAGTTGACACAGCTCTGGTATTGGACCAATAATGTGGGCTGGGGTAGCCCTTGGTATGGTAATGGCTACCATAACTTTGCCATCCAGGATGTGGATATGGACGGACGTGATGAAATCGTCTTCGGCTCCATGGTCATTGATGATAATGGTAAAGGACTCAGCACTACAGGCCTTGGTCATGGCGATGCACAGCATTGCAGCGATCTCGACCCCTATCGTTGGGGACTGGAACAATTCTGTTGCAATGAGGACGAGCCAGCCATGAACTACCGCAATGCGACAACATCACAATTCTATTATCGTATGCAGAGCACGGGCGACGATGGCCGTGCATTGGCGGGCAACTTCACCAACCGGTATCCTGGCAGTGTGGGACAGACCTCGCAGACGGGCGTCCTCAGTCTTACCGCAGATAGGGTCATCAGTGGACAGAGTGGCTATGCTTTGAACTTCCGAATCTACTGGGACGGCGACCTGTGCTCCGAGATCCTTGACAGTCCAGGAACAGCTAAGGCAGCAAAGATCGAGAAACTCGACGGCGGTCGTATCTTCAACTCTGAAGGCCACCTCAACAATGATTCTAAGAACAATGCTTGTTTGACAGGCGACATCCTCGGTGACTGGCGTGAAGAGCTGCTTGTGGCCAATGGTACAGATATGCGTCTTTATACCACTTCGCGCCCAACAACCTTCCGCATTCCTTCGCTGTGGTTCGATCACGGCTATCGCAATGGTATGGTATGGGAAACCATTGGCTATAATCAACCTCCACATCCCAGCTACTTCCTCGGTGAAATGGAGGGTATCACGGCCGCCCCGCCGGCTCTCACAACCACAGGACGCGAGCTCATCGCAAACGGTGGAACCATTGGGGCCGACATGAATGGCAAACAGGTGCTGGCCTTTGCCAACGATAACTTCTCAGTCACCATTGCCGAGGGCGCTCAGCCGCATGTGGCATTCTTTAATGTCCCCGGGTGGGTACAGGGTAACAATCCCTCTGAGACAAGCAGCAAAATTGCACCGACATATACCACCTACACCTGTACGGCTACGGGTGGTGGCTTTGCCGGCGCGACACGACTCGTAAAGCAGGGCGAGGGTGAGTTGATTCTTCCTGCAGTTGCCATGAACCACACGGCTCCCTCCGACATCTGGAATGGAACGCTCACGTTCTCCGGCACCATGCTGCAGTCCACCCTCTGGCTTAACCGTCATACGGCACTCAACTCTGACGGCGGTGCCTTTAGGTGTATCAAAGCGGATTATAATTCCACTATCCGTCCTGGAGGTGCAGATAAGCGTGGCAATATAACCACAGACTCGTTGATGCTTGGATTCGGTTCTCGCTTGCAACTGGATATCTATGCTGATGGCATTCAGGCTGATAAGATTTCGGCACGCTTGCTCAATATAGACTCCAGACTCACTGGCAATTGGCTTACCTATGGGCCTAAGTATCGTGTACCGGTCATAGAACTCGTCAATCATGGCAGCGAGATAGCCGCCGGAGAGTATCTCATCATGGATGGGCTGGAATTAGTCGAGGGTAACCTCGATGACATTATTATTGAGGGATTGGGTACACAGAAGAAAACCGCACTCCGTCAGGACGGTAACAAACTCTACCTTGATGTGAGCGATGTTCGTGCAGCGAGCGACATCACGTGGACGGGAGCAGAAAGTGCGGACTGGCAGTTTGGCGGAGCCAACAACTTCAGACTCACGGAGCAGGCTGAGGGCAGTGAAGAGTATTTTGTCACAGGTGATGTCGTGCGCTTCACTGACGAGGCATCGAAAAGCAGTGTGAATATCAGAGGCGATATCGAAGCCGACAGTGTCATTGTGGATGCCTCGAAAAGCTATACGTTTAAATGGATAGGTGGTATCGTCGGTGCAACCACCCTCGTCAAACGTGGTACTGGTAACCTCATATTGCAGACAGACAACACCTACACAGGCGGAACGCGCATTAGTGGAGGTAAGGTCACCGTCACCAATCTCAGCAATGAGAACATGGCGTATGGTAATCTTGGCGCGGTGACAACTTCGGCTGCAAAGTTCGTTATCGAGAATGGTGCAGAGTTGGCTACGAGCGGTGTGATTACACAGGGCTCGCCGATGCAGATGGCCGGCGCGGAAGGTGGCGTCATCAATAATGCCGGTGACTTTGTCGTCAACAAGGCTATCTCAGGTACGATGCTCACCAAAAAAGGTAGCGGCTGGATGAAATTCAATATCGCTTCATCGCTACAGCGCCTGATTATTTCTGCTGGCACAGTACAATGTATCAATGCCAACAGAATCGCAAATACAGTAGAGTTCCAAGGCGGTTCCTACCTCGAGAATACGGGTAGTAGTTTTACACTTTATGTACCTAAAGGAAAGACAGGAAGCTGGAGCTCCGTGGATAATGCCACCTATACAAACAAGGTCACTGGCGAGGGAACGCTGACAATCTATTGCTCTGAGATCAAGGGAAATACTTGGTTCGCCACGCGTACGCAGCTGGCCATGGATTTCCGCGATTTCGAAGGAACCATCAATGCCACGGGCCGCACCGACGATTCAGGACCACGTTGGACACTGAATACGGCTAATGGTATGCCGAAGGGAACCTTAAATATTGCAGCAGGTCTGGAAGTCCAGAACACGGGCAAGACGTTTGCCATCGGTAAGCTTGCAGGTACAGGCAAGCTCGGTGGATACGCCAGCTTTGATAGTAGCGGCGGCAGTGGAACGAACACGTGGCAGGTCGGTAATGATGCCAATTGGACATGGGGCGGAACAGTGACCGCCAACTCCAACCTTACGAAAGTTGGCACTGGCACCGCTACTTTCAGTGGCAAAAGTACGCATACGGGTAACACTCGTGTCAATGCCGGAACACTGTGCGTCAAGGCGGGAGCAACGCTCGGAACGGGAGCGCTGACTGTGGCACGCGGCGCTACGCTGTCTGGCGCAACGGGTTCTACGCCACTGACCAATTCTTCTTATTCCTTTAGTACTGGCTCTACGTTGCAGGTGGGTGCCACGGCAACAGCCACAACAGGCTACATGGATTTTGGTGGCAAGAATGTGACCATCTCCAGCGGCGCCGTCTTGGACCTTGGCCTGGCACGTGCAGCCGTAACCAATGCCTCAGGTGTTGTGACGAACACAGGTGGCACGAGTATCCAGAATATTAATCGACTGACGATGAACGGCACGATTCGCTTGCACTATGGCTTGTCATTCGCCTCTAATGTGCAAGTCGGTGACAGTGTCCTCCTGTGGAAGGATGTGACAACCTGTACGGGTACTCCGGTTCTAGAGACGCAAGTGATAGATGCAGAGAATGGTCTCTTCTGGGATACCAAAGATATCCAACAGGGTATTCTTCGTGTGACGGATGTGGCTCCTGTGGGCATACGTGGTGTCGCTACAGATGAGAGTGGAAAAACTGTCATCTATACGCTTGACGGGCGTCGTGTAACGGAAACGCGTCGTGGACAGACGTACATCATTAATGGTAGGAAAGTATTTGTGAAATAAAAACGATGAGGCCGCCCAATTGGCGGCCTCTTCTCTTATTCCCTTCGTATTTCTCCAGAACCGTAACAGCGGTGCTTCTCTGCATCGTAAAGCACGGCGAACTGTCCGGGGGCCACGCCTTGCAGCGGCCGCTCCGTCTTCACTTCCAAACGGCCGTCGGGTAGGGGAGTGACCTCAGCCGGGCAGAAGTCCGGGGTATGTCGGATCTTGATGGTCATCGCCAGCGCCGTGTGCCCGGCGGTTCCGTCGAAGGGATCTACCGTCAGCCAGTGAGGCGCTGCGATGAAGAAGTGGTCTGCGTAAGCCTCCATGGTGTCGTAGCCATTGGCCACCCACAGGATGTTACGCGCCATATCCTTCTCCACCACGTACCACGGGCCGCCGCCGAAACCTAAGCCCTTGCGCTGGCCGATGGTGTGGAACCATAGCCCGCGGTGCATGCCCAGCACCTTGCCCGTCGCGCGGTCGATGACCTGCCCGGGCTGCTCACCCAGGTATTTGCGGATATAGTCGTTGTAGTTGATCTTGCCCAAGAAACAGATGCCCTGGCTGTCCTTGCGGTGTGCGGCACTTAGGTGCTCACGCTCGGCGATGGCCCGCACCTCCGACTTCGGCAGATGGCCGATGGGGAAGCATGCCTTCTGCAACTGCCATGGCTGCAGCTGAGCCAGAAAGTCCGTTTGGTCCTTCACGGGGTCGGGGCTGGTGCACAGCCAAATGCGTCCTTCCTCGTCTTCCTCTGTCGTCGCGTAATGTCCCGTGGCGATGATGTCGTAGTCCTTGCCTACGCGCTCGTTGAACACACCGAACTTAATCAGCCGATTGCACATCACGTCGGGGTTCGGCGTCAAGCCCTGACGCACCTGCGAGATGGTGTAATCCACCACCTTGTCCCAGTAATCCTTGTGCAAGTCGATGACCTGCAGAGGTAGCCCGTATTTATGGGCGACGGCACGCGCCATCTCCAAATCCTCCTCTATGGTACATGTGAAATCTGTCGTGTCCCGGTCAGGGCCAATCTGTATATACCACAAGTCTGGGCGGATGCCTTGCTCCACCAATACTGCTACAGCTACCGAACTGTCAACGCCACCCGATAGCAATGCTGCAACTTTCTTGCCTCGTAAATCTCTCATGTGTTCTTATTTGGCGCTGCAAAGGTAATGCATGCTTTGCGGAAAACCAAGTTTTTTGCTGAAAAACAAACGCTCCCAATAATATATAATATATAGGTTCGCATGCGCGCGTACACAAGGGCCTGCTCACAAGAAAAAATGCACTTCTCAGTTAACTTTTTTTCTTAAAACTCTTGCAGGAATGAAAAAATCGGCGTACCTTTGCACCCGCAAACGAGAAAGGGGTACCCCTGCGAGTCAGGGGCTCTC
>CAMVUB010000018.1 GCA_947170495.1 uncultured Prevotellaceae bacterium
CAACTGGCCGTATCTGGTATATCCCGTCGTGGGTATCTTCATCACGGGTCTCTTTGTCCGCTATGTTGTGCGCGACGACATCGGCCACGGCATCACGAAAATCCTGTATGCCATAGCCCGCAAGAAGAGCTATATCAAGGCGCATAACATGTGGTCGAGTGTGGTGGCATCGGGCATCACCATCGGTTTTGGCGGTAGTGTGGGTGCTGAGGCGCCTATCGTGCTGACGGGTAGTGCCATCGGCTCGAACCTCGGACAGCTGTTCCACTTGGATTCCAAGAAGATGATGCTCCTCGTGGGCTGTGGCGCTGCGGGTGCTGTCAGCGGTATCTTCAAGGCCCCCATCGCAGGCTTGGTGTTTACGCTGGAGGTGTTGATGATAGACTTCACGCTGGGTAGCCTGTTGCCGCTGCTGGTGTCGTGCGTGACGGCCGCTGCCGTCACCTTTGCACTGTTGGGTACAGGTAACCTGTTTGAGTTTCACCTCACCCACGCCTTCTCCATCTCGCGCGTGCCCGCGTACCTTTTATTAGGTGTGTTCTGCGGGCTGCTGTCCTTGTACTTCACGCGCGTAATGAACTGGCTTGAGGATCAGTTCCGGCGCATCCGCAAGCCCTGGCAGCGACTCCTGATAGCAGGACCTATCCTCAGCATCCTCATCTTCCTGTTCCCGTCGCTCTACGGTGAAGGCTACGGCATGATCCGTCTGTTGCTCAATGGCCAGAGCCAGGCCGATTGGAACCAGGTGCTGGAGGGCTCTTTCTTCTACCACACCCCCCATCTGCTACTCCTCTATCTGGCAGGCGTCATTGTGTTCAAGGTCTTTGCCACGACAGCCACCAACAGCGGTGGCGGCTGTGGCGGTACCTTTGCTCCGAGTCTGTTCATGGGTTGTGTGTCGGGCTTCCTCTTTGCCTCGCTCTGGAATATGATTCCGGCTACCCTCAACTCTCAACCCTCAACGCTTAGCTTCCTGGCCCCCGTGCCGGAGAATAATTTCTCACTCCTCGGTATGGCGGGCTTGATGAGCGGTGTGATGCACGCGCCGCTGACGGGTATCTTCCTGATTGCTGAACTCACAGGCGGCTACGGCCTGTTCCTGCCGCTGATGATTGTGGCGGTGGCCTCGTACCTGACCATCATCCTCTTTGAACCCCACAGCATCTACACGATGCGTCTGGCACGCAAAGGTGAGCTGGTCACCCATAACAAAGACCATGCCATCCTGACGCTCATGTCCATGGACAGCGTCATCGAGCGCTACGAGGAGCAGCTGCACCCGGACGACGAGCTGGTGGATATCGTGCGGCAGATCTCATCGTCGGAGCGGGATGTCTTCCCCGTCGTGGATGACGCAGGCAAACTATTGGGCGTGCTACTGTTGGACAGCGTGCGCCATGTGATGTTCCGCACGGAGCTGTACCATCGACTGCATGTGCGTGAGCTGATGGCTCCCTGCAGTGTGCGCCTCTCCACCAACGACCCGATGGAGGTTGTCATGGCGGCCTTTGACCGTACGAAGGCATGGACGCTGCCTGTGGTGGACAACGAGGGCATTTTCGTGGGTTTCATCCGCAGGAGCCATGTGTTTGCGATGTACAGAACCATGATGCAGGATTTAAGTGAGGAATAGACCCCACCCCCTTACCCCTCCCGAGGGAGGGGAGTATATACCTAACAAGAACTCATAACATAAACCAAGATGAATAACCACAATATATCAAATGATTCTACTCCCCTCCCTCGGGAGGGGCAGGGGGGTGGTGTCCGAATTGTATTTATGGGCACACCGGAGTTTGCGGTGGAGAGCCTGAAGAAACTGGTAGAGAATCACTACAACGTAGTGGCGGTTGTCACGATGCCCGACAAGGCTGTGGGGCGCCACCATGACACCCTGCAGGCCTCGCCCGTGAAGCAGTATGCAGTGGAACAAGGGATTCCCGTGCTGCAACCCGAGAAGTTGAAGGATGAGGCGTTCTTAGCGGAGTTGCGCAGCTATCAGGCTGACTTGCAAATCGTCGTAGCGTTCAGGATGCTACCCGAGGTCGTGTGGGCGATGCCTCCCATGGGTACGTTCAATCTCCATGCTGCTCTGCTTCCACAGTACCGCGGTGCGGCTCCTATTAACTGGGCTCTCATCAACGGCGATACGGAGACGGGTGTCACCACCTTCTTCCTTGATCACGATATCGACACAGGTCGCATTATCCATCGTGTGTCGGCTCCTATCGGCGAGCGCGACACCGTGGGCGATGTCTATGACCGTTTGATGTACCTCGGTGCAGACCTCGTGGTGAAGACGGTCGATGATATAGAAAGTGGGAACGTGCAGCCTGTGGAACAGCCGCACGACGACCAACTCCGCCCTGCTCCTAAGCTCTTCAAGGAGAATACGGAGATACGCTGGAGCCAGCATACGGTGAAGTCAGCCTATGATTTCATCCGTGGCCTCTCTCCCTATCCGGCAGCCTGGACCACCTTGCGCGCGGCCGATGGCAAGGAGACGCAGCTCAAAGTCTTTTTTGCCGAAAAAGCCCCCTCCACCCTCAGCCCTCAGCCTTCAGCCCTCAACGTGCCCCTCTCGGACGGCTGCATCGCCCTTACAGACATTCAGTTAGCAGGTAAGAAACGCATGCCGGCGGCGGACTTCTTGCGTGGCGCACATTTGGAGGGCGCCGTGCTCGTAGAGAGTGGGATAGAGGAGGTGCGACCTATTATTTTGTAGGTAATATTGCGTGGAATGTGAAAATTTTTAAGAAAATGTTTGGCAGTTTCGCGAAAATGTTTCACCTTTGCCCCCGCTTTGCGGCATAAAGCACTATATTCACTATTCATTCATCATCATTAAACCATCATTGCCTATCGACAGAAACATTACTCCTAACCATCCTATTGGACAGTAATGCAACAATTGAGACAAGAGTCTGACGCTGTATTGGTCAAACTCTATGAAGAAGGTAATGATGAGGCGTTCGATATTTTATTGGAACGCTATCAATCCGCAGTATTCGGCTATATCCTCACTGCCGTTCACGACAGTGATGTAGCGAATGATATCTTCCAGGACACCTTCATGCGTGTCATCATGCAGATTCGCAATCACCGCTACACGGAGAACGGCAAGTTCTCGGGCTGGGTGATTCGCATTGCCCATAACCTGATTATCGACAGCGCTCGCCAAAATCGTGTGATGCTGGAAATACCAAACGATTCCGAGAAGGAACGTATGATGAACAAGGCGATGCCTCTGACGGGCAATAGGGAGATGGAATTGCACAACGAGCTAACCTATCGTACGCTGACGGATATGGTCGCCCGCCTGCCTGAATTACAGCGCGAGGTGGTGCAGCTGCGTATGTACGAGCATCTCTCTTTCAAGGAAATTGCCGAGAAGACCAATTGTAGCATCAATACCGCCTTGGGACGTATGCGCTACGCCGTCATCAATCTGCGCAAGATGTCTGCCAACAAAGACCTGACATTGGTGGACTGCGAATAGACAAAATCACATTATAGCTACTTTTTTCTTGCCAAAATGTACTTCATTGAGTGCATTTTGGCATTATTTTGCTCCTAAAAGTTGATTTCTTTACATTTTTTATGGTAGTTTGCTAAAAAGTATCTAATTTTGCGCCCGAATTTGCGCGCGTTAGTACGTTATTCATATTAGAATGTGAAAAAATAAGAAAATTAGATAACGAGAAATGTATTCATGTAGAAGATTGAGTCTTGTCTTGATGATGCTGTTCCTATATGTTGGAACGCTGATGGCGCAGACTACTATTTCAGGAACCGTTGTTTCTGCCGATGATAACGAGCCCTTGATGGGTGTGAGTATCTTGGTGGAAGGGACGAAAAATAAAACTATCACAAACCTTGATGGTAAATTTACCATTCCAGACGTTAAGCCAAATGCTGTTTTGGTGGTGTCCATGATTGGCATGCGCACCGAGAGGCTCAAGGCCAAGAATGGCATGCATATTGTGATGAAGAGTGAGGATGTCCAGATGGCAGAGGTCGTAGTGACGGGTCAGCAGCAAATAGACAAGCGACTGTTTACTGGTGCTGCCACCAAGGTTGATGCCGAAAAGATTAAACTTTCCGGTGCTGCCGATGTGAGCCGTTCACTGGAGGGCCGTGTGGCGGGTGTCCAGGTGACCAATGTGACCGGTACTTTTGGTGCGTCACCTAAGATTCGTGTACGTGGAGCAACGTCCATCTATGGTAACTCCAAGCCTTTGTGGGTGGTTGATGGTGTAATCTATGAGGACAATGTGGATGTCAGTGCCGACGATTTGGCTTCCGGTGATGCCAAGACGTTGATTTCCTCTGCTGTGGCAGGCTTAAACTCTGATGATATCGAGTCGTTTACAGTCCTAAAGGACGGTTCGGCTACTTCTATCTATGGTGCCCGCGCTATGGGCGGCGTGATTGTTGTCACTACGAAAAGAGGTACTAAGGGGCGTGCAAGTGTCAACTACACAGGCGAGTTTACAACGCGCATGAAGCCCAGCTATAATGACTATAACATCATGAACTCACAGGAGGTCATGGGTGTTTATAAGGAAATGTACGACAAAGGCTGGTTACAGTTGGACAACATGGTCAACGCTCAGAATACGGGTGTTTATGGTTATATGTTCCAACAACTGCGCGCCTATGACACTGTAACGGGGACATATGGCTTGCAAAACACCGAAGCTGCGCGCAATGCCTACCTTCAAGCTGCGGAGTTCCGTAACACTGACTGGTTTGACCTCCTCTTCACCAACAAGGTGCAGCAGAACCACTCCGTCAGTATCTCTGGCGGTACAGACCGTTCGCAGACCTACTTCTCAATGTCTATTCTTACCGACCCCGGTCAGTTCGTCAATCGCAGTAGCGTCACTCGTTATACGTTCAATGGCAATACATCCTATGACATTCTGAAGGGTAAGAAAGGTGCGGAACTGCTTGCTGTGAAGCTTGCCGCCCAAGGCAGCTACCGCAAGCAGGAAGCCCCGGGAACGCTCAACCGTACCACCGACGTCGTGACGGGTGAGGTGAAGCGTGACTTCGACATTAACCCATTCAGCTATGCTTTGAACACGAGCCGCTGTTTGGATCCGAACATCAACTATACGCGTTTCTATACAGGCTTCAATATCTTCGATGAATTGGAGTACAACTACAACGACATCCAAGTGACAGAACTGATGTTTCGTGGTGAATTGGAGTACAAACCCATCAAGGCCGTGACCTTGAGTGGATTGATTTCTTCTCGTATATCTCATACGAAACGGCAGCACAATGTGATGGATAAGTCCAATCAGGCCAATGCTTACCGTGCCGGTACCGATGCACAGGATGACAATTCTACCATCCGCGACAGCAACAGCTTGCTTTATACCGATCCAGACAATGAGCTGGCCCTGCCGGAGTCCATCCTACCTATTGGTGGTATCAAGTACCAGTACGATGACAACATGCATTCGAACAACTATCGTTTCACGGCCAGTTATAATAATGTGTTCAATGACTTGCACACGCTCAACGGCATGATAGGAACCGAGTATTCGTCTGTTCGTCGTACAGCAACCACATGGACAGGTTGGGGCTATCAGTATGACAACGGCGGCATCACCTATACGCCGTACCTGTGGCTCAAGCAGATGAACGAAGAGAACACCGAATATTTCGGTGAATCCTATACGCTGACGAACTCGCTGGCCTACTACGGACAGTTCAACTACAACTTCGACCAGCGCTACACCGTGAACGGCACGCTGCGCTATGAGGGTACCAACCGTCTTGGTAAGAGTCGTCAAAGCCGCTGGCTTCCCACATGGAACGTGTCGGCATCTTGGGATCTTACCAACGAAAAGTTCATGGCGAAGACACAGTCATGGCTCTCGCAAGCCAAGTTCCGTGCCAGCTACTCCCTGACGGCTGACACAGGTCCCTCATGGGTGACCAATGCCGATGCCATATTCATGACCAAGAACTCTTGGCGCCCCTTTACGTCGGCTGCGGAGACACAGATTTACATCTCCTCTCTCGGCAACTCCGAGTTGACATACGAGAAGAAGCACGAGTGGAACTTCGGTGTAGATCTGAGTTTCTTGAAGGATCGCATCGCCCTGACGTTCGACATCTATGGCCGTAACAATTACGACCTTATTGGCCGCACCTACACACAGGGTGCCGGTGGTGAGATTGCCAAGTATGCCAATGTTGCTGACATGGTGTCGAAAGGTATCGAGGTGGGCCTCTCAACGGTTAATATTGATAAGGCTGGTTTTACTTGGTCCACAGACTTCATCTTCTCAAGGGCAACAAACAAGATTACTTCGCTGGAGGTTGCAAGCCGTGCCGTCGATCTCGTGACGGGTCTGGGTTATGCCATTGAAGGTTATCCTGTGCGTTCCCTTTTCAGCTACCGCTTTGCCGGACTCAACGAGGAGGGATTGCCGACAGTGTATAACGAGTATGGTGAGCGTACGGTCGGTAATGTGAACTTCCAGGAGACAGAAGGCTTGCAAGACTTCCTAGTCTATGAAGGTCCCTCCGATCCAACTTTCTATGGTTCGTTCAATAACGTCTTTAGCTATAAGAGCAAGAAATGGGGCTCTCTATCGCTTGATGTCTACATCACCTATTCCGGCGGTAATGTCGTTCGTCTTGATCCTGTATTCTCGGCGGCGTACAGCGACCTTACTGCTCTCCCCCGTGAGTTTAAGAACCGCTGGACGATAGCTGGCGACGAAGCGGTGACCAACATACCCGTGATTGCTTCGCGCAACCAATACGACCGCTATGGCGGCACCACCTTGCGTATGGCTTACAATGCATACAACTACTCTACGGAGCGTATCGCAAAGGGCGACTTCATCCGTCTGAAAGAATTGGCCCTCACCTACATCCTGCCCGATAATTGGCTCAAGAAGACTTTCATCAATAAAGCCTCTTTGAAGGTGGCTGCAACCAACCTTTGTTTGCTTTATGCTGACAAGAAACTGAATGGTCAGGATCCGGAATTCATCAATTCCGGCGGTGTGGCAGCACCTATCACCAAACAGTTTACGGCAACGTTGCGTCTAGGGTTTTAGTTGACAACAGAAGGTAGAAATCGATAGCTTCATATCCATCATATTATTACAAGGAGAGACATGAGATATACATCATACCATCAATTAGGGCTTTGCCTGTTGCTCGCCGCTATGCAAGGAGCGGTGCTAACGTCCTGTAACGACCTCGATGAGGCACCTGACAATCGTACGAGGATCGATTCTTCGGAAAAGATTCAGCAGCTGCTCACTTCGGGCTACCCCGCTTCTACACCTGCTATGATTTGTGAGCTCAGCGGCGACAATCTCGTGGACAACAATGTAGTGGTACCCGCTACCCATAATGATGCCGATGCCGAATTCCATGACCAGGCCTATAAGTGGGAGGACATAAATAACTATAGTACTGATGATTACGATACCCCATATACAGTATGGGAATCCTACTATCAGGGCATCGCTGTGGCGAACCATGCCATTGAAGCAATGCATGAGCTCAGCAATGACCCTTCCCATGATCCTGAATTGGCTCATTCTTGGGGCGAGGCACACCTCTTGCGTGCCTATCTCCATTTTGTGCTCGTGAATGTGTTTGCTGAGGCATACAAGGATGAGACACAGAGCGCCAATGATGTTGGTATCCCCTACGTTAGTGAAGTGGAAAAGACCGTCACCATCGATTATAGCGACCCCAAGTATCGCAAGAGCGTGGCAGAGGTATATCGCCTGATAGAGCAAGACATCCTTGAGGGTATCGACCTCGTCGATGATTCAAAATACAAGGTGCCGGCCTATCACTTCAACCGCAACGCCGCTAATGCCCTTGCCGCCCGCTTCTATCTTTACAAGCGCGATTATGAGAAGTGCGTGAAGTACGCTACGGCAGCGCTGGGCACAAATCCTGCGACATCTCTGCGCAAGTGGGCTACGATGAGCTCCAATACCATCAACACCCTGCTCAACGATTTCAATGATGAGAAAGCCCCATGCAACTATCTGTTGCAGGCCACAAACTCGTTGTTTGACCGTATGCTTGCTGCTTGCCGCTATGCCATCAACAGCGGTAGCGCTGCCGAGAAGGTGGATGCCACAAAGGACATTCTTTATGAAGGCGGCGGCCCGAACTGGAATAGCCGTCTCAAGGCTTTTGACGGCAAAATCTTTATCTGGGGAGCCGGTCAGGCATACGGCTCGTGGCTGTTCCGTGTATATGAGTACTTTGAATATACAGATAAGATTGCCGGTATCGGTTATGTTCATATCATCTATCAGCCTTTCACTGCCGAGGAAACATTGCTCTGTCGTGCCGAGGCTGAGGTTTATCTCGGTCAGAATGATAAAGCATTGGCTGACCTAGCCTTCTGGACGGTCTCACACATGGTTGATGAGCCCCTGACACAAAGCGATATTAATCGTTTTTATAAGCGAACCGCGAAGAATATCTATGTGAGTGAATTGCATCCCACGGAGATGAGTCCCGAGTGGAAGTATGATGCCCTTCCCGACGATGGCAAGCGCCTGATTGACTGTGTCCTTCATTTCCGCCGCATTGAAACGATGTTCGAGGGCCTTCGCTGGTTTGATATCAAGCGCTACGGCATCACCGTGCACCATGCTTATCGTGGTCCCAAAGAGGATGATATACATCATGACTATCTCCAATGGAACGATCCCCGCCGTGTCTTGCAGATTCCGCTGAACGTGATCAATGCAGGCTATCCGTCTAACAACCGCACGCAGGCGATGGGCAGTCAAAGCGGCGAGCTGAAGTCCGTACCTGTGCATGCTCCCGCTCCTGAAGTGAAGGACAAGGACGATGACAATAATGAGGATGTTAACTTATAAAACTGGAAGAAGATGATGAGAAAAACATTATATTTCATAGGCGTGGCCGCCATGGTGGCTGCACTCTCTTCTTGTCGGGGAGAGGACGACTTCACCGAGTCAATATTTGATACCACTGTTCCAGCTGTTGACGAGACGAAGGCAACGTATCCCTTCGACCAGTGGCTCTACGATAACTTCGTCGTGCCTTACAATGTGGATGTGAAGTACCACTTCGATTTGTCGGCTTCCGACCTTAACTACCAGTTGACGCCGGCTGACTACAACCGTTCGCAGCTCTTGGCACACTTCATCCGTTATTTGTTCTACGACGTATATACCAAGTTCGCAGGCGACGATTTCATGAAGCAGTATGGTCCCCGTATCTTCCATTTTATCGGTTCTTCCGGTTTTAACCCAACGACAGGGTCTGAGGTGCTGGGAACAGCTTCCGGCGGTGTGAAGATCACGCTTTACAAGATCAACGAGATGAAGCCCTATAGCGAGGGCGTTGCCTACAATGCCGGTGATATGGATGTGCTCAACGAGAACTATTTCCACACGATGCACCACGAGTTCTCGCATATCCTGCACCAGACCAAGTCCTATCCAGTTACTTTCGGACAGGTGACCTCGGGCACCTATGACCCGATGAACTGGCAGGATCGCGACTCCGTATGGACCCATCAGCATGGCTACGTTACCCATTATGCTTCCTCTGCCACTTATGAGGATTTCGTGGAGACGCTGTCCTGCATCATCACTGATACCCCGTATCGTTGGATGAATCGCATCATCAATGGCGCATCCATGGGCGTTCGTCAGGGTGATAAGGAAGATATCCTTGACCTCATAGAAAACCTCGATATCAACCTCGACAACCCCAACGCACATTGGAACAACTTCACGCTTTATGAGGAGTCGGAGTACAACGACCAAACTGACGAGTATGATCCGACAGACCGCTATGTCCTTGATGTGCATCGCCTTATTGGAGACCCGACGACGCATCAGTACCAAGTGGTCAATAAGGCGGCAGATGCATATGTTAATCAGTATAAATATAAAGAGTTGCGCAAGTTCACATCGTTTAAGGACGACTTCCTGCCTTGGGTGAAGATTTCGTCCGACGATGACCTGACAGGTATTAACTCTTTGATGAAGAAGCTGGATATCGCCACCAAATGGTACACGGAGAAATGGGGACTCGAGGCCTTTACGATTCGTCGTGAAGTGGTGGAACGCCAGAACAAGATCAACGACTATCTCAAGGAAGTCACCATTTACGATCTCAAATAACTATGACAACGATGAAAAAAGAGATTCGATATACGATTATGGGCGTGGCGCTGGCCGCCATCGCACTAGCAGGTTGCACGCGCTTCGAGGAGGAAGACCTTTTCGAAGAGAGTGCAGCACTGCGCATTGAGCATAATGCGGATAAGTTGCAAGAGATCTTGTTAGATGCCCCGCAGGGCTGGGTGGTGCAGTACCATACAGGTCAAGGTGTTGCCGTCTTTGAGGGCTTCAACCTCTTTGCCAAATTCGAGAAGAGTGGAAAGGTCACTTTGGCGGGTGACCATCGCTACCTGCGCGATGGCAAGGCTAATACCTATACCGAAGCCGTCAGTCTCTACGAACTCATCCGTGAGGATGGTCTCGTGTTGGCTTTCAACACCTGGAACGATGTCCTGACGCCCTTTGTCGATCCCGTCGCTTATTGGGAAGCCCCTGACAACTTGCTGAAGGATGGTGAGGGTATGCAGGGTGACCAGAACTTTGTAGTGACATCCATGAAGCCGGATGAACTCATCTTCCGTGGTGAGCGTTACGATGCGACGATACGTATGGTGAAGGCCGATCGTGAGTGGCAAACCTACATCAGCGATACAAAAGCTATGAAGGAACGTTTCACGAGTGATGCCATCAACTCATATTATATCATGGCAGGAGATGTAACGATGTATTGCGTGGGACTGCGTGATGGGCGTTATCGCATTTCCGAACGTGTCAAGGACCCGCTACAGACAGACTCTATCTCGTGCTGTTTCACACCGACCGGTTTCCGCAATGAAAGAGAATACACGCTGGCAGATCACACATTCCAAGAGTTCAAGATGAACGAGGATGGTTCTGCACTTGTCAGCGAGGACGGCACCGTTCGCATCATTGCTACTTGGGATTCCTATCTGGCAGAAACTTCTGACATCATGTGGATGGATCCAGAATCATTATCTGCCGATTTGAAGGTCTTGTATGATAAGATAGATGATGCATTAGTGGCAGGTAGCAGAAATAATTCGTTGTCACGCATTGGCATTGGCAAGACACTCAATCCCAATAATGTCACTGGTTTGGTCATTCAGTGGTTTAGCAATGCTCGTAAGACAGCCACGAAAATGGGCGGTATGGCTTTAACGCGAACCAATCCAGCGTATGGCCAGTTGAAAATTGATAGTCAGTTTGATATTATGGATAACGAGATGAAAGCTAAGGCTGAGGGCGTTTTAGAAGCCGTGAAATCTTTCGGCGCGGCATTAAATGGAACTTACTTGATGCAGCCTACTAGTTATTTCGTCCCTTCTACGACTACTTTTACATCGTCAGATGGAAGTAAGAGCTTTAAGCTGATAAAATAAAGAGATAGAATCATATTATTAATTTCAAATTTGAACATTATGAGGATTAAGACATTTACTCTTCTGTTATTGGCCTCTTTGGTGTCAATCGCATCCTTCGCACAAAAGCCGGTCGCATTGAACCGAGCTATGATGCAAAATGCTTCTTTTCAGAGGCCCGCAAAAGTCTCCATGCTTGCTTCTAAGGGCCGCCAGAAAGGTGCCCAGGCTCCTGTGACAAGTAAAAAGGCTCCTGCTAAAGCTCCAGCTATTGTAACACCTCCCGAAGATGGTGAAGTGATTTACTATAATGCTACAGGTACCAGTTACTCGTATATGGGCACAGGTTGGTCCGACCCCAATGCATTTAACCGTACTGTTTCTGTCATTTGGGATGGCATTGATGATGTTTATATCATGGGTTTGAGCCACTATGTACGTGATAAGTATATTCATGGCACTTTCCAGGATGCCACACATGTTGTGTTCCCGATGGGGCAGTATTTGGGAGACGATCTTGGTGTTGATCTTTTTGCATGTGCCCAGGATAACGATGGAAATTATTGTGACATCTTGGCTGAATATGATGAAGACTCAGACACTTTTACTTTTACTACGATTATTGCAGATTGTTCGGAAGAAAACGGTGGAGGTAAGTATGCCTACATCGACAAAGGTTTGGTTGTATCTGCAATAGAAGGCACTGTAGATCTCCCTGTTGAGGCCCCCGAAGACTTGACGGTCATGGACTATATTTATTCTGCAACAGATTATTATAAAAAGACTCCGGTCTCTTATGGCGTGGAACTTGGCTTTTATGGATCGGATGTTTATTTAAAAGGTATTTGTGCAGATATGCCTGAGGCTTGGATTAAGGGCATACTCGAAGGAAGTCAAATCACCTTCCCCACAGGACAGATCCTTGGAAACATGGGTTCGTATGATCTATGGTTCTTAGGTTTGGGTGATAATGGGGTTGAAGATATGGTCTTTGAGTATGATGCAGAACAGGGAATACTTACTTCTGATCAATTGCTTGTTATTTGTATTGACAAAGAAAATATTGACGGAGGTAGAAATTGCTGGTCAATTCATAGCGACCCGATAACCATCCAGTTGGTATCAGAAAAGGCTGGAACGCCTGACAACCCCAGTGTATCTGGCATTAATTTCAGCACCTACGGTGATGTGCTTGAATTGAACATTCCTCTTGTGGACACTGATGGTAATGCTCTGGTTGCATCAAAACTGTCCTATAAGATATATTGTGACAAGGGAAATGGTGAGCCTGTACTTGTCACGTTCTCTCCAGAGGACTATATAAAGTTGGAGGAAGACATGACAGAAATTCCCTTTACTTTCACAGATAATTATGACTTCGAGGCAGGCCCCAATATTTATCTGAATTTAGATCATGAAGATTGGAAGCGCATAGGTGTTCAAAGCATCTACTATGGTGGTGACGAAAAACATGAGTCAGAGATTGGCTGGTACGTGCCTTTATGGCCTCAAACGACAACACTTCCTGCAGGCTTGACAATAACGACCAACACCTTCAAGGGCGCTACACTTGACTATGATGATGAAGATAATGAGATAGAGGTTCCCTTCGAACGTATGGTCAATATCGCTAAGAATGGTGATGAGTTATATATTCAGGGTCTAGGTACGGAAGACGAAACTGCTTGGGTAAAGGGCGTTAAGACAGCCACTGACACTTATACATTTGCTAGAGGACAGGAAATGGGTTCATACCGTACCTATCGTCTTCTCCTGGTAGGTGTCGATGAAGAGAATGAAACGGTATCGGATGTCACCTTGAAAGTACAAGGCGATGTCTATGTCTTCCAGAATGACTTTTTGGAGAACGCAGGACGTATTGACCGCTCTAATTATTATAAGTACTTCTATGCGGGGGCAACCATTGCCATTGAAGGTGAGGAAGTAAAACCCGATGCTCCTGTAGAGGCTCCAGAAGATTTGGTTGCTGTTCCCTACTTGTATGAGGCAACGGATATACTAGACAAGGCGGAGGTAACTCGCACGGTTCAGGTTGGTTTCTATGGTGAAAATGAAATCTATGTACAGGGCGTTAGCACTCAATTTCCGGAAGCATGGATTAAAGGTATCGTGGATGGCAATCAGATAACTTTCCCCACAGGTCAGATGTTAGGCGAGTTTGATAAGAATGAGACAACTTACACTTTCTGGTTCCTAGGTTATGGTACGGCAGGAGTACAAGATGCCGTCTTTACCTATGATGCCGAAGCTAAGACCATCACTTCAAATGGTAGCATGGTAGTTGTGTGTCTTGATAAGACTTCTATTCAAGGAAATCTCGTCAGTGCTGAATCTGGTGTGGTTATATCTATGATTATAGAGAAGGCTACAATTCCAGCAACTCCATCTATTTCCGAAATAGAAGAGTCTGATTATGGTGATATCTTAGCGTTCAATATTCCTGTTGTTGATGTAAATGGCGACGGCCTTCTCACAGATAAGCTCTCCTATAAGCTCTACTATGACAATGGCGATGGCGAAGCACAGCCTGTTACTCTGACGACCGACTTCTATGAGAAGCTCACGGAAGACATGACCGAGATTCCTTATGGCTTCACGGATGAATGGGACATCTATGCTGATGGTATCTATTTGAATATGGATTACAGTAGCTGGAAGCGTATCGGTATCCAGAGTATCTACACGGGTGGTGGCGAGACCAATGTCTCAGAGATTGGTTGGTATTCTATGCCTGATGCAATCTCTTCCATCTTCACAGATATGAAGAATGGTGACGTTCGCTATAACCTCGCTGGTCAGCGCGTTGACAAGAACTTCAAGGGCATTTTCATCGAGAACGGCAAGAAGTATCTCAAGAAGTAATAAGACCGCGGTCTTTCCATAGCAGGCGCTGGTGCATAAGTGTAAAAATGCACCGGCGCTTGCGCTTTTTTATGCGTTGTGTTCTTCTTTTTTCGTTTTTTCTTTGGGTATTCCAATCCTTTTTGCGACCTTTGTGCCAAATATGTACATTACACAAACAAATATACCTATGAAAAAACTTGTACTCTTTACCCTGTTGCTGGTGGCCGTGATGCCACTGGTGGCGCAACAGCGTAGCGATGCTGAAATGGAGGCAATCGCACGTCAGCAATTCATGAGCGGTAAGGCGAAAGGCATGAAAGCCCTGTCCGCCACGTCCCTGAAGCGCGTGCATAGTGATCAGGCATACGCCGTATATAGCCCTTCCAACGCTGAAGGCTTTGTCGTCGTCAGTCGCGACAACCGCATGCAGCCCGTTCTTGGCTACTCCGCAGGCACGTTTGATGCCGCTACGGTGCCCTGCAACATGAAATGGTGGCTCGGCGAAGTCGATAGAGCCTACAATCGTCTTCAGAAGAAGGCTCCCGGCGATGCTCCCGGTCCCGAACCTCCGATAGGGCCTGATGGCATTGAGGTGCCATTCCCGATGAAATGGTCTCAGGCAAGTCCTTACAATACGAAGGTGCCCGTGGATCAGGCACCGACAGGCTGTGTGGCTGTGGCCATGTCTGAAATCATGAACTATCACCAATGGCCTCAGAGCGCTCAGTTTATGGGTTCATATTGGTATATGGAGGTCGATGAGGACTTTAATCCAATCTATGATGACGATCGTAAGCCGATATGGCATCAGATTCTGGACGTTCCCGTCAACTCCACCTATACGTGGCCTTTGAACTTCGCCTATGATTTTTATGTCGATGAGGAGGGCGAATATCATAAAGTGGAAACAAGCCCCGAGGAAGAGGCCTTAGTGGCGCAGCTGATGCGCGACTGCGGTTTGGCTGTGGATATGAACTATGTGCCGGGAAAGGACAACACAGGTAACGCTTCTGCTGATGTCCGCCTCGTAGCCTCTGCGTTCCCCGCCTATTTCGGCTATGCCGATCAGCCTATCCGCTATCATGACCAGTATTATTTCACACCCAACGAGTGGCGCTCTATCATCATAGATGAGCTCCGCAAGGGATGCCCGGTGATGTATGGTGGCTCTAATTCGGATTATACCAATGCGCACGTGTTCATTGTCTATGGCATGGATGCCGATGGCTTTATGCACATCAACTGGGGATGGACAGGTCTGTATGACGGTTACTACCACGTTGATGACCTAATCATCTATAATGACGATGACGAGCAGGAGGTGATAGAGGACTTCAGCCACTACCATCTCATGATCACGGGTATCCGCCCGACGGCGTTAGATGGTGAACGTTATGCATCGGAATTGTGCATGTTGAACACCCAGGATTTCTCTTACGATCGCAACACGCAGCCTCATTTCCAGGCGCTTGCCAAAGAGATTGTCAACGACCAGCCAGTTGACTTCGTGGGTGATATCTATATTGGCGTTGAAGAGGACGGCCAGGAGACCCAATATTCCCGAATCCCGTTCGACACCGATTTCAGCCTTCAGTCAGGGTATTATATACCTGAACAGCCGTTACAATCAGACCTCCTATTGGAGAAAGGCCACTCCTATCGTATCTTTTTTGTGGCACGCGACAAGAAGGAGAAAGACTATACCCCTATCCGCTGTTATTCCGGTCAGTGGTATTACAAGGTCAGCGTGGATGAGGATGGCATTGGCACCTTTGAAGGTCCCTACCTCTTCGAAGGCCACACCCCGACTGGCGTGAAGGGTTTGAAGGCTGACAAGAGCGATGTCAACGATGGCATCACCCGCGTGTATGACCTCCAGGGACGCACCCTCTATAGCGCTCCTGCTGCGGCCTTCAACCTCAAGGATGTACCGGGTCGCGGCGTCGTCATCGTCCGCAATGGTGACAAGACCAAGAAAATTATTCGATAAAAATCGACCTGATGCACAATAATGCGTAGAGTGTGCACGTTATAGGTATAGAACGTCATTACAACGTACTGCCTATGGAGCACACTCTACGCATTCCTGTGAAGTTGGAAATCATAGACTTCACACCCGACATTAACATGTATGCCATCCCAGGGTTGGAACCGCGAACATCTACCCTGCAACATCTTCAGAAGTTCGCACGAATGTATCGACCCGCATGAATTTGATTGCACCCTCGCTGTTGGCAGCCAACTTCGCCAATCTGGAGCGCGAAATGGAATGGTTCAACCAGTCGGAAGCCGACTGGTTGCACTTGGATGTAATGGATGGTGTCTTCGTGCCCAATATCTCCTTCGGTTTCCCGGTGCTGGAGCATGTGGCACGCATGACGGACAAGCCCCTCGACGTTCACCTGATGATTGTCGAGCCGCAGAAGTTCATCTCGCAGGTGCGCGACCTCGGCGCCGCCATCATGAACGTGCACCAGGAGGCGTGCCTGCATCTCCACCGCACCGTGCAGCAGATCCATGAGGCAGGCATGAAGGCCGCCGTGACGTTGAATCCTTCGACGCCCATCTCCACGCTGGAGGACATCATTCAGGACTTGGATGTCGTGATGCTGATGACCGTCAACCCTGGCTTTGGCGCACAGAAGTTTATCGAGCATAGCTTGGACAAGGTTCGTCGCTTGCGCGAGATGATTACGCGTACGGGTTCCCATGCCCTCATCGAGGTCGATGGCGGTGTCAATCGCACCACAGCCCCCCTGCTGGCTAAGGCGGGTGTCGATGTCTATGTCGCTGGCAGCGCCCTCTATGGCAAACCCGATCCTGTCGCAGAGGTAAAAGCTCTGAAGTCCCTTATTGAGGCTTGTTAATTGAGATTCAACCCTCAACCATAAACCCTCAACCCTCAACCATCAACAGCCGTGTCCCGTCCCGTAGTCATCATTGCCTTTGCCTTGATGGCGGGGATTGTGGCGGCGGACATCCTCTTCTATCAACGTGAGTTAGTTCCCATGTGGCTGCAACCGGCTGCGTGGGGATTTTGTTTTGTCCTCACGCTGGTAGCCATCTTTTGCTACCGGCGCGAGGCACGCACGGACACCCTGTTGCGCCATTCCGCCTTTCCCGTCATCACGGCATTGTTCTTTCTGGTCGTGGGCTTCTGTCGTTATGCGGCAGTGGCCGAACAGCAGCAGCGGCAATGGGCGGTGGAAGGCCAGCCCGTGATGCACGGCAATCCGGATGAGTTTGATTTCGCGCGGTGGTGCTGGGTGGCGGGCCGCAACCCTCAGTACCGTCCTCAGGCACCATCCCCGGGAGGGCTGCGTGGCTGGGGACTGGAGGCGAGGAAACGCCTCGTAGAACGTCTTGCGGCATTGGACATGGAAGGTCAGACGATGGCCATCGTGACCGCGATGACGCTGGGCGACCGCACGCTGCTGCAGCGCGACACGCGCGACCTCTATTCGCGTGTAGGCGCCAGCCATCTGTTGGCGCTCTCGGGCTTGCATCTCGGCATCATCGTGGGACTCTTCCTCACTTGGATGAACGGTCGCCTGCTCCTGTCGCGATGGCGCCGCCCCGTGGGTGTGCTGGTCTTGTTGTTTATCTGGACCTATACCTTCGTGGCGGGGATGCCCACATCGCTGCTGCGTGCCGCCTTGATGACGTCCGTCTTCGTCGTGGCCAGCCTCCTGCAACGCTACGGCTCCCCGCTGCAACATCTGTTGCTCACGGCCATCGTGATGATGCTGTGGCGCCCGATGGCGGTCTTTGATGTCGGGGCACAACTATCCTTCTTGGCGGTGGCGGGCATCCTGCTGTTCTATCGACCGCTGTATATGTGGTTTTTCGACCGTTGGCGCTATCAGATCTTCTGGTTGGAACGTTACTATCTGATGTGGCCGTTCACGACGCTCGCCGTGTCGCTCTGTGCCCAGGTGCTGACGTTGCCGCTGGTGGCCTATTACTTTCATCAGATTCCCACCTATGGCACCCTACTCAGCATCGTTTTGATTCCGCTGACGACGCTGTTCCTCATGGCCTCGTTGCTGCTGATTATCTTGTCGTGGCTGTGGCCGTTGGCGGCCACGTGGCTGTCCGTAGGGGTGTCGTGGCTGCTGGCCGTGCAGCTGTGGCTGATGACGGCGGTATCGCGTTGGCCCGGGGCTGTCATCCCTGATTTCTGGAGCCGTAAGGCTGCGCCGCAGGTGGTGGTCTATCACAACCGTCGTTGTCCGGCATTGCACCTCATCGCATCGCCGTCGCAAAGCTGGCTGCTGACACCCGAGCCCGATTCGTTGGCGGCGGGGATGTATTATATCCGTCGGGATTTCTGGCTGCGCAGGCTTACCGCCGAGCCCATAGTGCTCGACATGCAGGGCGTCGCGCTCAGCAATGGTTTCAAGGCGGTGATGGTGAACAGCAACCTTGTACGCCGCAGCGCAGCTCCCACGCCTGTCGATGTCCTTTGGCTGACGCGCGGCTTCCGAGGCGGGCGGTTAGAGAATCTGCCACAATGCTATGCCCCGCGCCTGCTGGTGTTGGATGCCAGCTTGGCCGGATGGCAACGTGAAGCGTTGGCGATGGAAGCCGCGAGGGTGGGGTGGGCTGTCTATGATGTGGCAGCGCAGGGAGCGCTGCGCTTCAAATTTGAAGCGCAAGTGAAAAATGAAAGAATGAAAAGTGAAAAATAAGAGAATCTATTGTCAAAACAATAGAATCCCCACAAGGGCGCAGAAGAGGAGTGTGCGGATGGGGCTGAGTTTATAGACTTGACAGGCGATGAGGGTGCCTACGAAGATGGCCACGCTGATCCAGAACTGCCAAGGTGAGTCCGAAGGTGTGGAGAAGTTCTCGGGTGTCATCAGCAGTAGGCAGGCGGCAGCCAGCAGACCAACGACCGCAGGGCGCAGCCCCATGAAGACATGCTCCACAGCGGGGTGATGCTTGTACTGCATCAGGAACTTCGAGATGAGGAGCATCAGGATGAACGATGGCAGCACGACCGCGAACGTGGCGGTGGCGGAACCGAGGATGCCCATCCATTCGGCACCGCCGGCATTGACGACAGCGGTGTAGCCCACATACGTGGCGGAGTTGATGCCGATGGGGCCGGGTGTCATCTGGGAGACGGCCACGATGTCCGTGAACTCGCCCATCGTCATCCAATGGTGGTTCGTGACGACCTCGCCTTGAATCATCGAGATCATCGCATATCCACCGCCGAAGCCGAAGAGGCCGATGAGGAAGAAGGTATAGAAGAGCTGGAAGAATATCACGGTTGAGGGATGAGGGTTTATGGTTGAGGGGTTGTGATTAGCCGGCCGTAGAGGAAACCACCCAGTCCGGCGGCGACGATGACCCAGATGGGAGAGACACCGAACATCCAGATGAGGAAGGCACCGAGGACAGGAATCCAAATATTATAGCGATTGATTTTAGCGCTTTTGGCCATCTTGAACGTCGGGGCAGCGATGAGGGCTACGACACAGGGACGGATGCCTCGGAAGGCACGAGCCACCCACACATTGTCCTGGAACTGACGGAAGAAGAGGGCGATGGCCAGGATGATGAGGAACGAGGGCAAGATGCACCCGAGGGTCGCCATCAACGCCCCCCATGTGCCACGAATCTTATAGCCGATGAAGATGGCGATGTTCACGGCGAAGATGCCTGGGCACGACTGCGCCACCGCCATCAGGTCCAGCAGCTCCTCGCGCGAAATCCACTGCCTCTCCTCCACCACCTTCTCCTCTATCAGCGGAATCATCGCATAGCCACCGCCAATGGTGAAGAGGCCGATACCCCAAAATACTTTAAACAGAGTAAGCATGGTTTATGGTTGAGGGTTTATGGTTGAGGGTTACTTCTTTCAAGCGAGATAACATTTTTGCAATTCTTCTAATCAAAGTATCTGCATTTGAATAATCTTCAGGGGTTATATATCCGAGCTCACTTGAAATTTCCAATTGGCAAACAACTTCCATTAACGAACCATATGCTGTTTCAAGAAAATAGGCCTTCTCTTTTGGTGATGAATGTGACATTCCTTCTGCGATGTTGGACGGGATGGACATAGTGGCGCGTCTGAGTTGGTCACATAACGCATATTTCTCTTCTTGCGGATAACGTTTGAGAAATTGATAGACCATCTTTACCAACTCCTTAGAGAATTGGTAAACTTCTAAATTCTGGAAATTAAAAAGCCGATCCATGTTAATCGCAATGAATGTCCATAATCCATAAACCCTCAACCCTCAACCGCGCCTTTGGCGCGCTCGCACCATTTCCTTGCATTCACGAAGGCTTCGAGCCAGGGGGTGACGTCGTCCATGCGGCGGTCGGCGGGATAGTAGGCGCACTGCCAGGGGAAGATGGCGCGCTCAAGGTGAGGCATCATCGCCAGATGACGACCGTCCGCCGAGCAGAGGCCGGCCACGCTGTAGTCGGAGCCGTTGGGGTTGCCGGGATACTGGTCGTAGCTGTACTTCGCCACCACATGGTACTCGCTCTCGGGCTGCGGCAGATGGAACTTGCCCTCGCCGTGGGCCACCCAGATGCCCAGCTTCGAGCCGGCCAGCGAGCCGAGCATCACGCTGTTGTTCTCAGGGATGGTGAGCCCGAGGAAGGCGGACTCAAACTTGTGCGAGGTATTGTGGAGCATAGCGGCCCCCCTTACGGCCCCCGAGGGGGCTTCTATTGTTTTGCTATTAGAGGACTTTCCATCCGTGTCCCCCTCGGGGGACGACAGGGGGGCCACTTCAAGAAGACCCAATTCCACCATCAGCTGGCAACCGTTGCAGATGCCGAGCGAGAGGGTGTCTGGACGGGCATAGAAACGGTCGAGGGCTGCCTTGGCCTTCGGGTTGTAGAGGAAGGCACCCGCCCAACCCTTGGCGGAGCCGAGGACGTCGCTGTTCGAGAAGCCGCCGCAGAAGACAATCATCTGGATCTCGTCCAGCGTCTCGCGACCCGTGATGAGGTCGGTCATCATCACATCCTTCACGTCGAAGCCAGCGAGATAGAGGCTGTAAGCCATCTCGCGCTCACCATTCGTTCCCTTCTCGCGGATAATGGCCGCCTTGGGCCTCTTCTCGCATGCCGCAGGCATGCGAGAAGAGCCCATCTTCCATTCCAGCGGCTGGTTCTTATAATTCTTATAGCGCTCCTCGGCGCAGCCGTTCATGCTCTGCTTGGTATCGAGCTGATAGGACGTGTGATACCAGATGTCGCGCAGCTGGTCGATGTCGAGGGTCTCCTCGTAGTCCCCCTTGCGGATGCGCAGCGAACGCTCCTTGGCGGGGACACCTATATATATGTAGCCTACGCCGGCTTCGTCCATCAGCTTCTTGAACTCCTCCTCGTGTTTCGTGCTCACCTGCACGACCACACCCGGGTTCTCGGCGAAGAGGATCTTCGTGAGGTCTTCGCAGGCGAAGTTGTTGAGGTTGACCTTCAGGCCGCCCTTCGTGTTGGCGAAGCACATCTCCAGGAGGGTCGTGATGAGACCGCCGGCGCTGATGTCATGACCTGCCAGCAGCAAGCCTTTCTGCACGCACTCCTGCACCGTGTTGAACGCATCGCGGAAGTATTCGGGATTCGTGCATGTAGGCACGTCGCTGCCCACCTTGCCTTTGCTCTGTGCATAGGCGCTGCCGCCGAGACGCAGCTCGTCAAACGAGAAGTCGATATGGTAGAGGGCGCTCTTGGGCTCATCGGCCAGCACAGGACTCACCACCTTGCGCACATCGCTGACCTCACCGCCGGAAGTGACGATGACGGTGCCCGGCGCGATGACCTTCGTGCCATCGGGGTATTTCTGCGTCATCGAGAGGCTGTCCTTACCTGTCGGCACATTGATTTCCAGGGCGCAGCAGAACTCCGAGAGCGCCTCCACGGCCTTGTACAGACGCGCATCCTCACCCTTCTGTGAGCGGCACGGCCACATCCAGTTGGCACTGAGGCTGACGCTGTCGAGACCTTCCGCCAGCGGAGCCCATACGATATTCGTCAGGCTCTCTGCCACAGAGAGGACGGAGCCCGCGGCGGGGTCTGCGAGACCGGCCTGCGGCGCATGACCGAGGGCCGTAGCAATACCTTTCTCTCCTTTGTAGTCGAGGGCTACGACACCGCAGTCCGAGAGCGGCAGCTGCAGCTCGCCCTGACATTGCTGGCGCGCCACCTTACCCGTCACGGAGCGGTCCACCTTGTTCGTCAACCAGTCCTTGCAGGCCACCGCCTCGAGCGAGAGGATGCGCCCAAGGGCGCGGTTGAGGGTTGATGGTTTATCGTTTATGGTGCGCTGCGCTTGGCCTCCCTCATCCCTCAACCTTAAACCCTCAACCGGCGCGTAGCGCCTCTCGACGGTTTCGTCGGTCATCACCGTCTTGGGTGAGTGGCCGAACATCTGGGCGACATCAAGGTCGAAGGGACGGACACCGTCGCCCTGCTCGAAGGCGAAGTGGGCGTCGCCTGTGGTCTCGCCAACAACATACAGCGGGGCGCGCTCGCGCTCGGCAATCTTGCGTACGTGGTCGATGTGCTCCTCTTGAATCAGCAGGCCCATGCGCTCCTGGCTCTCGTTGGCGATGATCTCCTTGCTGGAGAGCGTCGGGTCGCCGATGGGCAGCTTGGTCATATCAATGAGGCCGCCGCACTCCTCCACCAGCTCGCTCAGGCAGTTCACATGACCTGCCGAACCGTGGTCGTGAATCGAGACGACGGGGTTGACATCCTCTTCGCACAGCGAACGCACCAGGTTGTAGGCGCGTTTCTGCATCTCGGGGTTGGCACGCTGCACAGCGTTCAGCTCGATGCCGCTGCTGTAGCGACCCGTATCCACGCTGCTCACGGAGCCACCGCCGAGGCCGATGCGGTAGTTGTCGCCACCCACGACGACAATCTTGTTGCCCTTCTCGGGTGTGCCCTTCAGGCAGTCGCGCTTCGTGCCGTAGCCTACGCCGCCTGCCAGCATGATGACCTTGTCGTAGCCATACTGCTCGCCGTTCTCCTCATGCTCGAAGGTGAGCACCGAGCCCGTGATCAGCGGCTGGCCGAACTTATTGCCGAAGTCGCTGGCACCGTTCGAAGCCTTGATCAGAATCTGCTCAGGTGTCTGGTAGAGCCACTTACGTGGCTTCATGGTTGAGGGTTTATGGTTGAGGGTTGAGGGCTCTTTTCCCTCATCCATAAACCCTAAACCCTCATCCGACTTCGGATACGAAGTCATATACACCGCCGTGCCGGCGATGGGCCAGGAGCCTACGCCGCCACCCATGCGGTCGCGGATCTCGCCGCCGGTGCCTGTGCTGGCACCGTTGAAGGGCTCCACGGTCGTGGGGAAGTTGTGCGTCTCGGCCTTGATGCTGATGACACTCTCGATGGGCTTCACGCGGAACCAGTCGCTGGTGGCGTGGTCGGCGGGTGCGAACTGCTCCACGACGGGACCTTCGGCAAACGCCACATTATCCTTATATGCGGAGATGATCTTATGCGGGTTCTCCTGGGTCGTGCGCTTGATCATCGCAAACAGGCTGCTGGGCATCTCCTGGCCGTCGATGATGAACGTGCCGCCGAAGATCTTGTGGCGGCAGTGTTCGCTGTTGATCTGCGCGAAGCCGAAGACCTCGCTGTCCGTCAGCTTGCGGCCCAGCTGCCCTTCCACCTGGTGCAGGTACTCAATCTCTTCGGGTGACAGCGCCAGGCCCTCCTGCTCGTTGTACTCCTCCAGGTTCTCGATATGCTGGATGGGAGCCGGCTGGATGTTGACCGTGAAGATGTCCTGGTCGAGGCCGTTGTAGAGGCGCTGCAGCATCGGGTCAATTTGACAATTTGACGATTTACAATTTGACGATTGAGGCTTCGAGGATTGCTGTAAGTTGCTATCTGCATTGTCCAATTGTAAATTGTCCAATTGTCCAATCGGATAGTATTCCTCTATGCGCTGGATGCCCTGAATGGCCATGTTCTGCGTAATCTCCACTGCATTCGTGCTCCACGGCGTGATCATCTCGCGGCGGGGACCTACGAAGGTGCCGTCGAGCGCGGTGGCGTCGATGAGCGCGGCATCGCCATAGAGCCAGCATAGTTTCTGGATTTCCTCGGGAGTTAACTGATGATTCGCCTGCGTGGCGATGATGGACTGTTCCTTGGTGCGGAAGAAGAAAATGGCCATGAGAATAATGTAAGATGTTGTTTGCGCGTGCAAAGATAGCGCAAATAAGTGGATTTATTACCATCAAAAGAGCCTTTTTATCTATTAAAATAGAAAAAAACTCTCAAAAAAGTTGTAACCTATCTTAAGAAACCTTACTTTTGCGCCAACAATGCATATTATTCATTAAATATCTTTAGTCCATGAACAAAAAGATTCTATTCCTTGTAGCGGCCTTCGCGCTCGTTGCAACAAGTGCCAAAGCACAGGATGACAAGTACCTCTTCAATCACCTGGGTGCTGGCATTTCCTTGGGTACCGACGGTATTGGTGTTGAACTCGCTACTCCCTGCACCCCCTATTTAGGCATCCGCGCAGGTATCAGCTTTATCCCCAAGATTAACGTCAACGACATCAAATTTGACTATTCACGACACGGCAATGATGGTAAGGGTAAGATCGATGCATCTTTCAAGAAGATCGACGGAAAGCTGCTGTTCGACGTTTATCCCTTTGCCCTGAAGAATTCTTTCCATATTACCGCAGGTATGTTCGCCGGTAACAATGTGCTCGCCACAGCGCAGATTTGGGAAGACCCAGCCGTGCCTTTCGACGGTTATGTCGTTCCTGAGAAGGACAACCCCAACAACTATGTCCTCGAGGCTGGCCCCGCAAGCGCTGCCCGCAAGAGCATCAAGGCACGCATCAAGTACTGGGCGGTGAAGCCTTACATCGGCATCGGTTTCGGTCGCATGTTCCGCACTCCCGATGATTCACGCATCGGCGTGAGCTGCGATCTCGGTGTACAGTTCCATGGAACACCTCAGGTGCAGGCTTATTCATGGGAAGGTAAGAAGTATCTGGATGTCACGGCAGGTGATGTCAAGAGCCTCTTGGACGAAAAAGGTTCCACCATTGACGACGTGTACAAAATCAAGGATGCGATCGTTGTTTATCCCGTGCTCAATGTACGCATCACAGGCCGTATCTTCTAATGAGCATTTATTAAACTCCAAAAACATTATTAATTATGAAAATCCAGAAAATCTTTTGGGCCTTGATGGTGGCTGCGCTGCCTCTCGGCTTTGCTGCCTGCAGCAGCGACGATGAAGAAGAAGGCGGTGGCATCAGCAACACTGCAAAGCTCGATCCCGGTGTCAACAAGGCTGTCGAGGGTCAGTATGTAACCGCTAACAACGGTCCCAAGGTGAACGTGAACTCCACCAACACCATCACGGTGGCTATCCCCAAGAAACCCGCCGAGGTGAAGCTCTTCACCCGTGGAGAGGCTGAGGTGGAATATGAGTATGTCGTTGGTTCCTACACCAAGCAAGGCGACACCTACACCGTCATCGTTGGCGGTTCTGTATGGGGTACCGTGACCATCACTCCTACAGAGGGTGGCAAGTACACGGTTACCATTGATCCTGCAGATGCAGAGCCCATCGTTGCAGAGGCTGTTAAGGCACAGCCCGTAGCTTCCGGTGAGACCACCGACAACCTCTGCCGCACATGGAAGGCCTATGAAGTCCGCATTGAAGTGCTCCGTCCCGGTGCCACCTCATGGATTGGTAAGAAGGCTACCCCCGACTTCGAGGATGTCAAGAAGAAGGTCGAGGAAGAAGGCTGTAAAGTGGACGATGACTTCGGCAATGGCTACGAGCTCGAGCGCATCAGCTTCGACAATGCCGGTGGCTTCACCATCGCCTTCAACCTGGTTAAGAACCCCGATGCCAAGCCTTATGTAGGTGCTTGGAGCTGGCGTGACCAGGCAGCTGGCACCCTCCACTACCAGTGGGCTGACAAGGCGATGGGTAACTCCTACGAGACTGGCGATGCACAGGTAGAATTCAAGACCGTTGACAACACTCCCGAGTGCTGGCTCAACCTGAACTCCACTATCGAGAGCAACAACGGCCAGGGCACCTATCAGGTGAAACTGAAGGTCTGCATGCGCGAGCTCAAGTAAGCTTTCGCTTCCAGCTAAACCAAACAGCGCCCCCTCCGCATCGCGGAAGGGGCGCTTTAATTGTCCCCCTTGGGGGATTATAGGGGGCTCTTCCCTTCGTCCCCCTTGGGGGACCACAGGGGGCCTTTCTTATTCACATTGAGCGGTGTACTCTTAGGGAACGCCACGCTATAGGCATTGTCCAGCGCGTGGAGGTTGATGCGGTAGAAGCTGATGCCGAGGCGGACGGCTACGATGGCGCGCAGGAGCTCGCGGTGCTGGCGCGGGTAGAGTGCGGGCGGCGGCAGGGTGTCCCATCCGCAGAGCGGTTCCTGCTCGTCGAGGGTGGCCAGCTGACACACCTCCCAGATGAAGTCATCAGTGGCGCGCAGACCGAACCATGTCTTCAGGATGCGCCGCACGCAGAAGCGCTTATGCTGCGTCCACAGGAGGCGCCTCGTGCGCTCCAGCCGTAGCCAGAGCTCCACGAAGCATGCTTGGGTGTTTGCAATCTTAATCATAGTTTCATCTCGTCAATTTGTAAATTGTCAAATTGTCCATTCGTGAAGTCGATTTTGACCAAATGACCTTGACCACTTTGACCGCTGTCAATTCTCAAATCTCAACTTTCGATAGCTTCCACCCTCCTCCAGCACCACAAGGCCTTGCTTGCGCCAGTTCTTCAGCATCTGGCGAACGGTATTGTGGTTCACGCCGGCACCCTTTATGGCCACAGAGTGCTGCATTGCCTGCTCGAATGAGAACTGATGATCCAGACGCTCGAAGATGGAATCATTCTTGCCGCGCTTCTGGCGCTCGCTACCCGCATAGTCGCGGCTGCTGAAGGCGTTCTCAATGCGGTCGCGGAAGAAATGAAGGGCGTTATCCAGGAGCGAGTCGGCAATCACGTCGAAGAACTCCATCATGGTGGGCGTCTGCGTCTTCTGTAGCATATCGCGCCAGAGCGTGGGCTTCTGCTTCAGCTGCGCCTCAGCACCGTTCAAGCCGTGCTTCTGTATGAGCGTTTCACACACCTTGCACAGCATCAGACAGCAGGTCATCCTCTGCGCCGTCACACAGACGCGGATGCGCTGGCGGGCACGCACGCGGTCATCATTCTTCATCGTCTCCAGGCGGATGCGCTCCAGCCACTCGCGACCCTTCGCCTCCAACTTCGGCAGCACCACCTCGCCCTGCATCAGCGGCAGCAGATGCGCCACCTGCTGTATGCGTTCCGTCTGTCGCGGCGTCAGCACCGGCGGGTTATCCTCCAACGGAGCGAACGTATTGTCGGGCGTGCGGGCTACGGCGATGCGGCTCTGGAAGCCATCGGTATAGTTAGATACGACGCGGTAGAGCGCATCAGGCGTGCCGCACATCACTACGTTCCACAGCAGGTGCTCGATGTGTACATTCACCGCATCCACGCTCTTGGCCTCGCGCTCGTACTTCGTGCCGTCGTAGCTCTGGCGCAGCATGACCGAGAAATCGCTCATCGCCGACTTCCACTTCTGCGCCACCGTGTCCGCCTCGGGCGTAAACGAGAAGGCGTGCTTACCCTCGGCATTGGCCAGACGTTCAGCCAGCTTCGCCACCGTGTTGTTCAGCGTGATGAAGCGCACGGGCAGCTTCGGTTCCTCTGGCTGTTCCTTCTTGTTCTTGGCGGCCTGCTTCTTCAGGCGCCACTCGTTCTCCTGCATCAGGTACATCGCATCCAGCGCCCTCACCTCGCTCATCCACGCCTCCACGACCGGGTCGATGCCACCTTTGCCCGATGCGAAGTCGCCTGCGATGTAGGCGATGAGGTTGAGCCCCTTCTTCTGTCCGTGAACATCCAGCTTCACCCCCGTCGCCAACGCACCGATGCAGGGGCAGATAGCCGTCACTACCGGCATCGCCAACTGAGAGCCCACAGCGTCAATGCTGTCCTTGATGCCCTGCGGCAAACGAGGCCCCCCTTTCAAGCCCCCGAGGGGGCTACTATACACTTCATCATTGTCATCGGGAATCGTGTCCCCCTCGGGGGACGACAGGGGGGCCTGTGTCTCGGTTTGCAGCGCATTCAGCACATTCCTCAGCCTCACCGGGAACCCATTAAACTCCGAGTTCAAAGCACTCTTGATTTTCGCGCGCTTCTCTTCGAGCGGGAAACCATCATAGCAGGGGATGACCTGGTCGAGCCACTCGAAGTTACGACCGCAGATGTGGCGCAGGTCGCAGGCTAGCTGATAGGTCAGCGTGTCGCGGTCGCCTTGCGTGGGCTCAAAGCCGCGGTTGTTCACCTCCCAATACTTCTTGATGATGGCGGAGAAGGGGATGCCGTGGTAGGAGGTGGGAAAAGAGGAAGACCCCTCTAAATCTCCCCGTGAGGGGAGACTTTCCTGTCCTCGTGACTTCTCTGCGCCAGCCTCTCCCCTCCCTTCACGGGTAGCGAAGGTGTCAACGGGTTGACTGAATGTCAAGCCGTCCTGAGTGACCGAAGCAGAACTCCTCTGCTGAGGACGGGCAAGGGCGGGGGTGGGTCTGCTGGGTTCCATTTTGAATATCTCATCATCGAGATAGATGAGGTCCTCCTCACTCGCCGTCGTCGTGAAGAACACGCGGGTGATGTCCTTCGCACCTTTGTCGTAAGCCACGCCCAGGAGCTCGCTGGCCCATTTGAGGTTCTCCTCCTGCGACAGTTCGGGACGGCGCTTGAACACAAGATGGTAGCCCTTCGTGGCAGAGCACTCCAGCATCAGCAGTCCCAGCTCCTCCTTCTTCCCCATCACCAGCTCCGGCACCTTCTTCAGCCATTCCTCCTTGCTGACAGCTGTCTGCTCTTCCCCTTCAGGGTTCGCGAGTGAAGGGGTCCAGTCGATGTCCATGCCCACCGTCGTGCTCATCGTCTTCGAGCCTTTCAGCGAACCATCTTCATTGGGCAGGCACGAGTAGTTCATCTGCACCAGCTTGTGCTTCAACGACGTATCACCCTCGCGAATCGCCGCCACCGTCTGCACTTGGTCACCGCCGTTTCTCAGCGCCAGATACTCTGGTCTGGAGAGGACGGGGCGCATCATCTTCGCCCCATCCTTGTAGTAAATCACATGTACGCTCATTCGAAGTCCTCCTCAATTTGTTCAAACACAAAGTCACTTGCCGTACGGCTCTCTTCATCTATGCATTCGCTGGCACAGATGTTTGTCTCTGAACGTTCAATGTTCAACGACAGACGCACCGTTTTGTCAGTGATGCTCACCCGACCGTGGGGCAACTTGTGGAAGCGGTAGTCGCGCATTTGCGACCGGCCATCTGAGTGATGGCGATTAAATGTGGCCTCCTTCAGGTCGATGAGGCCTATGCTGCCGCGCATGCGGCGAGACTTTGAAATCAGTTCGCGGTAGTCCGCATCAGAAATATTTAATGTAACTTTCATAATTCTGTAGTTTGTTTTGTTGAGTCATCGGGAGGAGCGAAGTAGTTAGTTGTCGACATTTAAACCGGTACTCTTCCCTCACTCAGCCGTCAAACTCAGAATTGTAATTGTTGTTGTTTGTTATTTGCAGCAGATGGAAATCTTTCTGCGGTTGCCGTTGGGGCGCACGGCGAAGTGCAGCCACATCTTGTGCCCCTGGCGTTCAAGGATCAGCTCGTCGAACGGCTCGTCAGCCTCGTCGCTGATGTCCATGATGATGGTGGCGTAGCGCAGCAGCTGCTCGATGCCTGTCACGCGGATGTCGGCGGCACAGCCCGTCAGGTGGTTGCTCGTCGCCACACCGCCCACGGCCTTGTTTACTGCCGCCGAACGGTAAGCCGAGTTGATGATGATGGGGTCATCACCCTCGCCGTAGCGGCAGTTCCACTCCGCGCGCAGCATCTCCAGCCAGCGACACAGCCGCTGCAGATTGCCCATCGCCTCATCGGTGGGCGTGTTGTCCACGCCCTGAACCCTCGTGCGGGTCATCTCCCCCAGGGAGAAATGTTCAGATAGTTTCATAAGCCCCTAAACATTGGTCGTGATGCGATAGACGTTGATGTCATTATAGACCTTGCCATTATAGTCCCGTGTACGGACTCCGAAGTGTACCTCTACACGCTGTCCAATGGCGAGCGGTTCAGTTGGGATCTTGTCATTGAAGAGGTCCAGTGCCATCTCATTGGGGAACATGATGCTGGGGTCATCCTCCATGACCACGATGGTTTGTTTGCGCCACTGGGCGCCCTGCTGTGACACACCCTGCTGCAGGGGCATCACCTGATTGATTTTACCTTGAATACGCATGGTTGTAATAGGTTGTTTATTGATTGATCATGTTTTCGATGAAGCGCTTGCCCGCAGGCGTCCACACCAGATACGAGCGCTGTTTCGCCTCACCGTTGATGCCATGATAGCAGAATAGGCGGTTCTCGTCGTAGCCCTGTTCGGCGTAGGCCGGTGTCATGCAGTAGCGACCTCCCGTCCAACGGATGATGCCCTTATCCACGAGATAGTGGTTCAGGTCCTTCACCTCGATGCCCAGTCCCTTGGCCACATCTGTTGATGTCAGGCAGTCGTCGGCAGGCTGGTTACGGCGTGCAATCGTGCGCAGCATGATGCTGTTCGCACGCTGGATAATCTCTCCGTCCGTGAGCTTCTCGCCCGTGCGCAGGTCCTTAGTAGGAATGTACCCGCCCGTATGGCCAATCTGCGGCAGCACTTCCTCGAAGACCCACTCTTGGAACTTCTCGGCCTCCGCCTTGCGGCTCTGGAAGATGCAGCGGTAGAGGTTCGCCTCATCGATGTATGTCATCGCCTGCATCACCGTCGCTCCGTACTGGTTCTTGGTAGGGGTGTCGATAGTAGCGATACCCCTCTTCTGCAACCTTTTCTTGGTGTCCGCAACGTTCTTGATGTCGAGCGCGCGGCACACATCCGCGAGGTTGAACATAGGTTTCTGGTCGTCAGTGACCACGATGCGCAACGTTCCGAACATTTTGTTGGTGAATGCGCTGAGACAACTCTTGTTGTCGTGAACCTGCGTAAGGTTCGAAGAAGATAAATTCTTCATCTTGTACTTTGCGCCCGACAACCCGGAAGAGCTCAACGTGAGCCACCATCGTTCGGGATTCTGGTGCAAAGGTCGGTGGGATTATCGGTATTGCAAAATTAGTTAATCCCAAAGAAAAATCCCTCTGAGAAGCCTGTTCTCAAAGGGATTTCAAGGGGTCAAGGATTATTTTAAAGAGTACGAAAAGTAGTTTTTGAACTATACCTATCAAATAATCCCTGCAAAAATATTAGCTGCTTCTTTCTTAAGATCTTCGATATTATTCATTGTCCAACGGTATAACGTCCCCTCATTGGAATTATAGGCACGCTCAATATTCTTCGTTATCGTGTCAAGTTGTATGCTGGTAATCTTCTCTCTTAATGATTTGGCCAAGTCGTGCTTGTCACATTCAAGTTTGAAGATTCTTGCGTTCTTTAGGACTGCCACAATTTCACATATATAAGTATAGCGTGATTGTCCGGACAGTTTCTTCCGGGCCTCTTCTTTCATCTCCTTGTTGAAAAGTAGCCTCTTTAAATATATAAAAAGGAATGAATCATTAACATCCTCTGCCAAATGTTTTTGGCAGGTGTTTAGTATGTCTGCGCATTCTTTCAATAGGACATTAGCTTGCTCTTCATCATAGCCTTTAAGATACTGTTTTAATTGTGGCTTCACAGAAGCCATATCCTCGTGGATGGCATCAAGGAGGATATCAAACTCGGCAAGTGCATATATTCCCTCCCATGAATCAGAATAATGCTCATAGATGTATTTGCCGATTTTCTCATAATCAAGCCCAAGAATATATTGGTTATTATCCTTCCATTTGACAAAGAATTCCAATCGCGCACATTGCTCTTGGATATTATTGGGCAATTCATATCCATATTCCAGAGAGTCCTCTTTAATGCTTAGCTTGCATCTGCTGATTTCTCCCTTTGTAGGGATAGGTCTATGTTTCAAAAAATCAGAGGAGAGGAATTTCACCAAGATTTGTGTTTGCTTATCTTGCAGATTTTGGAAATTGATGTCCCCATGATCCTCCTTCCATTTTGTATAAGTTTTTATATAGTCATTCTTGTCAACCATCCCAATAATCTCTTCTTCCCAGAACTTCTTGAATAGATACGAAGGTGGGGTCTGAGCTTTCTTCCGTATATCAGAGAGCAGGGACAACATGGTTTTCAAGCCCTTGTTCAAAGCATATTGCAAACTGCGCTCGTTCAATCTATCTTCATCACACAAATGTCCCATTGAGCTCTTGAAAGTGTCAGCCATATCTTGCGTAAAGACGTATTCTTTGATGTCAATCGGGAAATACTCTGTTGTCATATTGATATCCAAAGTCGTGATGTCACCTGCCAAATTTACGCCACAATTTAGAAGCCAGCTTTTATACCAGTATTCCCTATTGAAATATTTATCGTATTGAATAACCAACGCATTCACATCGAGAGATGTATCCAACTTCTTGCATAAATCACTCAGCTTCTCGTTCAATTCGCGCATATAAGCAAGAATAGAAAGCGCGTAGAGGCGACGATATAGGGCATAACTAAATATGTCTCCAGAAGTCACCTTCGTCATCATCATATGCAGATGCTCTATAAATTCGTCTAACATAGTTTTATCTCTTAAAAGCGCGAGCCGTCATTCATGACGAATGCAGGACACTCAGGGCTTGCCTCCCAAAGACACATACAAACGCACAAATGAGGCTCACGCAGTAGTTTTTCGATTCTACGCGCAAGCGCCACTTGTCGCATGAAGTCTGTGCCTAAGGTTCTAACTCTGAGAGTTGGCAAGATTCTGAGTGTCCTGACGACAGCTGACCGTTGTTGGCGACTCGCTTTCTGTTGACTACCTATAGGGATAGCCGCCTGTTTCGTTTACTTTCTCTTATTCGCTTGTATTTAGGAATTTCTGTAAATATGCTTTCAGTTTCTCTATCACCGTCTGCTTCTTCTGTCCGCTATTGGGCAGGAAGGGGTTCGAGGGTGGCAGAATCTTGGCGATGCCGGTGCCCGTCTCTGTCACGTAGCCGTCAGCAAAGGCGCGCGCCATAAAGCTGTAGGAGGCTTCGGGCTTCAGGTGCTCTTCTGCGATGATGGCATCCAGCTGCTCTTTCTTCTCGCGTTCGATATACTGCTCCCATTCCTCACCCACATCTTTCCCCTTCTCTGGGGTCATCTGCTCAATGAACTTCTCTATCAGTTCGCGTTTGTCGCGCATGTCAGGGCTGGCATCCACCTGCTTCTTAATCTTCACGATAATCTCCTTGTCCTGACAGTTTGAATCGTGGTACTGCTGCACCAGACTCAGGATATAGCGGATATTGATCTGCACCTGCTTCACCAGCTCCATCTCGAACACGATGTCATCCGAGATGTCTTCGCGCTCATCCTTGTGCGACGTCGGACGGAACTCCTCGTAGTATTTATTGTACCAACCCAGATAGTCCTGATAGTGCAGCTCATCCACCATCTTAGCCTCATCCGTGAAGTCGTCGAAGGCTGACAGAATATTGCGCACACGCAGAATTTCGCCCATCAGTTTGATGAACACCTTCTTCTGCTCCTCATCAAACAGGTTGCCCATTCCCTCTACTGGGAACGATTCCAGCAAACGTCTGATTAGTTCCGTATAAGGCTCGTGCCATGTACCTCTGTCATCCTCGTAGCCCTTGCTATAATAGTCCTCGTAGGACTTCAGAAACACCATTCCGCTGGCATTCTCATCGCCGAAGATGGCCAGGCTCTTGTTCGTCGCCTCTTCCAGATTGCGGAAGCACACGATATTGCCGCAGTCCTTCACGGCATTCAGGATGCGGTTCGTGCGCGAGTAGGCTTGCAGCAGACCGTGCAGCTTCAGGTTCTTATCTACCCACAGCGTGTTCAGCGTCTTCGCGTCGAAGCCCGTCAGGAACATGCCCACCACGATGAGGATGTCTATTTCCTTGTTCTTCATCCGTTGCGACACCTCTCTGTAGTAGTTCTGGAAGTTGTCGCCATCCGTCGAATAGTTGGTGTTAAAGCACTCGTTATAATCCCTGATAGCCTGTTCCAGCGCATCGCGGCTTTGCACATCGGGGGCTTTCCCCAGTTCTTCTGGGTTCTCATCGCCGCCGAAGCCCCATTCATCCACCTCTTCCTCGTTGGCGTTGTAGGTGTAGATGGTAGCTACGCGCAGAGCTGGAGCGCCTGGCACGGCCAGCTGTTTCTTGAATTCGTTGTAATAAAGGATGGCCGCTTTCACGCTGTCAACGGCGAAGATGCTGTTGAAGCCACGCGTCTTCACACGTGCCCTTTCCTCTTCCACCTTACGGCCTTTCTTGATGACCTCTGCCACATTCACCAGCTTGCTCATCGAGTAGGCCTCTGCGTTCTGCTTGGTCTTCTCGCCGAAGCGCTCAATGATGTAGCGCGTCACGATGCTGATGCGGCGTGGGTCGTGCAATGCTTCTTCTGTATCTATGCCCCACACCTGCTTGCGTTCCACCTCGTTCTTCATCCGCATCGTGCGGTTATAGTCCACATGGAATTTCAGCACGTTCTTGTCTCGGATGGCATTGATGATGGTGTAGGTGTGCAGCGCTTTCGTGGGCTTGCCGTCCTTGTCGGGTTCGCCGCCGAAGAGTTGGGCCGTTGTCGTATATTTGCTGCCTGCGCTGGTGTTGACGGCAAAGATGGGGGTGCCTGTGAAGCCGAATATCAGGTGCTTCTTCACGCGCTTTACAATCAGCTTGTGCATATCGCCAAACTGCGAGCGGTGGCATTCATCGAAGATCAGCACGATGTTCTCTTTCTGCAGAATCTCACGCAACCCCTCATCCTTGTCGTAGATGTTGGGCTTCATCAGATTCGACAGCTTCTGAATGGTCGTGATGATGATGCTCGAAGTGTTATCTTTCATCTGCTTCAGCAGAATCCTGGCAGATGAATTGCTGTTGGCGCAGTCTTTTTCAAAGTGGTCGTACTCCTTCATCGTCTGGTAGTCCAGATCCTTCCTATCGACCACGAACAGCACCTTCTTGATGCCTTCCATCTTCGAGGCCAGCTGTGCCGTCTTGAAGGATGTCAGCGTCTTACCGCTTCCTGTCGTGTGCCAAATGTAGCCGCCCGCCTTTGTCGTCCCCTGCCAACGGTTATAGAGGGCCGTCTGAATGCGTTGCAGAATCTTTTCTGTCGCAGCAATCTGATACGGTCGCATCACCAGCAACTGCTTGTCTACATTGAACACGCAGTACTTGGTCAGGATGTTCAGGATGGTGTGCTTGGCAAAGAACGAGGTGGTGAAGTCGCGCAGGTCGGTCAGCAGCGTATTCTCTTGGTCGCTCCAGTACGAAGTGAACTCAAACGTGTTGCCGTCCGTCTTCTGCTTGCGTGGTGCGCTCTCGGCCTCCTGTTCCTTGGCGTAGCGCGTAGTGTTGGAGTAGTATTTCGTCTCTGTGCCGTTGCTGATGACGAAGATTTGCACGAAGTCGAACATCGCACGCCCAGCCCAGAACGAATCCCGCTGGTAGCGGTTGATCTGGTTGAACGCCTCCTTGATGTCCACCCCTCTGCGCTTCAGTTCGATATGCACCAGCGGCAGACCGTTCACGAGGATGGTGACATCATAGCGGTTCTTGTACGCACCGTTGGGCACTTCGTATTGGTGGATGACCTGCAGGCGATTGTTATAGACGTTCTGTTTGTCGATGAGCTTGATGTTTTTCGTCAGGCCGTTGTCCAATGTCAGGCTCAGCACATAGCCTTTGCCCTGAATCATCTCCGTCTTGTCCTGAATCGTCATCTGCTCATTCGAGATCATAGGCAGCAGACGCGCCCACTCGTTGTCGCTCAGCGTTGTCTCGTTGAGCGTCTCTAACTGCGTGCGCAGGTTAGCGAGCAGGTCTGCTTCGTCCTTCACCTTGGCATACTGATAGCCTTGCGCCATCAGCTGTTTGATGAATTCGCTCTCCAGCTTTGCCTCGCTCTGGTAGCCCCCGTCTGGCTTGGCCTTCACCTCATAGTGTGCCATCACCGTCGAGTGCTCCTGCTCTACTATGATCTTATAGTCGTCCATCATTCAAACGTTAGCAGTTGGTTTCGATAATATTCATATTGCTTCTGACGCTCGGCCAGCTGTGCTTCCAGATTGTGGATGGAGGCCTCGAAGGTATCAAGGATGGAGACAATGCGCGATTGCTCGGAGAGGGAGGGGACGGGGATCGTAGTATTCTTTAAATTGTAATTATATAATCGTTTTATCGTCCCACCATCCGTCTTCCATTCTGCAATTTGATAGAAATAATAGAAATATCTATTTGTGACTATTGTTTCGTTATTAGCAATCCAAACAATATTTGAATCTTGGAAATAAGCATCCTCACCATTGAACACTACTGAGCGTCCAATAGTTCCTGATGCTGAAATTAGGATTTCGCCTAATTTAGGATAGGAATACTTCGATTTATACTCTTCAAATAATTCTCTAGTTATAAAAGCATCAGCCTTGCCACCAAACGTCCCAATCTTGTAAAAAGGAATCTCGCCATTATTCGAAGTTTGTTCTTTCATTATCCGCTTGCACATGCAAACATCTCCTATTTCACCTAGCGTCTTCATTTCCACCCCCTCTTTTCCTTCGAGGTCGAGGAGTTGGTCACGATAATATTCGTATTGTTTTCTTCGCTGGGCTATCTGCTCTTTTAGGTTGTCTATAGCAGAAGTGAACGTATCGAGTATGCCCACTATCCGAGTCTGCTCAGTGAGGGAGGGGATTACAAGAGGGAAATCGGTAAGCATTGGCTTACGAATAGAGGCAGCAGTAGCTTTATACGATTTCTGATAAATATATGATTTGAAATATGCAAAGAGATAATAATAAATATATCTGCCCTTTATCGAATCGGATATGGGGTGAACTCTATATGTTCTTTGGTGGAGGCCATATTTCCCATTTACATAATGGAATATATCACCAACGCCTCCTTCACCAGGTATAAGGATTGCTTCCTCATCAAATAGATAAGCATCAATTCTAAGGACTTCTTGTGATCTGACAAAGAATGGATACAAACCATCTTCACAAGCGTCTTCCCTATTATTCGAGCCTGTGCCTATCTCGCAAACTTCTCCTAGCTTTTTCCACTCCACCTTCATACTCATCCCTCCAGCTCTTTTACGATTTCCTCAATTCGCTTGTTCAGCTTCTCGCCCTCATCTACTAGCTCCTTCAGTTTGGCATTCACTTCTTCAATATTGATTACCTCACGCGTATCTTCCTGCTCCACATAGCTGCTGACGGAGAGGTTGCAGTCGTTCTCAAGGATGTCGTCGTTCTTCACGAGTTTGGCCAAATACTGCACATCCTTACGGTTCTTGTACAGCTCCATAATCTTGTCTTGATGCTCAGGCAGAAGCAGGTTTTTATTGCCGTTCTTCACGAAGAGCTTCGAGGCATCGATGAACAGAACGCTGCTATCGGGTCGTGCGCTCTTCTTCAGCACGATGATGCACGTGGCGATACCCACACCAAAGAACAGGTTCGAGGGCAGTTGGATGATGGTATCTACGAAATTGTTCTTCAACAGATATTCGCGAATCTTCTTTTCATCACCACCACGATACAGCACACCGGGGAACTCTACGATGGCAGCAGTACCCAGCTCGCTTAGGTGCCACAGCATGTGCATTATGAAAGCTAAGTCTGCAGCACTCTTGGGTGCCAGCACTCCAGCAGGGGAATAGCGCTCGTCATTGATGAGCAGCGGATTCTCTTTACCGTCCCACTTCAGCGAATAGGGCGGATTAGAGACGATGGCATCAAAGGGTGCGTCCTGCATGTGTTGCGGCTTCAGCAGCGTGTCCTCCAGACGGATGTCGAAGTTGTCGAAGTTCACGTTGTGGATGAACATGTTGATGCGGCACAGGTTGTAGGTCGTGGGGTTAATCTCCTGACCGAAATATTTCAGGGCAGGATTATCCTTGCCGATGATCTTGGCGAACTTCAGCAACAGCGAGCCAGATCCGCAAGCGGGGTCATAGACCTTATTGATATGGGGATTATGCCACGTGGCCAGACGAGCCAACAACTCCGAGACTTGCTGCGGCGTGAAGAACTCGCCACCGCTCTTGGCTGACTGTGTGGCGTACATCGTCATTAGGAACTCGTAGGTATCGCCAAAGGTGTCGTTCTCCGTATCGTTGTACTTCGAGCCCAAATCCATCTGCGAGACAGCGTAGAGTACCTTCGCCAGACGTTGGTTGCGAAGGATGACCGTGGGGCCCAACTTGATGTTATCGACAGAGAAGTCGCTGAACAGGCCTCGCATATCATCCTCCGAAGGGGTGCCGATGGCAGAAGCCTCGATGCTGCGGAAGATTGCGGTCAAGTGCTCGTTCAGGTTCTCGTCCTGTCCTGCATTCTTCACCACATTCTGGAACAATTGCGACGGCAGGATGAAGTAACCCTTCTCCTCCACCATCTTCTGACGGATGTTCTCTGCCATCTCGTCGGAGATGGTGGTGTAGTCGAAGTCTGGCTGTCCAGCCTCTGCCATCAGCTCTCGAATGTAATCGCAGATGTTCTCTGAAATAAAGCGGTAGAAGATAGCCCCAAGGACATAGGCCTTGAAGTCCCAGCCATCCACGCTGCCGCGCAGATCATTCGCTATCTTCCATATTGTCTTGTGCAACTCTGCACGCTCTTCTTTCTTTGCCATTGTATTATAAGAGTTCAAAAGTTTAAGGGGGGCCTTCAATCGTCCCCCTTGGGGGACCACAGGGGACTGAAAAAACGGGGCTCGCGCCTCGCGGCGAACTCGCAGCCCCGCCAATTTCACAAACTAAAAATTTTATCAAACCCGGGGAGGAATGGGCCCCCTCGGGCCGGGGGTTGTGGGGGCCTCACGGCTTCACGTCCCCCTCAATCTTACATAAATTCCAAGCGAGGAATGCATTTGCATACATCCGACTCGGATGAAACATCGGGGGCAAAGGTACAAAATATTAACAAAAAAACACATAAGCATCGAAAAAATTTTGATTTCAAAGCAAAAGTTCGTACTTTTGCGGCGAAATTCGACGGGCAAAGCGTTGCCCGGTGAGCAAAAGTGGCGACAGCCACTGCCGCCCATCGCGCTTGGCCACTGGCCGCAGCGCGGTTTCATTGCGATTATTAAGGGACGGAAATCTGGACTTTATTGTTTTCAAAGGAACATAAATCTCACAGAAATCTAAACTTAAATCTCTTTCTTTGAACATAAATGGCCATAATGGATCATAATGGATCATAATGGAACATTCACACTCGGAGCACGGGATTGGCTCACAGCTTAGGCTGTGTGCCGTAGGAGATTTCGAAGGCTGCCACTCTGAAAACTAGTTTTCAAGATGGTCTGCCTTGAAAACTCCAAGCTCCAAGGACAAGTCCTTTGAGCGTCATCCCTTGCACCGCCCACGCAGATTTAAGTTCTGATTTAAGGCTGATTTAAGTTCAGTTCATAATCTGTGGTCTTAGCTGCTAGAAAAATTATGGAAATTACGGCTATTCGTGTCAAAAAGAGAAAAAGATTTAGGTTCGGATTAAAGAATGATTTAAGTTCCGTCAATGACCGCGCCTACCGAGAATACAAACAACTAATCAACAATAAAAACTTTACCCAAAAATGAAACAAAAATTACTTAATTCAATCAGGCTGCGAGTGATGATGCTCGTAGCACTGCTATGCGCGACGTTCACGGGAACGGCGTGGGCGGATACGGTGACTCTGACCAGTGCTCAAATCAAAGCTGGTTCAGGTAGCGCATCTTATGGTGCCTGCTCTGCAACAGATGGTGACGCTAATACATGGAATGCGTATGCCATCAAGAATCAGCACAGTAACGCAACGTCTGATTACCATTATTGGCAAATAAAGAAATATGCAAGCAGTACGGCATATTATGTTCAGGTGCCTGAATTAGGCACCAAAATCACTCAATTAAGAATTACCGTTTCAAGTTCCTCAAAAGCACGAGATGGCGGTGGTAATTCTGCCACATTGTATTTCAGTAGCAGTAACTCCACAAGTGCTACAGGCGTAGGTGTAGCGTCTGGAACAGGTGCTAGCGAGGTCACCATAGACTGCTCCAGCCTCGATTTAAATACTGGCTATATCACAGCAAGTGGTGCAGTTCGTATTTGGGATATTGAAGCCACTTACACAGCTGGTGGTGGCGGTGGCGGCTCAGGTGTGGCTACCACAACGACCATTGATGACTCTGGCATTACCAATACGGATGTTTATGTAAGCACAGCGGCAGGCTCATTTGCCGCTACAGTGAAGGATAATGAGGATGCTGCTATCGGTGGTGCCAGCGTAACATGGTCAAGCAGCGACGAAGATGTTGCTACCATCAATGCTACAACGGGTGAGGTCACGCTTGTGGCCAAGGGTGTTACAACCATCACGGCGGACTATGCAGGAGTTGCAGATACTTATCTTTCCTCAAGCGACACCTATGAACTGACTGTCACCAGCAGCGCACCTTATGTTCAGCCGACATCAATAGAGATTACACCCAATTATACTTTCTGGGGTAAAGATTCGCAATTCAGCGGTGATACATATGATGCACTAAGCGGAGAGAAAGAGAATGTATCGCTGTCGTGGTCAAGAGGAAGTGGAAGTACATATGCGAATACAACTGCTATGCGCTTCTATAAAGCCAATACACTTACATTCACTGCACCCACAGGATATGAGATTGTTGAAATAGAAATTACTGGAACGTTGCAGGGCGACGAGACCTTTTCACCTGCCGGCTTTGAAACCTCTACATGGACAGGATCTGCATCCGTTGTGACCATGAGTCGTCCAAGTAATGCGTCTAGTTATTCAACTATAAGTGGTTTTGCCATCACTCTCGTCAAGCAAAAGGAGCTTTCTTCTATCGCAGTTTCAGGCACATATCCTACTGTGTTCGAGGTTGGCGATGAATTCTCGCATGAAGGAGCTGTGGTGACGGCTACGTATGACGATGCCTCTGAGGCTGTTGTCACGGGCAGTGCTGAATTCAGCACACCTGATATGGCTTCCGCTGGTGTAAAGACGGTTACCGTCAGCTACACGGAGAATGAAGTTGAGAAGACAACGACATACAACATTACCGTAAATGTTCCTGCTGTGGTAAAGCCTGCTATCAGTGTAACTTCTCCCTTCACCATCTCGACAACGGTGACGATGAGCTGTGAGACGGGTGGTGCAACGATTTACTACACGCTCGACGGCACAGAGCCGACTTCCGGCAGTACTCAATACACAGCCCCCTTCAACATCACCGCCACCACCACCATTAAGGCTATTGCCATCAAGGGCCTCGATGAAAGTGGTGTGACGACTGTCACAGCAACAAAGCAGCTGGCAGAAAACACTATCACCGTAACAGGAGGCAACGAGCAGACGATTGACCTGGGTGAATCCGAGAGTGAACTGACGCTCGTCGCTACTGCCACAAATGGCGCTACAGTGGTCTTTACGGTTGATAACGAGAACACCACGTTGACAGAGGATGATGACTTCCTCTTGGACGGCAGCACAGTGGAAATCTACACTGCCAACACCGGTGTCATTGTCCTCAAGGCGAATGCAGCTGGTGATGACGACTATGCTGCAGCCACAGAGGTGACGGTTACCGTGAATGTCATCAACAGCAACGCTCCTGGTACAGTCAAGAATCCTTACACCGTTGCACAGGCAATCGCTGCAACCCCGGGAAGTGGCACATCTGCTAATGTGTATATTAGAGGTATTGTATCTCAATTCTATAACACGAGCATCGTGGGTGATGGCGCCAACTACCGTTACTATATTTCCGATGACGGAACAACAGCTACGCAATTGCTTGTTTACAAAGGAAAAAAGAACTCCACGGATGACTTCAGCTCTGCTGATGACCTTCTGGTTGGTGATGTCGTGACCATTTATGGCGGCCTAACTTTATATAAGGGCGATGCAGAGGTGGCAGCTGGTAACTATATTGTTAGTCGTGTCACGAAGACTGACAGCAACCTGACGCTGACATCATCTGACGAGGTGGCTCTGGAGCGCACAAGCGCAGATGCGAATCCCACAAGCACGATTACATGGTCAACAAGCAGTATGGGCGCCATCACATGTGTGAGCAGCAACGATGCTGTTGCAACGGTCACCGATGCTGGCGTGATCACCGCCGTTGGTGAGGGTTCTGCAACCATCACCATCTCGCAGGCCGCCGATGCCACCTATAAGGCTGGACAGACAACCGTGACGGTGAACGTTACTGACAATCGCTCTGCCGTTGCTACGGGCATTGACCTGCCTGCTGCACAGAAGACTTTGACAGTGGACGATATGGACGACTTCGCTGCCACCTGCACCAAGGATGCTGGCTTTACAGGTTCAATCACTTACACCTATGCAACCAGCGATGCTTCAATCGTAGATGTAGATAAAACAACATTCTCTGCTGAAGCTCCGGGTTCTGCAAACATCACCATTACAGCTACTCCCACAGGCGGCAACGCAGAGAACTACAAGGCTGCTTCGCAGGTAGTTGCTGTCACCGTGAATGGCACGAACAGCATCAGCCTTGACCCCACCAGCAAGACTCAGGCTTACAGCGCAGGTGCTTTCGCTATCACGGCCACCGTGCCCACAGCGAACTATGACGGCGCTGTTACTGCCGAGAGCAACAACACCGCTGTTGCTACCGTCAGCGTTGACGGCACCACCGTCACCGTAACGCCCTTGGCTGTCGGCACTGCCACCATCACCGTGACAGCTGGCGCAGGTACTTACTATCCCGCTACGGCCGCTGAGACTTGCGAAGTGACTGTGACGGCTCCGGAGGGTAGCTCAACCGCACCGAGCTCGGAGGTTACATATACCTTCGACTTCACAGACAACACTGTTTGGGGATTCCCGACAGATTATACAACTGGTGAAAACACCTATACGAAGGACGGAAAGACCGTTACTTTGAATACACCAGATGATTCTAATGGATATAAGTTTAATACGAGTGTTCTGTTGTTTGGTAAGACTGGTGCTACACTCACATTACCTGCTTTTGACAAGCCTGTAACTCAGATATCCACAGAAGGAAAAACAGGCTCATCGAGTAAGGTGAAATTTAATATCTATGTGGACGATGAGGCTGTGAGCACGGAGGTAACAAGTTCCGTGGATGATCATGAGTTTGATATTGATTCCGAATACCAAGCTGCAGGAACTATTTATACCCTGAAGGTTACAAACGGAAACAATGTACAAATCCCGACATTGACAGTCCACATGTATCAGGCTCCTACCGCCACCGTCACCATCAACAAGTACGGCTACGCTACTTACTGCTCTGTGAATCCGATGGACTTCACGACCACGACGGGCTTCACGGCTTGGCGTGTGAGCGCCATCGCCGCAGACGGCACGATTACCTTTACCAAGATCACCGAGGCTATCAAGGGTGGTCAGGGTGTGCTGCTCTACAATGTGAATGCTGACGGCGTGAATCCCACCAATGTGACCGTCAACTTCGGCGATGGCACGACAGAGTACTCCTCCAGTGAGAACAAGCTCCACGGCACTACGGCTCCCACATTCGTGGAAGCAGGTGCAGTATATGGTCTCTCAGGCAGCAGCTTTGTGATTAGCAGCGCCGACGGCGTGATTCCTGCAGGCAAGGCTTATATCAATGCCGGCGATATTCCTGCTGAGGCAAAGAACTTCACCTTCGTGTTCGAGGATGAGGCTACGGGCATCACCGAGACACGTCCCGCAACCCGCGAAGAGGTGGAGAGCATCTTCAACCTTGGCGGTCAGCGCATGAGCAAACTCCAGCGCGGTATTAACATTGTCAACGGTAAAAAAGTATTGGTAAAATGAGAAAGACATATATACAGCCGCAGACAGCGGTCACCACAATAGAGTTGCAGAGTGCAATGCTTGTCGCCAGCAATCCCAGTGCCAACATCGACAAGGGCGGCAGCGCCGCCCCCGGCAGCTTCGAGAGCAAGCAGCGCGGTGAGTGGGATATCTGGGGAAATAACTGATAGCCCCCTATAGTCCCCCAAGGGGGACGATGGAAAAACGTATGTAGCACGGTGAGGATGGTGAAAGCCACCTCACCGATGCGCATACATTACCCTTTAACTCCCTATTTAACTCCCTATTAAAATCTTATTAATTAATCATACACAATGAAACAAAATTTACTTCAATCCCTCCGGCTACGCTTCGCCCTCCTCGTAGCCCTCTTGTGTTCCCTCGGAACAGGAACAGCGTGGGCAACGGATCTTGTTTGGTCACATACCTTTGCTTCTCCAGAAGCTATCTCGAGCAATACAATTACAGTAAGTGGGGCTACGTGGACAGTGTCTACTACTGCGGGAGAAGGTTCGCCAGAAATGTCAACGGGTACATATAGCAAAACATATGGTTTGAAGTTTGGAAGTTCCAAAAGTGCCTATTATGGTTCTGTGACATTTACCACGGATTACTTTAGTTCTTACAACGTAAAATCTATTACTGTAAATATCCTTAACAACGGAAGCAAAGCGGGTACCTTGACAGCTCAGCAGGGTGCGACATCAATCGGTTCCACCACATCAACATTTGGTCAGTCATGGACTGACTTGACCGTCAACACCAACGCGGGATCAGGTGGTACATTTAGCTTCACATATTCTGTAGAGCAGGCATTTTTAATTCATTCAATTTCTGTCACCTATGAAGAACAGGCTGCAGCGGTTGCCAAGCCGACATTTTCAGTAGCTGCAGGTACATACACCGCTGTTCAGAATGTAACAATCAGTTGTGCCACGGATGGTGCGGCAATTCACTATACTACAGATGGCAACACGCCTACATCAGAGAGCACTCTTTACACTGGTGCTGTAACCATCGATCACACCTGCACATTAAAAGCCATCGCTATTAAGGGTGAAGATGCAAGTAATGTCACCACGGCAGCCTACACAATAAACTTGCCCACGAACTACAATCTCGCTTCGACAATCACATCTGGCAAGCACTATTTGATAACAAACGGAAAGGCTAATGGATCTGTAAAAGTACTGGACCTTCAGAATGCCAATAATCGAGGTTCAATAGATGCTACCATTACAGGTGGCGTACTACAAGCCACAGGTGCCCGTGAATTAGTTATTCAAGGTCCTGATGCAGATGGCAATTATACTATCTATGATCCAACACAAGCCGGATATCTCTATGCAGCAAGTAGTGCAAGTAACTATTTGAGGACAAGTGCAAGTCTGGATGGAAATGGCAATAGTTATTGGAGCATAGAGATAGATGAATCAGGGAATGCAACAATTAAAGCTCAGGGAAACAACAGTCGAAACTGGCTTCGAAATAATGGAAGTCTATTTTCTTGCTATGGTTCAGGTCAAAGTGATGTATATCTCTTTGAAAAGGCTGGTGAGGCAACGCCCGATGAGAGCGTGACTGTAACGTCGGCGGGTTATGCCACCTATGCTAGCAACAATGCACTCGACTTCACAGGCAAGGGCATAGAAGCTTATATCGCTACGCCAAACAAAAGAACAGGAGTGACATTTACTAGAAAGTATAAGATTCCCGCTCGAACAGGTGTTCTTCTGCATGCTGATGGTGGTGCTACTGTTGATATCCCTTCTCTGGCTGGAGGTACTGATGCTGACGATGTTACTGGCAATATCTTCGTGAAAGGTACTGGTGCTGCCGTTGCTTCTGTGGTAGAAACGACTAAGCATAACTACATTCTGAACATTGTAGATGACGTGCTTGGCTTCTATCGTGCAGCCGGTAATACCGTGGCAGCCAACCGCGCGTACATCCAGATAGACTGGAGCGAAGTGGGTGAAGTCAAGGAGTTCATCTCCATCGACTTCGATTCAATTGTGGACGGCATAGGCGATGTAAGAAGTAAGATGGATGATGTAAGAGGTGAGATCTTCAACTTGGCTGGCCAGAAGATGAGCCGCCTGCAGAAGGGCATCAATATCGTCAACGGCCGCAAGGTCCTCGTGAAGTAAAGACCCACTCCGCCCGTTGGGCACCCCTCCCGTCAGGGAGGGGAGCCTGCGGGAAGATAGTGAAAATAATAAGTATAATCATTAAACAATGACCCAATAAACTCTCTCAAGCGCTAGCCGCTTCCCTCCCTCACGGGAGGGATTCGAGGGTGGGTCTTTATATAAGATAATGAGAAAGACATATATGCAGCCGCAGATGGCGGTAGTAAAAATAGCCCTGCATGAGGGCATCCTCGCACCCACTTCCATCTATGAAGTGGATGCTGCTGGCGATGCCATGACCAAGGAAGACGACTGGGACGAACTGTGGGAAGAGTAGCCCCCTGTAGTCCCCC